>CALMRE010000083.1 GCA_937871295.1 uncultured bacterium | reverse complement strand
GGAAGAACGATGTCGTTCTCGGCCTGCTGGTCCGGTCGCTGGTGAGCGACGGCGACGCTCCGCGGGCGCTCCAGCACATCGGGAAGTTCAAGGCCGACAGTCCCGACCGCGCCGCCTTCATCGCCTTTCTGCGCGCCTACATCGCCAACCGCGCCGAGGAGAACTATGCCCGCTCCCGCTCCTACATCCAGAAGGCGAAGAAACTCATCGCCGAGGGACACGACGCGCTGTTCACCCCTCAGCGGCGCTATATCCTGCGCGAACTCGAGTTCGATCTGGTCATGTACGAACGGAGCGGCGATTATGAATCGCTCCTGCCGGTCCGCAACGATCTGATCGAAAGCGCCAAGGGGCTGCGCTCGGCCTCCTATCTCATCGATGCGCTGACCGCTTCGTTCCGTTTCCTTCAGCGCTTCAACCGGCTCGAAAAGGGGTTCCGCGTCCTCCAGCAGTCGCTGAAGCTCGCGATAGAATCCTACGATAACTTCCGCATCGCGCGGAGCTATCTCAATCTCGCCTCGTGCGCCCAACTGCTCGAACGGTGGCAGGAGGTCCCGTTCTTCCTCGACCGCGCCATGGAGTTCGCGCGCAAGGGCTGCGGCACGACCATCCTCAAACTCGCCTACTTCGCCCGCGGCGAATATGCCGTGCAGACAGGCGATTTTTCGCTGGCCGAGAATTACCTGTTCAACGCCGAGGAACTTTCCTACCATGAACGGCGCGACGCCGATCTCTGCGGCATCTTCTCGGCGCAGGTGTTCCTCTACGTGCTCAAGGGGGAGACCGGCTACGCGCGGATGGCGGGCGGCAAACTGCGGCGGTTCCTCGACAAAAAGACCATAGACGATCACCGGCGCGTCCGCGGTTTCTGCACGCTCCTGTTCCTCGAGGCCTCCTTCGAAGGGGACCGCGAATATGTGCTGGAACTATCGGAGCAGATCGAGCGGCTCTTCAACCGCGACCCCGGCCTGATGCCGGCCTTCCGGCTCATCTATCTGACGGCGCGGGCGCTCTATGCCGCCAAGAAGGGCTACGAGCGCGATTTCATCCGGCTCGTCGAGACGGTGGAGCAGGAGAAGGTGACCTCGGTCATCCCGCTGTTCCGGCTCATCCATCGCTATGAGGTGTCGCGTCTGCTGGGCGAGAAGAAGATCATGCAGGAACTCCTGCGCCGCTGTATCGACGACGGCCGCCGCGAAGCATCGGCGCTTCATGCGCGGCACTTCATCGCGCTGTTCAGCGAACTGTCCTATTTCGTCGATCAGGGGGAGACCGATCAACTGCTCGCCGAGATACGCGACGCGGTCGAGGAGGGCCGCGGCGCCGCCGAGGGGGACCGGACCGCCGCGCGGCTGGGGCTCTACTTCGAAGAGACGCGGCGCCAGATAGATTTCCTCCGCGTCCGCAACCGCAACTACGCCTACATCATCGACATCGTCAAGGCGATATCGGGAAAGACCGAAGTGGGCAAGATCATGGACATCGTCGTCAAGAAGATACTCGACATCCTCGGGGCCGATCTGGTGGCGGTGGTGTTCCGCTACGACGACGGCCAGCAGATGGACTATCTCATCAAGGACGCCGCCCAGCAGAACTATAAATTCAACGAGATACGCTTCAAGGGCGATATCGTCCAGCGGATGCTCAAGACCGCCAAGATAGAATTCCTCACCAGTGCTCCGGCCGGTTTGGGCGACGCAGACACCTCTTCGACCGGACTCGAGTCGGACAACAGCGCCGTGGCGGCCATACCGGTGGTCCTGCAGGGGGAGATCCGCGCCTACATCTATCTCGAACGGAACCTTTCGAAGGGGAGTTTCACCGAAGAGGAGATACAGTTCCTCGAGATACTGGCCGACAACATCGGCGTCATCTTCGACAATGTGAAACTGGTCGAGATCGCGACCACCGACACCCTGACCAAAGTGGCGACCCGCCGTCATTTCCTGAGCGTGCTCAAAAAGGAGACCGACAAGGCGCGCCGCTACGGCTTCACGCTGTCGCTGGTGATC
Source organism: uncultured bacterium (assembly GCA_937871295.1). Classification (GTDB taxonomy): domain Bacteria; phylum UBP6; class UBA1177; order UBA1177; family JAKLFG01; genus CALMRE01. The sequence goes on along the minus strand of CALMRE010000083.1, from coordinate 22,795 downwards.
ATCGACATCGATCTGTTCAAGAACATCAACGATACCTACGGCCACCTCATGGGCGATACCGTCCTGCGGCAGATCGGCCGCCTGCTCAAAGGCAATATCCGCAACAGCGACTACGCGGGGCGGCTCGGCGGCGAGGAATTCGCCCTGCTTCTGTCGGGGACCAACGCCGCGGGCGCCTTCAACACCGCCGAAAAGATACGCGAAAAGTGCCAGAAGATGAATTTCTCCGGCGTACAACTGACCCTTTCGGCGGGGATCGCCTCGTTCCATGAGGACGGGGTGAAAAGCGAGGAGGATTTCATCGAAAAAGCCGACACGGCGCTCTACGCCGCGAAACGGAAAGGACGCAACCTGACGATCCGCTACGCCGACAGGGGGGATTGATGCTGACCACGATACAGATAGACGAGAACACCATCGTTTCGGGCAACGTCGAGAAGGTAAAACGGACGCTCGAGGCTATCGTCGAGAACTCCGAGATGATCCGCCGCTACGAGGCGAGCGTGGTGCTCTCCTTCGGCGCGCCCGGAACGAAACGGCAGATGGGCTTCTTCGATCTGGAGAAAAAACTGGCTCAACCCTCCTACAAACGGTGGTTCCGAACGCTCGACCGCGAGGTGCCGGCGCTTCCCTACTTCCTCTCGGCGGGCGACGGACAGAACTCGCTGCTGATCTACCTCATGGGGGTGCTCGACTACCGCGCCGCCGACAGCCGCATCGAATTCGATCAGGCGGCGGCGGGCCGTTTCTTCGCCCAGAAAAAGACCGAGATAAAGAATCTCTGCCTCTCAAACAACATCAGTCCGCAGGGAAGTCTTCAGCGCCTTTCAACGCTTGTCTGTCCCGCTCCCGCCGTCGCCTCCGCCGGCTCCGGCCCGCAGACGGACGGACAAGCCCGACCGGCCGACACCGTAGAACTCCCGCCCGAAAAACAGGAGGAAAAACCGAAGGAGACCCAGACGCTCAAGGTGCTTCTCGACCGCTACGGCTCCATCGCGGTGTTCAAGGACAACCGGATGACCAAGCTGTTCGTGGTCTTCCGCGAGATACCGGCGCAGATACAACTGCGGCGCAACGAACTGGTCTTCGACCGGTCGCTCAACCGCTGGTTCTTCCGCACCCTGTTCCTGCTGGGCGAGGCGGAACAGGCGATAGAATCGCTCCTGCTCTACAAGCCGGGCGAGGTGGCCGATTCGATAACGGCCCACGGCGGCGTACTCCTGATGTGCGTCTGCCGCGGCGAGGACGGCGAATACCAGAAACTCTTCGAGATAGAGGACCCGGTCCCCACCGCGCTGGTAGAAGAGGAACATGCCGCCGAACCGCCCGCCGACAAGCCGCCGAGCGGGAAGGAGGAACCGCCCGACGGACCCGCTGCCGGGCCCGCCGACCCGAAGGACGGTGAGATCGCGGCGCTCAAGGCCGAGATAGAGAAACTCAAGAAGGTCATCGAGGCCTACGAGGACACGATGCTCGGCAAGAATAAGAAAAGCATATTCAAGAAGTTCTTCGGATGATGCGGGTAACGCTCCTCGGCACCGGATCGTCGACCGGCACCCCGCAACTCCTGTGCGACTGCCCCGTCTGTCTTTCGGCCGATCCGCGCAACCGCCGCACCCGATTCGCGATACTCCTTGAAACGGCGCAGACGACGCTTCTCATCGATACGCCCTTCGAGATACGGCTGCAACTGCTCGCCGCCGGAGTGAAACGGCTCGATGCCCTCTGGCTCACCCACGATCACAGCGACCATTTCGCCGGGATAGACGATCTGCGGATATTCTCGTTCCGCAACAAGGCGCCCATCCCGCTCTACGCTCTGCCGTCGGTCATCGCCGCGGCGCGCGACCGGTTCAAATACCTCTTCGACGAGAACGAATACAGCGACATCAACTTCCTCGATCCGCGCCCGGTGACCGCCGACGGTCCGGTGCCCTGCGGCGATCTTACCCTCACGCCGCTCTACCACCGGCACGGGCAAAGTGCGATGGCGAGTTTCCGTACCGGCGACTTCGCCTTCATCGCCGACATCAGCGAAATAGCGCCCGAAGAACTGGGGAAACTGCGCCGACTCGACACCCTCGTCATCTCCTGCACCGTCAAGCACGACCATTACAAACACATGAAACTCGACGATATCCTCGTCCTCATCCAGCGCATCGCGCCGCGCCGCGCCATCCTCACCCACATGAACCACCGCTTCGACCACGAAGAACTCCTGCGTACCCTCCCCGCCGGCGTCGAACCGGGCTACGACGGGATGGTGGTGGAACTCTGAACCTACACCCTCCGCCGCTTCGCGCCACCTCCCTGCGACAGGGAGGCTTCCTCTTGCTCCCCTGATGCAGGGGAGGCAGGAGGGGTGTCGATATACGGAGGCGTCCCCTTGACAGGGCGGGATGTGCGTATATAAGAGACTCGTACTTTCGAAGTAACGGAGAAGAGCATGGGAAAAAGACAGTTCAAGGCCGAAACGAAACAGCTCCTCGACCTGATGATTAACAGCATCTACACCCACCGCGAGATCTTCCTGCGCGAACTGATATCCAACGCGTCGGACGCCCTCGATAAGTTGAAGTTCCGCTCCCTCACCGAACCCGATCTCATGGGAAGCGACACCGATCTGGGCCTCCATATCGCGCTCGACAAGGAGGGGCGCACCATCACCATCACCGACAACGGCATCGGGATGACGCAGGACGAGGTGGTCGAGAATATCGGCACCATCGCCAAGAGCGGCACCAAAGAGTTCTTCGAGAAGATGGACAACGAAAAGAGCGGCGAGAACGCCGCGATCGCCCTCATCGGGCAGTTCGGCGTCGGTTTCTACAGCGCCTTCATGGTGGCGAAGAAGGTGACGCTCATCACCCGCGCCGCCAAGAGCGAAGCAGGTGTCCGCTGGGAGTCGGCGGGCGACGGCAGTTACACCGTCGAAGAGACCGATAAAGAGTCGCGCGGCACCGCCATCACCCTCCACCTGCGCGACGACATAGCCGAACGGATGGACAACGACCTGCTCGACCCGCATGAGATAGAGACACTCGTCAAGCGCTACAGCGACTTTATCCGCTATCCGATAAAAATGGAAATGCCGAAAGGGGACGACGGGAAAGAGACCGAACTGAAGACGCTCAACTCGATGGTGCCGCTGTGGCAGCGCGCCAAGCAGGAGGTGACCGACGAGCAGTACCGCGCATTCTACCACGCCGAATTCCACGCGTGGGACGATCCGATCGACACCATCCACACCCGCGGCGAAGGGGCGGTCGAATACACCGCGCTCCTCTTCATCCCGTCGAAGGTGCCGTACGAATTCTGGTCGCCCCACTTCGAACGCGGCCTCAAGCTCTATTCGCGGCAGGTCTTCATCATGGAGAAGTGCAAGGAACTGCTCCCCGAATACCTCGGCTTCGTGAAAGGGCTGGTCGATTCGCCCGATTTCTCGCTCAACCTCAGCCGCGAGGTGCTCCAGCACGACCGCCAGCTCAAGACCATCGCGAAGAATGTCGAGAAGAAGGTGCTCGACGCGCTCAAATACATGGTCGAGAACAAACGCGACGACTACGAGAAGTTCTGGGAGGAGTTCGGCCGGGCGCTCAAGGGCGGTGTCTATGCGAACTTCGGCCGCGAGGTCGATAAACTGAAAGACCTGCTCCTCTTCCCGAGTTCCTTCGGCGACAAACCGGTGACGCTCAAGGAGTATGTCGGCCGGATGAAAGAAGGGCAGAGCGACATCTACTATGCGGCGGGACGCGACCGGGCGGCGGTCGAACATCTGCCGCAGATGGAGGCATTGCGCGAAAAAGGCTACGAAGTGCTGTATTTCATTGATAAGATAGACGAATTCATGACGGTCGGCCTTTCCGAGTACGAGGGGAAGAAACTCCGCTCCATATCGGCTGCCGATCTCACGCTCGATAAAGAGGCGGCAGAAGAACAGAAGAAGAAAGAGGAGACCCACAAGGGACTCATCGAGACGGTGAAGAAACACCTCGACGGGAAGGTCGCCGAGGTCCGCCTCTCGCCCCTGCTGAAAAGTGCGCCCGCCTGCATCGTGAGCGGCGACGGGGGCCTCAGCCTCACCATGGAACAGACACTCAATGAAACGATGCGCGGCGAGATGCCGGCGCCCAAGGCGAAGCGGGTGCTGGAACTCAACCCCGATCACGCGATCTTCGCCACCCTCACGCGGCTCCACGCCGAGAACCCCGACGCGCCGAAACTGCGCGACTACGCCGCGCTCCTCTACGATCAGTCGCTCCTCACCGCCGGGCTTCCGGTCGACGACCCGGCCGCCTTCGCGACGCGGCTTACCACCCTCATGGTCGATGCGGGCGACCGCCACTAGGTCGGTTCCAAGTTTTCCGAGTTTTTCTTCTGGCATATCAAAAAGAATTTGCTATGATACCGTGAAGCATCCGGGGGAAGTATGCTCTTGAAACATCAGCCGCTAGCGATCGTCGCGCTGACGACTCTTTTCCTGCTGTTCGCCTGCAACGGTCACTCGTCGCCGGTCGACGAGGAAAATATCGACATCGATTATGTCGCGGATACTCAAGTCGACAATGACTCCTTTGACCCCGACAAGCCGGACCCCCGATGTGAAGGTTGGCGACGGCGCGGCAATTTCCTTTGGTGGGAGCAGCCTTTTTGTTGTTACACTTACGAAGAAGCGTTAAGCGTTTGTTCCCAAAATGGGCTAGAGGGCGCACGGCTTCCGTTTATAGATGAGTTGCATTCTTTGCTGAAAGATTGCGAGAACACGGTAGATGAAAAAAAATGTGCGATAGGTTTTCCTCAAGGAGAAGAAGGCAATCATGATACCCAAGTGACCGTATGGAGAGAATGGACCCCGCAATGTAAAGGGTGTGAGAAAAGAGAAGACGGTGGTTATTCCGTTTTCGGTGACAGAACATGGTTCTGGACTTTAACAACTGATAACGATTGGGGCGATGATTCTCCTTGGGGGATTGATTTTACCTATGCCAGTATTGGTAGGTTCTACCACACGGCATCTACCGGAAGTGTTCGTTGCGTAAGAGAGATCATCTCGGCAATAGAGATAGATCCTGATCCAAATTGGGAGACCACCTGCCCAGAAGATGATCGAGACGATGTTGTCTCAATGAATGAGTATCCTGATTATGACTACATGCCTTGCGCCGAACGTGAGGAAGAAATTTGGCGTGCACATGCAACGGTAGGTGCCTCGATGCCTTTTGACCTGTACTTAGGATTCACTTACATCACGGGAGGTCTGGAGCTTGTAGCAGATTCGCCGGGAGACAAAGATTTCAGCAAATTAGCGGGGCTCAAGTGTGTTGATTACGACATGAGAATTAGTTATACCGACGAACTGGAAAGTCTACATGGATTAGAAAGCCTCATCAGAGTAGGAAGTAATCTGGAATTCCAAGGAAATAGTGCGCTAACGGATATAAAAGCCCTTTCAAAACTTACAGAGGTTTCGGGGGATTTATTGATTTACTCCGATATCACTTCTTTAGAAGGACTACAAAACATCACAAAAGTGAACTGGCTTAATTTTGAGTTAGCCGATGTTGAGAGTGTTCGGGGGCTAAGAGGTTTAAAAGAAGCAAACGCTATTGGATTTCATACTACCAGATATCTTACAAGCTTTGAAGGGTTAGAAAATGTTAAGAAGGTAAGATGCAATATAGATATTGTTGATACCGGCATTACTTCGTTAATAGGTTTGTCGGGGCTTGAGTCATTGGCCCAAGAATGCAACGATTATAATTTAAAAGAAGAAAACCTTCCTGCCTTACGCATACTCACATGTCCCAACTTGATTTCTTTAGAAGGAATGGAGTCTTTAACTCAGATACCGGCAGACTTCGAGATGGGCAATAACGAAAATTTAGAAACATTGGCTGGATTAGAAAAGATCACTTTCCTCGACGGCGACCTGATAATTGATCAAAACAAAACTCTAAAGGCGCTGACAGGGCTTGAGAATCTAAAAATGATCTCCGAGTCGATAAGGATTACCTCGAACGCCAACCTCACCGATATTACCGCGCTTTATAACTTGGAATCTCTCGGAAGCGATTTGGGAAAAGATCTGGTCATTATCTATAACCCCAAGTTGCCGACCTGCCAGTGCGAACATCTTCGCTCCTTACTGATGGAAAAAGGATGGAATGGTTTCTACGACTTCACGGGGACCGATGAAACAGCCACTTGCGATTGAGAAGATGAAAGAACAGACCATGAGACCAATCCTTCTGGTGATGATATTGATGATTCTCATCGCCTGCAAGGAAAGCGCTCCGAGAACAGTGCTTGAAAAAGATACGATCATTTCGGACGAAACCTCTTTACCCGACGATGCCTTCCTCCCCGACGAATCCAACGATCTGGAAGCTTCCGACGATTGGAAAAACGATGAAGAGGCGGATATCTTCGACGACGAGGTGGAATATCCTGACCCGGATAAAGTGCCAGACACGGATAAGCTCAGCGTTGACACCGATGACACCGACACGGTGAACGATATCATTGCGATGGTTGATATTCCCGAGGGTTCGTTCATGATGGGATGCAATGAAATGGTAGACGATCTTTGCGGCGGAAATGAGAAGCCCTATCATGAGGTATTCCTGTCTGCGTACAGGATTGGCAAATACGAAGTGACCACCCGAGAATATCGTAAATGCGTCACGGCCGGATTCTGCAGTAACAATGGGGCATATGCCCATTACTATACCGATGTGCCATACTGCAACCTCGGCCAATCTGACAAAGAGAATCATCCAGTTCAGTGCATTACTTGGTATGGGGCAAAAGCTTTTTGCGAATGGAAGGAAAAAAGGCTTCCCACCGAGGCCGAATGGGAAAAAGCGGCACGCGGCACCGACGGTCGCAAGTATCCGTGGGGCAACGCGCCGGAGCCTTCCTGTGATTACGCTGTGATGAGTGATGGAGGATGGGGATGTGGCACCAACGGTACTATGCCGGTAGGGCAAAAGCCGTTGGGAAATTCACCCTATGGCGCATACGACATGATCGGGAATGCCGGGGAATGGGTGAGCGATTTCTACGGTGAGAAATACTATGAGCTTTCTCCCGGAATCGACCCTCTTGGCCCTGAAAGCGGAGAGAATCGCATCAGTCGAGGTGGAACATGGGGGGAAGGAGACCTCTACCGATTACGGACATCTACCCGTTTAGGCGTTAGTCCCAGCTCATCTTTTTACATCGACCTGAGGGGCTTTCGCTGCGCAGAGTCTGTCGCTATAGTTGAACCCAACGATTCCGATTCCCTGATGCCCGATAATTAATCAAAAATACCCTCATGGTCGACGCCGGAAAATAAGACAACTATACCCGAGCAGGTATAATTTTTGAAAAACTTCTTGACATTATACCCGATAAGGTATAAATTCGTCTTGTTTTGACTGATTATACCCGATGAGGTATAGCATGAGTCATATTGCCTTGTTTGTAAAAGAGAAACGGCGCGCGCTGGGACTGACGCAAGAGCGACTTGCCGAGATGTCGGGGGTAGGGCTTCGCTTCATCCGCGACCTTGAACAGGGGAAAGAGACACTCCGCCTCGACAAGGTGGATCAGTTGCTTTTTTTCTTCGGCCACACCCTCGGCCCGATACCGCTGAAGGGAGGCGGCAATGGCGCGTAGAGCGGCGACGGTGCTGATGAACGACCGCGTCGCGGGACGCATCGAAGAAACCGAGCAGGGCTACCGTTTCACCTACGACCCGGCCTACCGCGCCGACCCGGCGGCGATACCGGTGAGCCGCACCCTGCCGTTCAGGGAAGCGCCCTACGAAAGCCCGGTCCTTTTCTCGTTCTTCGACGGACTCATCCCCGAAGGATGGCTCCTCGACATCGCGGCGGCGAACTGGAAGATCAACCCGCGCGACCGGTTCGGCCTGCTCCTCGCCTGTTGCCGAGAATGCATCGGCGCGGCGCGCATCGTGCCGGAGGAGGCGCCTCATGAGTAGGTGTCTTATCTGCCGGCGGCCGCTTGAGACCGGCGACTATCATCCGGCCTGCGCAAAACACTTTTTCGGCGTCGGTACACCGCCCGAACTGCCCTACGGTCTCGACGAGATCGCCGAACTGGCAAAACAGACGGTGCAGAGCAGTGTCACGGTGACCGGCGTCCAGCCGAAATTGTCGCTCCATATCGAGAAAAGCGGCCCGAAGAAACGGCGCTTCACCATCGTCGGACTTTGGGGCGCGTTCATTCTCAAACCTCCTTTTCAACAGTACCCCCACCTTCCCGAGATAGAGGACGCAACGATGCATCTGGCCGACGCGGCGGGGATCGCGACGGTGCCGCACGCCCTCATCCGGATGAAGAACGGGGAACTCGCCTACCTCACGCGGCGGATAGATCGCGACGGGGAGCGGCGCATCCACATGGAGGATATGTGCCAGTTGTCGGGGCGGCTCACCGAGGACAAATATCGGGGCTCGTACGAACAGATCGGCCGTATCGTCAAAGAACACGCGGCAAACACCGGCTTCGACCTCATCCGTTTCGCCGAAACGGTGCTGTTCTCATTCCTCACCGGCAATACCGATATGCACCTGAAGAACTTCTCGCTTCGCTACGACGGCGTTACGGCGACGCTCGCTCCGGCCTATGATCTGGTCGCGACGAAACTGGTCCTGCCGGAAGATATCGAAGAGACCGCCCTTACGCTGAACGGCAAAAAACGGCGACTGACCGCGCGCGATTTCCGGCTTTTCTGCGGAGCGATCGGCCTTACCGAGAAGCAGACGCGGTCGCTCATCGACCGGATGATCGAAGCAGCGGAACGGTTCCCCGCATCGCTGGAGGAGAGTTTTCTTCCCGCTCCGGTCAGGCAGTCCTTTGCCGCGCTCGTGGCGGAACGGCGCGAACGGCTCTTGACGAAGGGATCATGAATGCGACGACGGGGGAATAAGATTGACTCGTTCCCCCTTTTATATTACTGTTGCGCAGTGAGTGATTTCATGGGAGCGTACGCATGAACTCGGTTCCTTTCCTTATCGACGCGGCGGCGCAGGCCGCCACCGCCATCTCGATCATCGAGGTGGTGAAGAACTCGTCGCTGGTGGTGAACATCGTTCTGGGGGGACTCGTTCTCCTGTCGGTCCTCTGCTGGGGCGTCATCATCTTCAAGTTCATCCAGCACCGCAAGGCGGTCATCGCCACCGAGATGTTCATTGACCTCTTCTGGAAGAACATGGACTTTCAGGAGGTCTACCGCAAGAGCGAAAAACTGCAGGATTCGCCCATCGCGACGGTGTTCCGCTCCGGCTACACCGAATTCTTCGAAACGAAGAAATCGTGGGAATCCAAAGGGATACATGTCATCGGCTCGAAGGTCGACGAACTGGTCGCCAACATTGAGCGGGCGATGAAGCGCGAGGCGCAGACCCGCAACCAACTCCTTGAAAATTCACTGACACTGCTCGCCACCACCGCCTCGTCGGCCCCGTTCATCGGGCTGTTCGGCACGGTGTGGGGGATCATGGACGCGTTCCATATCATCGGCGTCACCGGCAATGCGACGCTGGGCACCATCGCTCCGGCCATATCGGAGGCGCTGATCGCGACCGCCTTCGGCCTCGCCGCGGCGATACCGGCCGCCATCTTCTACAACTACTTCATCAGCAACATCCAGAAGATCGAGGGCGAGGCGGCCAACATCACCAGCGACTTTCTTAACTCGATAAAGAGGAGCCTCGTCTGATGAGTATGGGCTCGATCGGCGGCAAACGGCGCAGAGCCATCGCCGAGATCAACATCACGCCGATGGTCGACATCATGCTGGTGCTCCTCATCATCTTCATGGTGGCGGCGCCGATGATCGAACAGGGGGTCGACCTCGACCTGCCGCAGACCGAGACGATACCGATAGAAAACCCGAAGGACAAGTTCATCCTGCGCGTCTTCAAGAACGAGAAGATATTCATCGAAAAGGCCGAGATACCGATAAAACAGCTTGAGGAGAAACTCAAGACCAACGCGAAACTGCAGGAGGACAAGGAACTGTTCCTTTACGCGTCGCAGAGGCTCTCCTACGGCTACATCGTCCGGGTGATGGCGATCGTCAAGAAGGCGGGCATCCCGAAAATATACCTCGTCACCGACCCGCTCGAGGAGCAGTGATGCGATCATACATCTTCGCGGCGCAGGTCTTCGAAGCGGAGAAACGGGCGCTCAAACGCTTCATCACCGCCTCTGTCGCGCTCCATGTCTTTATCGCCGTGTCGATCGTCGGGATCGGCTCCTTCTTCAACCTCGCTCCCAAGATACAGTTCGAGGCGGTCGAGGCGCGTCTGGTGAAATTCGGCGAGAAGCCGCGCGAGAAAAAACTCCTGCCGCGCATCGTGAAGAAAGAGGCGGTCGCCGCCAAGGCCGGCAAGGCCAACACGATAACCAAGGAAGCCGATAAGAAGAAAGAACCCGACCAGAAGAAAGAGGAGCCGAAAAAAGCGACCGATCTCAACGATCTGCTGGGGGCGGCGCTCGAGGATATCAAAAAGGACGCCCGCGCCGAGGAGACCAAAGAGGGTTCGCCCGACGGCGACAAAGACGGCGATGTGACCGATCCGGCGCTCGCGATGAAAGGCGATCTCTACATCCGGCAGATATCGGCGCTCATCAAAAAGAATTGGAAGATACCCTCCATCATTTCCAACGACATGCTCGCGGCGCTCAAGGCCGAGATCTATTTCCGCATCACCCCCGCCGGGGAGATCTACGACATACAGGTCGTCACCCCGTCCGACAACAGGAATTACGACAGTTCGGTGCTCGAAGCGGTGAAAATGACCGCCCGCCTGCCGCTGCCGGAGGATAAAAAACTGAGAAAATATGTACTGACGGAGGGACTCCAATGGGGATTCACATCCGGCGCTCTCTGATCTTTCTGTGCGCGATCGCCCTCTGGGGCGGCGCGGTCCACGCCCAACTCAAGGGCGAGGTCCGCGACGGCGCGCTGGTCGAGTACGCCATCGCGGTGCCCGCCTTCACGCAGGGGGGCGACCCGAAAGGTGAGCTGGCCAAGAATCTGACCGAGACGCTGCGCCGCGACCTTGCGCTCACCGGTTATTTCTCGGTGCTCGACGAGCGATCGTTCGTCGAAGGCCCCGAAGTGGCGGCCGACAAGGTGAACTTCAAGAATTGGATGACGGTGGGCGCCAAGGGGCTCGTCAAGGCGACGCTGACCGGCGTCGAACCGGTCGAACTCGAGGTGCAGGCCTTCGATGTGGCGGGCGGCAAGAAACTGCTCCACAAGAAGTACAAGGCCTCGGGCAAGGCGATCCGCAAGGCGGTCCACAGCTTCGCGCGCGATCTGGTGCAGCTGCTGGCCGGGGAACGGCTGAAATTCCTCTCCAGCCGCCTCGCCTTCATCGAGAAGAGCGGCCGGAATTATAAACTCATGGTCGCCGATTTCGACGGCGCCGATCCTACGGCGGTGCTGACCAGCGACAAGATACTGACGCTCCCGAGCTGGTCGGCCGACGGCGCGAAGATCTACTACACCGCCTATACCAGCGGCGAACCGTATCTCTACGCGTTCGACCTCAAAACGCAGAAAGCGGCGCTCATATCGGACCATCCGGGGCTCAACACCTCGGCCTCCCCCGCCCCCGACGGCAAGAGCATCGCCCTGCGCCTGTCGAAGGACGGCAACGCCGAGCTCTATCTCATGAACCTTGAATCCAAGGCGCTCACGCGGCTGACGAGCAACCTCGCCATCGACACCGCCCCCAGCTTCAGCGCCGACGGCAAGGAGATCGCCTTCGTCTCCAACCGTTCGGGCAATCCGCATATCTACCGTCTGTTCCTCAACGATCCGGCGCGCGTCGAGCGGCTGACCGATCAGGGAAAATACAATCAGGATCCCGACTACAGCCCCGACGGGAAATACATCGCCTTCACCGGCCGCGACGAATTCTACATGTTCGACATCTTCCTGTTCGATGTCGCGTCGCGGGTCATATCGCGGCTCACCCAGAAACAGGGAAAGAACGAGAATCCCTCGTTCTCGCCCGAGGGGCGGCTGATCGTCTTCTCGTCCGACCGGACGGGAAAGAACGGCATCTGGCTGTCGAATGTCAAAGGCGATAAGCAGGTTCAGATCTACACCGGTCCGGGAGAGGCTATCACGCCGTCGTGGTCGCCCGAAGTCCCGGTCACACAGTAAGGGAGGTGGTCATGAGACGCTTTACCGCCATCATCATCGCCCTTCTCGCCGTGACGATCGCCTTCTCCGGCTGCAGGATGAAGTCGCCCGAAGAGGCGCGTCAGATGGCCGAAAAGGCCTTCAAGGACGCGCTGTCGGGTAAGGATTGCGATCGCGAGAACTTCCTCGCCGCCGAAGAACTCTTGAACAAGGCCCGCGAAGAGGTCAACAAGAAGAACTACGACAAGGCCGAAGAGCTCTTCATGGCGGCCAAGAAAAAGGCCGACCAGATCGGGGCCTTCGTCAAGAGCCACCCCGACCTGTGCGACCCGAAGGCCAAAAAAGAGACCGGGGCGCAGAAAACGGCCGCCGCCCCGAACGACGGCTTCGAGGAGGAGACGCTTTCGGCTAAGGACCCCAACATGAAGTTCCCGGTGATACACTTCGAGTACAACGAATATGCCGTCCGCGCCGATGATATCCCGCTGCTCAAGATCATGGCCGAGTGGCTGGTGAACTTCCCCGAGGCGGCCATCCGCATCGAAGGTCACGCCGACGAACGGGGCAGTATCGATTTCAACATGTCGCTGGGCGAACGGCGGGCGCAGGAGGTACGCGACGAGCTGGGTAAGCTCGGCATCGACCTCAAACGGATCCGCATCATCTCCTACGGCGAGGAGCGGCCCCTTGCGACCGGCAGCACCGAAGAGGCGTGGTTCCAGAACCGGCGCGCCGAGTTCGTCAAGACCAACTAAGATCGTCGCGTAACTTCACTGCGGGAGGGTTCCCATGCGGTTCGCTCTTGCCTCCGCACTTATCTTCGCAACACTGCTCCTTACGGCCGAGACCCGCGCTCCGGCACGCGCCGGACAGTGGTATCAGGCCGATCCGAAAGCGCTCGCGGCCGAGGTGAAGGGGCACTTCGCCGCGGTCCCGGACGATGTCGCGTCGCGGTCGCTCGAACCGTTCGTCATCGTCTCGCCGCACGCCGGGTTCACCTATTCGGGGCGCGTCGCGGCCCACGCCTACGCCGGACTCACGCCGCGCCGGTTCGACACCGTCATCATCATCGGCACCAGTCACTCGTTCCAGAACGGCGTGGTGGCGCTCTCGCCCGCCGACTATTTCGAAACGCCGCTCGGCGCCGTACCGGTCGACCGCGATATCGTCAACCGCCTCGGCAAGGGCGACAAACGGTTCGTCCAGTCGGCCGAGATACACAAACCGGAGCACAGCATCGAAGCACAGCTACCCTTTCTACAGGAAAAACTCCAATCGTTCTCGATAGTCCCGGTGCTCACCGCGACGAACGATATGGCGACGCTCGACCTCTTCGCGAAGGAACTCATCAAAGTACTCGAGGCGTCGAAGAAGAAGATACTCATCGTCGTCAGCACCGACCTATCGCACTTTCACGACTACGATACCGCTCGGAAGATGGACGGCGAGACGCTGAAACTCATGAGCACCGGTAAGTGGGAGGAGCTACGGAAAAAGATATTCTCCGGCACCTGCGAGGCGTGCGGCTTCTTTGCGTTCCACATCGCCGCCCGGGTGCTTGAGCACTACGGCGTTACCGGCGGCACGCTCGTCAAGACCGAAAATTCGGGCGATATCGTGCAGGAATCGCGTCCCGGCGGGGTGGTCGGCTACGGTGCGATCATCTTCGAGAAAAAGAAAGGGGCGCCGGTAAAAGAGGAACCGACCGGCGGCGCGACCACCGCGGCCGAACGGAAATACCTGCTGAAACTGGCCCGTGACAGTATCGAGCATTACCTGAAATATGGTGAGGAATTGAAGCCCGACAAGCCCGATGCCGGGATACTGACCGCCGACCGCGCCGTCTTCGTGACGCTGAAAATTCGCGGCGATCTGCGCGGCTGTATCGGCCAACTCGAGGCGCGCGGCCCGCTCTACAAGGCGGTCGCCGAGATGGCCAATTCGGCCGCCTTCCACGATCCGCGCTTCTCGCCGGTGAAGAAGGAGGAGATGAAAGAGATCGACATCGAGATATCGATACTCACCCCGCCGCAGAAGATCGACAGCTACCAGAAGATAGTACTCAAACGCGACGGCGTCATCGTCCGCAGCGGCGGGCGGGGCGGCGTCTTCCTGCCGCAGGTGGCCACCGAAACGGGATGGGACATCGACACCTTCCTCGGTGAACTCTGTTCCCAGAAGGCGGGCCTGCCGGAGAACTGCTACAAAGATAAGTCTACGGAATTATCGGTCTTTCAGGTCGAACTGTTCAGCGAAAAGTGACGACAATCGGCGCTGTCGAAAGAATCACATCAGGGAGTTGAGGAGAGAGGGGCGGTACGATGATCCATAAATCTTTCGTGACTATGACGGATTCGTCACCGATAAGTTTTATGGTAAGTATGAAAAGTGAAGATTCTTCGGTACTCGCTGATTCAAAAAAAGTGTTCTGAAGCACGATATCGTAAAAAAGAACCGTTCCCGGAACGACCAAATAAAAAGCTGATGCGTCCTTGCTTTGTATCCCGGTATCGGGTTCCGCATAGGAGGTATTCATGCTCTGCACAAAATCAAGCGGATCTATACCATAGGGGTTAGCCACCGCCACGATCTCGGTGGTAACCATCTCCCACGAGATACCGGAGGACGGCGTTTCTAAGTGAAAAGTTAAATTTCTAGCAGGAGCATAATAGGCCACTATGATATATCCAACAGCATTGGTGCATCCCGGGTCGGGCATTAGCGGATCGCAACCAATAAGCACTTCCGTGTTATCGTCTACTTCGTCTCCATCGGTATCCATCCGGGTCGGATCGGTACCGTATGCCTTTTCGTCCGCATCGGACAGGCCGTCGTTGTCTGAATCAGTGTCCCAAAAATCGGGGATATCATCGCCATCGGTATCGCGTGGCGCTTTATCGGAGCCCCGCTCGTCCTTATCGAGCAAACCATCACCATCGGAATCTTCGTCGAGATAGTTGGGAAGCCCGTCGCCGTCCCGATCGGGATATTGCCATCCTCCTTCGTACATGTCTTCAATCGTATCGTTGTCTGAATCAGTGTCGCGGTAATCGGGCGTCCCGTCGTGATCGGTATCGACACATAATTGTTCCGGGCATTCTACTTCATCAGGTATAGCGTCGTCGTCTGAATCGACATCACGATAATCGGCCTTGCCATCGTCATCGGTATCGACCGTAATCCCGCCCGCTGCCTCGACCGAATCAGAGATGCCGTCATCGTCCGAATCGGTGTCCTGAAAATCGGGAGTGTCGTCATTGTCGGTGTCAATCGGAATTCCGGTCGGCGCTTCAACCGAGTCGGGTATACTGTCTCCATCGCTATCGGTGTCCTGATAATCGGGCGTCCCATCACCGTCGGTATCTTCGCATGGGTCGGCGGTGCATTCGTGCCCGTTCGTTATCCCGTCACCGTCCTCATCCAGCGTGTCCCAGAGATCATTGTCCGGCAGGCTTTCCGTTTCCGGGATATCCTCTTCCTCTAGCTCTATCTCGGAGATATCTTCTTCATCGAACACCGGATCGTCATCGGGAATGAATACCGTGTCGTCAACGATCGTCTCGGTGTCATCGACAGATTGTTTGTGCGTCTCTTTGCACGCAAAGAATAGCGGCAGAAGAAATAGCATGAAATAAATCGCCGTTCCCCTCACCGGAGCCTCCCTCTTTTCGCTTGCCACACAGATATGGTATCGTATTTACTTGTATTGTCAAGCGGAATGTCTGATGGGAGAAAAGAAGCTACTTGACCTCGTGGATCCAACCCTTCGGTGCTTCGACCACGCCGGTCTGCATCCCCGTGAGGGTGTCGTAGAGTTTGCGCGACACCGGACCCACCTCCTTCCCGTCGCCGTAGAAGGTGTGGAGTTTCCCATTGTGGAAGATGCCGCCGATGGGGGTGATGACCGCCGCGGTACCGCAGGCGCCCGCCTCGACGAACTGGTCGATCTTATCGACCGGGACATCGCGTTCCTCGACCTTCATCTTGAGGTAGTGTTCGGCGATGTGCATGAGCGAATACTTGGTGATGCTCGGCAGTATCGAATTCGATTTCGGGGTGACGAAGACATTGTCCTTGGTGATGCCGAAGAAGTTGGCGGCGCCGACCTCTTCGATGTTCTTGTGGGTCGACGGATCGAGGTAGATGCAGTCGGCATAGCCCGCCTTGACCGCCTGATCGTGGGCGTGGAGGCTCGCGGCGTAGTTGCCGCCCACCTTGACCGAACCGGTGCCGTTGGGGGCCGCGCGATCGTATTCGGAGACGCTGAACTTCACCGGCTGGAGCCCGCCCTTGAAATAGGGGCCGACCGGAGAGCCGAAGACCGAGAAGAGATATTCGGGGGCGGGACGGACGCCGAGGTTCTCGCCGACGCCGATGAGGAACGGGCGCAGGTAGAACGACGCACCGTGGCCGTAGGGCGGTATCCATTTCAGGTTGGCGCGGACCACCTGTTCGCACGCCTCGAGGAACATATCGTCGGGAACGGCGACCATGAGGAGCGCGTTGGCGGAGCGCTGCATCCGTTTGGCGTTCTCGAGCGGGCGGAACAGCACCACGCGGCCGTCCTTGGTGGTGAAGGCCTTGAGCCCTTCGAAGCACTGCTGGCCGTAGTGGAGGGCGCAGGCGCCTTCGTCGATGTGCAGTTTATTGTCCTCGGTGAGCGTCCCCTTCTCCCAGTAGCCGTTCTTCCAGTGCGCGAGGAAACGTTTATCGGTCCTGATGTAGGTGAAGCTCAGTTTCGACCAGTTGAGATCGACCTTTTGAATCTCGCTCATGAATGCCTCCTGAAAGAGTTATGAACAGCCCTCACCGGAACGATATAGGGGCGGAAATACTTTGTCAAGGATAGCGACCGCCGAACGGTTGGCCGCCGCCGCTTGGCCGCCGCCGCTTGGCTTCCCCTCACACCATAGAAAACATTTTCACAAACGGCGTGGTTTATGATATAGATGTCGCGATGTAGTGGAGGACGCAGATGAAGATCATCGAAAAGCAACTGGAAACGATACTCGCCGGCACGATACGGAAGGTGCGCCCCGACGCCCCAACGGGCAAACTCTTCTTCACCAAGACCAACGACGAACAGTTCGGCGACCAGCAGACCAACTTCGCGATGGCCGCCTCCAAAGAACTGAAGGCGAACCCGAAACAACTCGCGGGCGAGATCGTAGAAGCGCTCGCCAGCGATCCGTCGCTCACCAAGGTCGACATCGCCGGTCCCGGCTTCATCAACCTGACCCTCTCGGAGCGGTTCATCGCCGACGAGGTGACGAAGATCGGCCGCGAGGAGTACGATTTTTCGTTCCTTGACCGGCAGGGGACGGTGGTCATCGACTACTCGTCGCCCAATATCGCCAAGCCGATGCACATCGGCCACCTGCGCTCCACCGTCCTGGGCGACAGCCTCAAGCGCATCTACCGCTGGCTCGGGTACACGGTCGTCGGCGACAACCACCTCGGCGACTGGGGGACGCAGTTCGGCAAACTCATCGTTGCGTACCGCCGCTGGCTCGACCGCGACGCCTACCAGAAAAGCGCGATAGAGGAACTGGAGCGCATCTATGTCCTCTTCGGGCAGGCGGCCGA
This sequence comes from uncultured bacterium, assembly GCA_937871295.1. Classification (GTDB taxonomy): domain Bacteria; phylum UBP6; class UBA1177; order UBA1177; family JAKLFG01; genus CALMRE01. The sequence continues at coordinate 5,037 of CALMRE010000083.1, read as the reverse complement.
GGCCGACCCGTCGCTGGAGGAGGAGGCGCGCGCCGAACTGAAGAAGTTGCAGGAGGGCGACCCGGAGAACCGGAGGCTTTGGCAGGAATTCATCACCCTGTCGCTGGCCGAATATAACCGCATCTACGACCGGATGGGGGTGAAATTCGACACCTATCACGGCGAATCGTTCTTCCACGACCGGATGCCGGCGATGCTCGAGCTCCTCATCGAGAAGGGGCTGGCGAAAGAGTCGGAGGGGGCGCTTGTGGTCTTTTTCGATGAATCGGAAAAACTGCACCCCTGCATCGTCCGCAAGCAGGACGGCGCGTTCCTCTATGCGACGAGCGATCTTGCCTGCCTCCAGTTCAAACGGGAGACCTACACGCTCAACCGCGCCGTGTATGTCACCGACGAACGACAGCAACCGCACTTCAAGCAGATATTCCGCATCGCCCGGATGCTTGGCTGGAACGAACAACTCGACCATGTCTGGTTCGGCATCATGCGGTTCGGCGACGAGAAGTTCTCGAGCCGCGCCGGGAATGTGATAAAGCTCGACGAACTCTTCACCGAGGCGGTGCGCCGCGCGCGGTTGGTCATCGAGGAGAAGAATCCGGAACTGCCCGCCGAAGAAAAAGCGGCGGTCGCCGAGATGGTGGGGCTCGGCGCGGTCAAGTACGCCGACCTCAGCCAGAACCGGATATCGGCGGTGTCGTTCGAGTGGGATAAGGCGCTTTCGTTCGACGGCAACACCGCTCCCTATCTGCAGTACACTCACGCCCGGATCCGGTCGATAGCGCGGAAGGCCGAAGAGACGGGGCGTCCCGCCGATCCCGATGCGCAGATAACGATAACGACCCCGGCCGAACGGCGGCTCGCGGTGCAGCTCCTCGGGTTCCCGACGGCGGTCCTCAAAGCGGCCGAAGGGTACAAGCCCAATCTCATCGCCGAGTACCTGTTCGAACTGGGCCAGCGCTTCAATACCTTCTACAACTCGAATCCGGTCCTCAAAGAAGGTGACGCGGTGATGCAGAGCCGTCTGGCGCTGTGTCTGCGCACCGCCGATGTGATGAAGGAGGGACTGAATCTCCTTGGTATCGCCGCGCCGGAGCGGATGTAGCCGTATCTTTTAAAAAATTAGTTGCGAAGCGTCCGAGGCTATGGTAAACTACCCTCGCACCGCATGAAGGGGGAACTATCGTGCCCGACATCGAGATCAGAAAGCTGTTCACCGAGGCGAAAACCATCGCCGTGGTCGGTCTGTCGGACAATCCGGCCCGCACCTCGCACCGTATCGGCAAGTACCTGAAGAACGAAGGGGGGTACCGCATCATCCCGATCAATCCGAATGTCACGGAAGTACTCGGTGAGAAATGCTTCCCTGACCTCGCGTCGATACCGGCCGACATCGTCGTCGACATCGTCAATGTCTTCCGCCGTTCGGAACACCTTGAAGAGGTCGCCCGCGACGCGGTGAAACGCGGCTGTAAGTTCTTCTGGGCCCAACTCGGCGTCTACAATGCGAAGGCAGAAGAGATCCTGCGCGAGGCCAATATCCCCTTCGTGATGAATCGCTGCATCTTCGTCGAACATCAATCGATCTTCTACTGATACCGACATGACACCCGCCGCCGCAGAGCAGCAGGGGAACCGGCGCGACCGGTGGTTGACCGCCGCCATCATCCTCATCACCGCGCTGCTTGTCGGCTATAACCTCGTCATGTTCTACGGGCAGAGTTATTTTCTGAAGGGGAAAAAGGTCGAGAAACTTCTGCTCGCCGACCCGAAAAGCGGCGCCGAAAAAGAGATCGTCATCCCCGGCGGGACGGTGCTCCTCAACTTCTGGGCGACGTGGTGTTCGTCGTGCGTCTATGAACTGCCGATACTCAAGGAATATGCGCCGAAGGCCGCCGTCATCGGCCTGCTCAAAGCGCCGGTGCGCGCCGATCAGTTACAGGAAATGGAACTGCCGTGGGCGAACTATCTCGCTTCCGACGATATCTTCGGCGACTTCATGATCGCGGGAGTGCCGGTGACGATGCTCCTGCGCGACAACGCCGTGGTGGCGGTCCACACCGGCCCGGTCACCCGCGAGGTGCTTGACGGATGGCTTACCGCACCGCGCTGACGGCGCTGGCCGTTCTTCTGCTTATCTCCTGCGAAAAGGAAAAATGGCCGACGGCTGAACATCCCGAAGAGGAGCCCAACGGCGACTTCCAGACGGCGACGCACCTCGAAGAGGGCCTCACCTTCGAGGGGACCATCGACGATTCGCGGCCGGGAGGAGAGGATGCCGACTACTACCGTCTGCGCGGTCACGCCGGATTCATCTACCGCGTCGAATTCGAGACGCGCGATCCCGACCTGCGTCCCGAGGTCCATATCTCCGACAACTACGGCGATCTCCGGCATGTCCGGTTCGCTTCGGCCGCCGCCGGCGCGGTGGAGTTCTTCGAGCCGTTCGAGGGGACGCTCTATTTCATGGTGACCGATGCGACCGAAGAGCAGCGGCCGCTTACAAAATGGCGCGACGGCCGCTACTGGCTCCGCGTCACCAAACGATGGGTCTGCGAGTATCCGGTCATGGGAACGCTGGTCGATGGGGGATCGTTGTCGCTCGACATGGCCGCTCCGCAGGGTCTGCCGCGGATCGTGCGGCTCGAGACGACGCAGGGCTACCACGCCCTGTCGCTCGCATCGGCCGATACCAACTTCGACAAGAAGATGATCCTGTTCGACTGCCTGACCGGCACGGTGGTCGCCGGTTCGGACGATCTGGATAACGACAGCGGCCGCAACGACCCCTACCTGTATGAACTCTTCGGCGGTGCGCGCGACGACCGGCTCATCGTGGAGGGGTGGAGCGACGACCTGAGTTGGCCGCGTAATGATGAGGCGACGCTTTCCCTCCGTCTCCACGATACCGCGGGAGAACTCGAGCCGAACGACCGTTTCCTGTACGCCAACGCCTTCGATCCGGCGGGGACCACGGGGATGCTCGACGCGGAGGAGCACCCGATCGAAGGGATACTGCAGGCCGACCGCGATGTGTTCCGCCGGCCGGTGACGCGAGGCGGGGTGGCGCGGTTCCCGTTGACCTTCGACGACGACGGGACGGTGGATGTCGAGATATGGAGCAGTTCCGCCGAGGCGGGCGGGTACACGATGGTGGCGCTGCGGCGGCTCGCGATGGCGGTGAGCGCCGGCACGACGCGCGAAGTGTCGTTCTACCAGCCCTTCACCGGGACGCTCTATCTTTCTGTGCAGGGGAGTGGCGTCGGCTACACGCTGACAGAGTCGCCCGAGGAGGCGCCCGGCGATATCCCGTCACTCGGTATGACCGAAATGCCCCTCAACGACTGCGTTCCCCGATACCTCAACTGGGAATTCCCCCCCCTCGTCAACGCGGTTCGCATCGGCGTTTCTTCGGCCGTCGGTCCGGTCGCGCTGCAGGTGTTCAACAGCGAGCTCCTGCCGATGCTCTATCTGACGGAGCAGGGGGAGGACAACGCCTTCTATCTGACCCGCTTCTCCGACGAGTCGTCGCTGCTCTTGGGACTCATCCCCGAGCAGTGCGCCGAGGCGGCGGGAACGATGACGCTGACGATAGAGGAGGCTCCCTTCGTGACGGCCGAACCCGACTTCACCGAGCCGGGGACGACGGTCGCGGCGGCGCCGGGGACCACCTACATCGGCTGGTTCGACACCGATGTGCCGGTCATCGAGAACCGCTGGACCTTCACCGCGGATCGGACCGGGACGCTCTACCTGATGACCGCGCCGGTGACCGAACGGGGCGGCTCCGGGGTTGATACGGTGATACGGCTGTACGAAGAAGGGATCGACGAACCGATCGCGATGAACGACGACATGATCGAGTCTCTGCCGTTCGAGAGCTACAGTTTCGTCCGCACTGCGGTGAACGCCGGAACGACCTACACGATAGCGGTCAAGCCCTTCATGGACGCTTCGAGCAACATCGCGGCGATGAACATCCACACCAACTTCGCGCTCGATATCCGGTTCGAATAAATTATTTACGCCAAACAATTTGCGCATCCGTCCCGAAGCGGGCGGTGCAGTGCAGACGCCAGTCGCGGCGTTGGGCGAGCGCGATGAGCGGCGATGCGCCGCGCAGAAGTATGCCGTCGCCGAGATGGAACGGCGCGATGAAACGGACGATCTCGTCGGCCGCGTCGGCGGCGAGGAAGGCGGCGTGAAGCATCGCGCCCCCTTCGACAAGAAGTGAATTTATCCGGTATTTTTCCCAAAGTATCTTCAGCGCCTCTTCGATGTTCGCCACCGTTTCAACGCGACAGCCGCGTGCAGAGAGGGCGGCGGTGTCGGTAACGGCGGTGAAGATGATCGGGGCGCGGTCGAGTATCCTGCGGTCGGCGCGGAGATTGAGTTGCGCCGAGAAGATGACCGGCGTCGGATCGGGACCTTCAGCATGACGGACGGTGAGGAGCGGGTCATCGCAGTTGACGGTGTTGGCCCCCACCGCGATCGCCACGTGGGCGGCGCGCATCCGGTGGACCTCGGCGAGCGCTTCGGGGCAGGAGATGTATTTCGACGCGCCGTCGGGCAGGGCGATGAAACCGTCGATGGTGGTTGCCGCCTTGAGCGTCACCCACGGCCGTCCTTTTTTTGCGGTGGTGTAAAAGAAGCGGTTGAGTTCGGAGAGTTCCTCCTCGAAACCGGGAACGAACTCGGTCGGGACGCCGTTCATCGCGAGATGGTCACAGCCGCCGCAGGCCTTGTCGGTCGGTTCGTGCGCCGCGATATAGACCTTTATGACGTCCGCTTTGACCAGCGCGTGACTGCACGGCGGCGTCTTGCCGAAATGGTTGCAGGGCTCCAGCGTCACCGCCATCGACAGTCCCGTCGCGGGGCGGCCGAGTTTTTTCAGCGCGTCGAGCTCGGCGTGGTCGCCGCCGCAGCACCGGTGCCACCCTTCGGCGAGTATCGTTCCCGCGTCGTCGAAGATGACGGCGCCGACCATCGGGTTGGGATAGACGGAGCGACCGCCGTTCCGGGCGAGCGCCGCGGCCCGCG
>CALMRE010000082.1 GCA_937871295.1 uncultured bacterium | reverse complement strand
GCGGTCGTTCGTCGTTGCGATGGCGATCTTCTTCGTGTTGTTCGGCATCGTCAACTCGGTGCTGACCGGCATCCCCATCGTCACCTACGACGACGCGGCGATCACCGGTCTGCGCATCGGCACCATCCCGATAGAGGACTTTGTCTACAACTTCATCATGCTCGCGGGGCACATCGCCGTCTACCGCACCATCCTCGACCGGGAGGGGACATGAAGCGTATCGCGGTCATCGGCGCCGGGTTCGGCGGGCTCGCGGCCTCTGCCATACTCGCCCATCGCGGCTATGCGATCGAGGTCTTCGAACAGCAGGCGGGGCCGGGCGGCAAGGCGGGAGACCTGCGCAGGGGCGGCTGGCGCTTCGACACGGGGCCGTCGCTCTTCACCATGCCGGCGGTCTTCGAGAAATGCTTCGCGCTGGCGGGGGGCGACCTGAACGCGGCGCTCCGCCACGAACCGATGGAACTCATCACCCGCTATTTCTGGGACGACGGCACGGTGCTCGACGCGTGGCAGGATCCCGACCGCTTCGCCGCCGAGGTCGAGGCGAAACTGGGCGACAGCGCCGCGTCGGTGAAGCGCTACCTCAAGCGGGCGAAAAAGATATACGACACCACCGCCGACATCTTTCTCTACGGGAACCCGTGGGACCCGCTGAATCTCTTCCGGCTGTCGGGCTGGCGGGCGCTTGCCGGGCTCCCCTTCATCGCCCCCTTCACGACGATGGACACCTTTCACCGCCGCTATTTCAAAGATGAACGGACCATACAGCTCTTCAACCGCTACGCCACCTACACCGGCTCCGACCCCTACCGCGCCCCGGCGACGCTCGCCATCATCTCCCATGTCGAATATGCCATCGGCGCCCGCAATCTGCGCGGCGGGGTAACGACGCTGGTGAGAGCCCTGCAGACGCTCGCCGAAAAGAACGGCGCGCAGTTCCATTTCAATACGCCGGTCGACCGCATCATGAAGAAGAACGACCGCGCCGTCGGCATCGTCACCGGCGATGAGGAACGGCTCTTCGACGCGGTGGTCTCCAACGCCGATGTCACCCACACCTACCTGTCGCTTCTCCAGAGCGAATCGGAGGCGGCCGACCGCTATCAGCGCCATGAGCCGTCGATATCGGGGGTCGTCTTTTACTGGGCGATGCGCGAGAAGTTCCCCGAACTCACCGTCAACAACATCTTCTTCTCCGGCGACTACCGGCGCGAATTCGAAGAGATATCGCAGAAACGCCGGTGCGGTTTCGACCCCACCGTCTATGTCAACATCACCTCGAAGTTCGACGCGGCCGACGCCCCGGCGGGCGGCGAGAACTGGTTCGTCCTCATCAACGCCCCCTACGACGACCAGCAAGATTGGGCGCTCGAAGTGACCCGCCTGCGCGACACCATCATCGATAAGGTTTCGCGCCGGATCGGCCGCAATATCGAACCGGCCATCGCCCATGAAGAGGTCCGCACCCCGAAGATACTGCGCGAACTGACCAATACCAACCACGGCTCCATCTACGGCATCTCCTCCAACGACCCGATGGCCGCCTTCCGCCGTCAGCCGGTGAAATGCAGCGACCACCCGGGGCTCTTCTTCTGCGGCGGTTCGGCCCACCCGGGCGGCGGAATGCCGCTGGCGACCCTGTCGGGGATGATGGCGGCCGACGCGGTGACCCGGAGGCTGAAATGAAAAAACATCTTCTCCTCATCGCTCTCACCATATTTTATCTTGTCGGCATCGCGGGACACCTGTGGGCTGAAACGCTCCCCTTCTTCCTGTCGATAACACCGCTGGTGCTCCTCGCCTTCACCCTCATCATGCTGGTCCCGTCGGTACGCGACGACAAAAAGATGCTCCTCTGGTTCCCCCTCACCTACGCCGCCACCTTCGCGCTGGAGGCGGCGGGGGTCGCGACGGGGCTCATCTTCGGTCCCTACCACTACGGCGCGACGCTCGGCCCCAAACTGCTCGCCGTGCCGCTCATCATCGGGGCGAACTGGGTGATCGTGGTGCTGGGAGCGCTCCGGCTATCGGAGCGGCTGACGGTGCGGCCGATCCTCTCGGCGCTCATCGTCGCGGCGCTGGCCACCGGGTTCGACTGGGTGATGGAGCCGGTGGCGATCCGGCTCGACTACTGGCAGTGGCACACGGCGGGGATACCGCTCCAGAATTACGCGGCGTGGTTCATCACCGCCGCCATCGCAGGCTATCTCTACCGTCTCTTCAAGATAAAGACGAAGACCATCCTTCCGGCGTGGTATTTCATCATTCAGGTGGTGTTCTTCGCGGTACTGCGCTGGGTGTGACCCGTTGTTCCGTATGTCTGAAAATTTCTCTTGACTTCTTTCATTGCGACCACTATTGTAGGTCATGTGAACTACTTTAGAGGTCATCAATGCTCGATCCTCTCTTCGGCAGTGTAACGGCGGAACGGGTGCTGTTGTACCTCTCCCGCTTCGATGAAGGCTACGCGCGGGGCATCGCCCAGCATTTCGGGACGGCGCTCGCCCCGGTGCAGAAACAGTTGGCGAAGTTCGAGGCGGCCGGGATACTGGTCAGCGCCGAAAAAGGGCGGACGCTCATGTATCTCTGGAACCCGCGCTATCCGTTCCTCGGCGAACTCAAGGCACTCCTCGCCAAGGCGTACGACTACTTAACGCCGGAGGAAAAGGAACGCTACACCGTCAGGACGCGGCCGCGCCGCAGAGGAAAACCGGCATGAAAAAAATAACGGCAAAGACGACCATCAAGGATCTGGCGCTCATCGTTTGCGGAGCGCTGAAAAAGAACGGGATCGACGCGGTGCTGACCGGCGGCGCGGTGGTGTCCATCTACACCGAGAACCGTTACCGCTCCAACGATCTCGATTTCATCTCGTCGGCATCGATGAATGATATCGAAACAGCGCTCGCCGCCATCGGTTTCGCAAAGAACAAAGGGCGCTATTTCACCCACCCCGACACCGAACTCTTCGTCGAGTTCCCCTCCCCGCCGCTCTCGGTGGGAGACAAACCGGTGCGGGAGTTCAACGAGATAACGACGCGGAGCGGCTATCTGAAACTGCTGACGCCGACCTACTGCGTGATGGACCGGCTGGCGGCATTCTATTTCTGGAACGACCGGCAATCGCTGGAACAGGCGCTGATGGTGGCGCGGGCACATCCCGTCGATATGAAGGAGATAGAACGCTGGTCGAAGGCCGAAGGAATGACCGCGAAGTTCAACGAATTCAGCAAAATGAATAACTGACCCCGCTTTCCTTGACCCCGCTCCCTATCTCGGAACCGTCCTCATTCGGAAATAAGAACGCCCCTGCCGATAAAAAAGGTCCTCTTTTACGAAAATTCAAGAGCAAGGACGAAATCTCCCCTTTCCTCTGATAGACATCCTCTTGACTTTTGTTTTTTACCTTACGGTTGGAGGTCATCATGAACCGCGCGCTTTTCGTATCGGCGTTCTTTTCGGCCCTGTTCCTGACCGCGTGTCCCGGCGGCGACAACGGCGATCCCTACATCGGTCCCGGTGAATTCTGTTCGGGCGAGGGTCTGATCTGCTCGTCCGACGGCGAGGATCTGCTCAAGTGCGTGGACGGGACGCTCGTCCTGTTCGAGGACTGCGCGGCGGCGAATAAGGAGTGCAAGGAGGAGGACGGCGCGGCGGTCTGCACCGACAAGGTAGAGCCGACCGACAACAATCCCCAGCCCGACGACACCACCGAGGGAACCAACCCCGACGACGCGACCGAAGGGACGGGCGATCCCGACGACACCGCCGAGGGTGAAACACCTGATGTCGACACCGCCGCCTGCGGCTGCGACGATCTGAACGGCGACGAGGACGGCGACGGCATCTCGAACGGCACCGAGGGGTGCGGCGACCGCGACATGGACGGCATGGCCAACTGTCTGGACGCCGATTCGGACGGCGACAACATCGGCGACACGCTCGAATGTCCCTCCGAACCCTGCCGGAACAGCGATCAGGACACGACGCCCGATTTCCTCGACAAGGACAGCGACAACGACGGTCTGGCCGATATCGAAGAGGTCGGATTGGGGACCGATCCGTACGATAAGGACAGCGACGGCGACAACTCCGACGATCTGGCCGAGATAGTGTACGGCTCCGATCCGACCGACCCGAACAGCACCATCCCGGCGGGGCTCTTCTTCGTGGTGCTTCCCTACAACGCCCCCGAGGATGTGACCCGCAACCTGATGTTCTCGACCGATTTCTCGACGGTCGATATCGCCGTCCTGCTCGACATGTCGGGCTCGATGGATCAGGAGATGGCGAATCTGAAGGAAGAGATAAAGACCAAGATCATACAGGGCATTCCGGAGAAGGTGCCGGGACTCGATGTGGCGACCGGCTTCGCCCATTTCATGGATATGGAGAACGGCAAGATGTTCGTGGTCGATCATATGGTCACCACCAACGGCGACGATGTGCAGACCGCCGTCAACGGCCTCCCCGAGACCTACGGCGGCGTCGAACCGCATCAGGAGGTGCTCTATCAGGCGGCCACCGGCGAGGGACTCACGGGGAGTTTCTCTTCGGCGGCCGGCTTTATGCCGGTCAGTCTCACTATCCCGAAGGCTGACTGCACGGGTCAGTTGGGTACGGTCGGCGGCCTCTGTTTCCGCGAACTGGCGCTCAAGATATTCATCATGATCACCGACGAGTGGTTCCCGAATATAGATGTCACCGGCTCGGGCAACTGCGGCATAGGCGGCTCGGCATCCGACGGATGTTGGGATGCCGCCGGGGGCGGCGCCACCACCGATGACGCCATCAACGCGATGAACGGCATCAACGCCAAGTTCATCGGCATCGACTCCAGTTTCGACAGTTGCAGCAACGCCGACCCGAACCCGCCGTACAATTGCCTCGATAATCCACCGCCCGACCCCAATGACATGGCGAAGCCCGATTTTGAGACGGTGGCCGAAGGGACCGCATCGATCGACGGCAACGGCAACTATTTCCTCTACCACACGGAGAGTTATAACGGTTCCGGCATGTCGGATCAGATCGCCGAGGCGGTCAAGGAGCTGACCACCTACATCGAAAAGGATATCAGTACCGCGGCCGAATCGGACGAGGAGTGCGGCGGCATCAACGCCGCGGCGTTCATCGCTTCGTCGAAACCCGATAAGGCCGATCCGGTCGACGGCTTTGCGAGCAAGGACGATACCACTTTCTACAAGGTCAAACCTTCCACCGAGGTCTATTTCGATATTCACTTCCGCAACGATTTCTGCAAGAACGCGTCGCCCGATCCGGTGATCTACAAGGCGCGTATCCGGGTGCTCGGCGAAGGGGCCTTCCTGTCATCGCGCGAAGTGCAGATAATCGTACCGGGGTCGCAGGCTGAATAACGCTCAACTGCGCTGGGTGTGACCTGCATCGCGCCCAACTACTTCTTTTTCTTCGCCGATAGCCGCTTTACTTTCTTTTCCTTCTTCTCTATCTCTTTGACGCTTTTTTCCGGTGTCGGCAGTTCTTCCGGCATGGTCCCGCCAAGTTCTTCGATGGTCTTGCGCACCTTTTTCCCAACCTCGAAGTGGGTCTTGTTGGCGTTGTCCTTTCCCTTGATGTTGTCGCGTTTCAACTTCTCTTCGGCTTGTGTGGCGCGGAAGAGATTGGCGGCCAGTTCGGTACTTCCCATGTGGTCAAGGATGTTGTCTTTCTCTTTCAGTTTCTTGCGACGCTGGATATCCTTCGCCGTCATGCCGCCGTAGAGGCCCATGTATCCGTGGTTCTGGAAGATGGCATAGTCGAGCGGATCGATGACGCCCGCGTTCTTCGCCGCTTCGACCAATTGCTTATTGTGTTCCCGCATTTCGCGGCGCAGGAAAAGGCGTTTCTCATCTTCGGTGGTGAGTTCTTCAAACCGTTTCTGTTCCTGTATCTCCTGCTTTCTGGTCTGATAGGCGAAGTAAGTTTGTCCGAGCGCAACGATCTCTTTGGACGGGTCGGCGTTCTGGACGATGAGGTAACAGGCGTAGCGGGAAAGGGCTATTGACGGCATGGCTCTTTCGGCGCCGGAGCCGAGGGGGACCATCTCGGTGATATCAACGAAATGGTCGGCGATATCAAACCCGCTGTTTTTACATGATTCTTTTGCCTTTTCGACGACATTTAAGAAGTTTCTCAGGTCGTCGTAATCGAGTGCTTTGGCAAGTTGTCTAACAGACCAGAATTCTTGACCATACTCGTTAGTCTGTTTGATCTTTTCAAAGATCGTTTTTTTGATTTTAGTGATGTCTTTCATGATTGGCCGCCCCCTATCGGCAAAAGTGATTTATGGCTCATCGCGCCCTCTCCACACAAATCAGCGTGATTGTATAGATGACGAAATGGGAAGTCAAATCGGGAAGGCGGTGACCGGCGGGTGACCGTTACCATATATATAATAAGGTAGGCGCAAATTCGGTCGGAGGTGGGTTGCTCGGTCAGCGCACGCAACGGACATGGAAGTCTTGGATCTCGAGTTGATCAACAACTTCGGCGTATTTGAAGGCGACAACCCAGGCAGAATCCCCATAATAATTGATAGAAGTCGGCTTGCAGTATGAAGACGACCAGAGAGTGATCTCGTGATTGTCCCCCAACGCTGAATAAGAATTGCCGTAATCACATGCGCACTCATGGTAATCATAACAGAAATCGAGCAAACAATAGGGGTCATCCACCTCGCAGACCCCGCCATAGGTGCTAACAGGGCAGTTGATAATGATCTTCCGCAGTTCAGTGATGTTCGGCAGGCGCGCACCGATTTCTTTACAATAACGGACAGCTTGATACCAGGTCATTCTATCTGCCAGCGTGGACCATTCGAGACCGGCGTAAATCTGGTCGGTAACCCATACGGGAGTGGTGTCGACATCGGGCTGCTCGGTGTATATGTCGGGCAATGAGTTGTAATCGGTCGGGAAGTTATCACTACAAGCGATCACCAACAGTGCTATGAGAAAAAAGAGATACTTGGTCATGGGTTCCCTCCCTCATCAAGCCAAGCGGTTATAGCATAATTTTAAGGTAGTCGCAAATTTGGGCGGAGGTGGTGGTTAAACCCAGAGTTTTTTGTAGACACCTCTCCCTAGGAACTCAACAATTCCAAGGTCTCGCAAGTGTTGTAGTTGCTGTCTGACTTTATCTTTCACGTGTTGATTCTCAGGGTGAAGTTTCGTCAGAAAAGACTCAAATCCATAGAGCTCCTCTAAAGAAAATGTCTGCTTGGGAATTTGAGTCAAGCACTCGAACACATCCCTTTTCCAGCCCGACAATCCATTCAGAATCAACTCGGAGCCACCTTGGAAAACCTCGTCTTCAAGCGTGTCAACGCGGAACAATTCGCGGTCCAGTTCGTCAAGATGTCGCGACTCCTTCTGGTCAGGAGGCGGAAGGTTTTTCAGAATGTTTTCGGCGTCTTTGACAACCTCGTTGGTTATCAAAGAAGCTTCCTCCGGATTGTTCTTCAGCGTGTCAAGATATTCGCCAATGCCTTCGATAAGTTGCTTGTCGCGAATAAGCATCCCCAATTCAAGGTTGCGGACCAAACCGCCGGGTGTCAGATTGCCGGAAGTGACGATTGCCGCGAAAGAGTCGAAGAGATAAACTTTGGAATGAATACGCGGCAGATTTTTCAGAACCACATCCTGCTTTGAAAGAAGGTTTTTTATCGCGTCCAGATCGGAAGCGCCGCGTTCAAAACTACGGAGTTTGAAACTTGTCAAACCAACCACCCCAAAATCGTTTTTGCGGGCATCCCACATGGTTTTGACCGCCGATTTCTTAATGAAAGGACTGGCGAACATAAAACGGGACTTGGTTTCTCCGATGAGCGATTGGAAGCGGTCTATCCATGGCGTTTGAAGAAGCTCGAAATCCTGCAACATGGCACGCTCCATTGGTTAGCTCGCTTCATTGTAGGTGGCCGATTTTTCTTTGCAAGTTTTAAAAGGGAAGCGTCTCTTGCGCCGCAACGGCATTATACCGCTTGATGGTGAGGTCAATGTGCACCCGGTCCAACTCCACGCCGATGTAAGTCCGGCCGCCGACAACTTTCGTCGCGATGCCCGTGGTGCCACCGCCGTTGAACGGGTCGAGGACAATGTCGCCCGGTTTTGTTGATGCGAGGACGATGCGCTTGAGGAGCGCCATCGGTTTTTGCGTCGGATGTTTGCCAAACTGTTTCTCTTCCGACAGCGGCGTACCGATGGCCCAGACCGATCGCATCTGCGTCCCTTCCTTCTTAATGAAGTCGCCGGGGAAGTGGCCGTTCTTCATCGCCTGATAGTTGAAGTAGTGCTTCGCCTTCTTGTCCTTCCGCGCCCAAATCACCGTCTCATGCGACGCGGTGAAGAAGCGGCAACTGAGGTTCGGCGCGGCGTTCGGTTTGAACCACGCGATGTCGTTGAGTATGTGGAATCCCAACTTCTGCAACAGGAAGCCGCATTGATAGATGCTGTGGTAGGTGCCGCTGATCCAGATCGTTCCTTCCGGTTTCAGAATACGGCGACAGGCGGCAATCCATTCTTCATGAAAGCGGAGATCCTCTTCAAAGCCTTTCGATTTGTCCCAATGCCCTTTGTTGACGCTGACCATGCGGCCGTTCTGGCAGGTGAAGCCGTTGTTGGAGAGCATGTAGGGCGGGTCGGCGAAGATCATGTCGACATAGTTTTCGGGGAAGTGTGCCATGACTTCGAGCGCGTCCTGATTGTAGAGAATGAAGTCTTCGGCGCTGAAGGCAGGAATGATCGGCGAATCCGTGAGCGCGACTTTCGTGGACGATCCACGCCCGCTCAAATTTCTCTCCGACTTCCAAAAACATGATCAAAAACAATAAGATACTACACTACTCGGCGTTTCAGATCAACGAATTTTTTTGATCAGCGAGATCATCAATGAATTCTGATCGATCAATCCGAAATCAATCCGCCGTGTAGGGGCGATCCTCGTGATCGCCCTGAACCCGTAGGGGTGCACCGATGTGTGCACCCTGAATACCGGGCGGCACCGGAAAATGCGGGCGGACACCAGCCGTCGCCACGCGGCTATGGCTTGGCAAGCACCGGTCCGCCCCTACGGAAACGGTGGATTTGGGCGAACACAAGATTCGCCCCTACGGGAGAAATAATTTTACCGCGCTTCCGCGATCGCTTTGGCGGCGAGTTCGGCGGCGATGAAGACCATCGGCACGCCGACGCCGGGATGGGTGTAGTGGCCCGCGTAAAAGAGGTTCTTCACCTTCTTGCTTCTACGCGGCGGCCGGAAGACCGCCGTCTGATTGAAGGTATGCGCAAGCCCCAGCGCCGTGCCGTAGCGCGAATTGTAGTCGGCGGCGAAATCGCGCCCCGAATAGATCCGCTGTACCGCGATGTGATCGCGGATATTCTCGCCGGCGAGCGTTTCGAGGTGCGTCAGCATCTTGTCGGCATAGACTGCGCGCTGCGCGTCGCTGTCGTCGAGGTTGCAGGCGACCGGCACCAGCACAAAGACATTCTCGCACCCCGCCGGGGCCACATCGGGCTGGGTCTTGGAGGTGACGCTGACATAGTACGACGGATGGTCGGGCCACGCCGGCTTATCGAATATCTGAGCGAAATGATGATCCCATTCGGGGGCGAAATAGAGCGTATGGTGGGCCAGTTTCTCCAGCCGCTTCTTCACGCCGAGATACATGATGAACATCGAGGGGGCGTAGGTCTTCTTCTTCCAGTACGACTCTTCAAAACTCCGGTTGGGATCCGCTAGAAGACTCGTTTCGGCGTGGGCGTAATCGGCGTTGGTAAGGACGATATCGGCCTCATAGCGCCCCGTGCCGGTAAGGACGGCGCGCGCCTCCTTCTTTTCTATCTCGATGGCGCGGACCTCTTCGCCGAGCCGTACTTCGACGCCGTATTCGCCGCAGAGCTTCATGAGCGCCTCGACTATCCCCCACATCCCGTTGCGCGGGAAGAAGACGCCGAGGTTGAGATCGAGATGCGACATCATCGAATACATCGCCGGGGCGTTGTAGGGGCTGTTGCCGAGGAAGACCATCGCGTATTCGAGTATCTTCTTGGCGCGGTGGTCGCTGAAATACTTCGAAACGAGCGCATCGAGGCTCTCGAAGACCGAAAGTTTCGTCCCTTTGAGCACCAGCGTCGGATTGAGGAAGTCGAGCACCGACGAGTAGTCGCGGTAGAGGAATTCGCCGACCGCCGTTTCGTACTTCACGCGGCAGTTCTCGAGGTACTTCATCAGTTTTTCATCGCCGCCCTTCTCGAACGAGGCGAAGGTCGCCTTGGTCTTCTCGATGTCGGGGGTGATATCGACGAACTCATCCTTCGAGAAGAATACGCGGTAGTACGGGTCGAGCCGTTCGAGCGGCAGGTAGTCTTCCCGCTTTTTCCCCAGCAGGGCGAAGAAACGGTCGAACGCCTCGGGCATGAGGTACCATGACGGCCCCATGTCGAAGCGGTAACCCTGTTCCTCCCAAAACCGCGCCCGGCCGCCCGGCGTCGCGTTCTTTTCGATGACGGTGACGCGGAACCCCTCTTTGGCCAGCAGTATCGCCGATGCGAGCCCGCCGAAACCAGCGCCGATGACAATGGCTTTTTTACTCATGGCATGCATCTCCTTATATCAGCCGTCCGTCGGTGATCGAGACGATGCGGTCGCAGGTCTTCGCGATGGCGGCATCGTGGGTGACGATGCAGAAGGCGGTGCCGTCGGCTTTGTTGATCTCGCGCAGGAGGGTGAAGACCTCGGCCGAACTGTTGGTGTCGAGGTTGCCGGTCGGCTCGTCGGCGAGGATGACCGCCGGCCGCATCGCCAGCGCCCGGGCTATCGCCGCCCGCTGACGCTGGCCGCCCGATACCTCGTCGGGTTTGTATTTCAGCCGTTCGCCCAGCCCCACCCGTTTGAGCAGTTCGGTCGCCGCGTCGCGCATACCGGGCGTTTCGCGCCCCTTGTCGGCCATCATCGGCATCATCACATTCTCTAGGATGGTGAGCGCCGGGAGGAGATGGTGGAACTGGAAGACGAACCCGAGCGTCCGGCCGCGCAGGGCCGTTATCGCCTCATCGTCCATACCGGCGGTGTCGGTGCCGTTGACCAATAGGTTACCGGTCGTCGGCCGGTCGAGGAGCCCCATGATGTTCAGGAGCGTCGTCTTGCCCGACCCCGACTGTCCGGTGATGGCGAGAAAATCGCCGCGCGAAACCGTCAGATCGATACCGTGGAGCACCTGCGTCTTGATGCGGGTGCCGTAGGTCTTGGTGACCCCTTGCAGATCGAGTATGGCGCTCATCAGTGCACCACCTGCGCGGGATCTATCCGCGCCGCCTGCCGCGCCGGAAGCGCCGCCGCGATGATGCCGACCAGCGTCGCGATGAGGATGAAGACGACATATTCGGAAAGTTCGTAACTGATCGGGAAACGGGGAGTGCCGTCGGGGTTCTTCGCCGAATTGCGGAAGAACATCGCGAGCCAAGTCCCGAAAACGCAGCCGACCGTGGATCCGAGCAGGCCCACCACCGCCCCCTGAATGAGGAATATCCGCGTCACCACCGACCGTTTGGTGCCGAAGGCGCGCATGATGCCTATCTCGGCCCGTTTCTGGACCACCGACACCACCAGCACGCTCGCGATGCCCAGCGCCACCGCCACCATCACGAAGAACTGGATGAGATAACTGGAACTCGACTGGGACCGGAGCGCGATGAGCAACTGCGAATTCTGCTCCATCCACGATATCGTCTCGATGCCCGATTCCTTTTCAAGCCGCCGCGCTATCTTTTCGGCGCCGAATATCTCGTCTACCCGCGTATCTATCTGGTTGATGTCGCCCGGCGCATCGAGGAGCGCCTGCGCCTGCCGCAGCGATACGAACACCTGATTCTCGTTGACCGACCGGTTGCCCAGATCGAACACCCCGCTGATGAGGAAATTGACCGCCCCGCCGCGCGTCTGGAGCGCCACGCGGTCGCCCACCGTCACGCCCAGATCGTCGGCAAGATCCTTGCCCACGAATATCTCGTCGCCCACCAGATCGTAGCGCCCCGCGACGATGCTTTTGGCGAGCGGGATGATGGTGGTGAAACTCTCCGGCTCGATGCCGCTCACTCCCACCGGGCGCGTCACATCGCCGCGTCGCAGAAGCGCCGCGCCGGTCAGCCGCGGCGCCGCCGCGACGATACCGGAGGAGGAGGCCACCGCTTCGATCCGGCGGGGCCAGTCGGTGATCATTTGCGGCCGGTCGAACCCCCGTTCGACCCGCGCCATGACCGCCGTATCAGTGTCCGCCTCGGCCAGCGGCCGCGGCTTTTCCTTGTTCGCGTTGAGGATGATGTGCGCCTGACTGCCGAGCGTGCGGTCGACCAGCGACCGCTGAAGTCCGGAGATGAGCCCGTAGAGGAACACCATCACCGCCACGCCGATGGCGCAGGCCGACATGATAAAAAGCGTCTGCCGCTTCTCGTCGAGCAGATATTTGAACGCGATGAATACCGAGAACGGCACTAACAGCCTCCCGTCTGTTCGGCGACCGCCTTCATCCCGGCAGCCGGCGGTTCCTTGTCGCCGGGGACGATCACCAGATCGCCGGGGTTCACCCCCTCGACGATGCGCACCTTGCCATTCTCCTTCTCGGCGGCGACCACCGGCCGTTTCTCGATCCGGCCGTCGTTGAGCACCAGCACCGACGCCTCTTTTCCATCGCCCGTCACCGCAGCGGCGGGGACCAGGAGCGCCGAGGTTATCTTCTCCACGTCGAGGTCTATCGAGACGGTCATATCGGCCCTCAGATACTCGGGCTTCTCGGCGACCGCCAGTTTCACGCGGACGGTGCCGCGCTGCGGATCGACGGTGCGCGCTATCTGGTAGACCGTCGCATCGAAGCGCCGGTCGGGGAACGATTCGGTCGAGACGAGCGCCTTCTGCCCTTCGGTCACCATGCCGAGATTCCGTTCCTCGATGTCGGCGGCGAGATAGCATTCCTTGGCCGCCGCGACGACCATGAGCGTCTGCCCCGGCTGGGCCACCGCTCCCGGTTCGACGCTGCGCGTGAGCACCGTCGCCTCGAACGGGGCGTAGATGCGAGCGTCGGTGAGCCGCTGGCGGGCCAGATCGCGGTTGGCCATCGCCTGTTCAAGAGAGGCCCGGGCGAGGTTATAGTCGTTGCCACCTTTGGTGATGGAGCGTTCGCGGGTCGCGGCGATATCGTACTGACTCTGGGCCGTCTTCACGGCCAGTTCGGTGCGCTGCAGTTCGCTCTGCGAGAGCGCCTGCTTGTCGAACAGCTGCTTATCGCGTTCGAAATTCTTCTGCGCGTCGGAAAGTTTGTTCTTCGCGTCGTTGAGCGCCTCCTCGGCGACGCGCGCCTCGGTGCCGCCGATCTGCTCGAGCTTGGCGCGCGACTGCGACACCGCCGCCTCGGCGATCTTAAGGTTCGCCTGCAACTCCTTTTCGTCCAGCGCGATGAGAAGCGACCCCTTCGCCACCGTCTCGTTCTCTTGCGCCGCGACCTCCTTGACCCGCCCCGGGAAGGTGGTGGCGACGTTGATGGTCGCCTGCGGCGTCACGCGTCCCATGACCACCAGCCGCCGGTTGAGGTCCTTGGTCTCGACGCGACAGACCGCCACGGTCGCGGGACGCGACGAAAGATACCAGATACCGCCTGCCAGCACCACCGCGACGAACGCAGCAATTATTTTTTTCTGCATGAAACACCCCGCAACAGTTCGCACGATAATAAAAGGAAGCAGGGAAGGTGTCAATTAAATGGGCTTGAAGGTCTCAATATACGATCCTGATGAAAAGGGTGCGCGCCTTGCCGTCGTGCGTGATCTTCGCCTCGTCGAAGGTCGGCGCGCGGAAGAATTTGGTGATGTTGTTCGATACCGCTATCCCCTCTTTCGGTATCCCGAAGGCCTTGGTGTCGAGCACCGCGTTGCCGTTCTCATCATGCAGAACGGCGATGGCATAGGTGCCGGCCGGGAGTTTCTCGAAGGTGACGCTCATGGTCGACGCCGTGATCTTCACCTGTTTGCGGTCGCGCGCCTTCTGGTGGTCGCCGGGGAAGCCGTCGGACTTGTCGAACAGCGTCAGTAGGAGATCGCCCGTCACCTTGAGCCCCGTCACCGACACGGTGATGCCGCCCGGTTCCTGCGCCGCGAGCTGAAGACCGTACAGCAGAACGAAAAGGAAAAGTAACCGTCGCATCATTTCAAAACTCCGAGGAAGTAGCCGCTGAGGGCGGCGGGCAGTTTTTTCTGGATGACCTTTTTCATGTCGCTGTAACTGCGGTTCTTCGCGTCAGATTCAGACAGGGCGCTACTGCGGGCCGACTCCTTGACGGCGGCGATGGCGACGCCGTCGGCGCCCGCTACGGTCAGAGTGATGTCCCATTTGAGGTTGTAGTATTTGTTGTTCAGTTCCACCTTTTCGAACAGGACCGATGCCCCGATGGTGACGGCCCCTTTCTGTCCGACGGCATACCCGGCGGCGGTGAGCGTCTCGGTGATGATGCCGGCGATCTTTTCGTCGGGAGCGCCTTTCCACACCACGGCAAAGGGCATCGCCTCGGCGGCGGCGCGGTACTGCGTCCGCACCTCGTCGATACGATACGGAAGCACAAGCGCCTGTTGGGCTGCTTTGTTGATGACCAGCAGTTGCCCCATGAGCCGCGCGGTATTGGCGGCGGTCGCGGCGGCGGCCGAAAGGAATGCGTAGCGTTTGAGCGGCTCTTTCCCGGCATCGGCCGACTTCAGGAAACGGGTCACCACGGCCGAATCGGCATCGACGAGTTCTTTGTAGATCGCGGCGGTCTTGGCGCGATCGAGATAGGCGATCGCATAGGTCTTCCCCATATCGTCGGTGCAGGTCTCGCCATAGGAAAGACCGACAAGCTCCTGATCGGTCGTCTGTCGTGTGCTGTCGGTCATCGCCGTCTTTTCGGTCGATGCGACGACCACGCCTCCTTTTTTCAGTTCGTCGTAGCGGGTGGTCAGCTCCATATCGCCCTTCACCGTCACCTTTATCATCGCGGCGAGCGCCGCCGCCGCCCGCTGCTGCGCCGCGGCGAGGGTGTCTCCGCTCCCGACCGCCGCGAGGAAGCGCGATTCGGGATAGAGCTTGCGCGGATCGTCGGCCCACGCCTCTTTCTTCGCGAAAAGAAGCGCCGGCAACAAGATCAGCAAGCACAACGCAATGGATCGACGCATGGCGGTATCCTCCTAGAAATTGAACGATTCCAGAATGGCGCCCGAACCCTCGGCGACGGTGACCTTCTTGGTCTGTTCGCCGATGACCACGCCGCCTTTATAGTAGCGCACCGTCACGACGTGCTCCCCCGGGGCGAGTGCGATATCGGCGACAAAGGCCTTCGCGGGAAAGAAGAACGACATCCGCAGATCGGCGTTCTCCGATGCGCTCGCCGCGATACTGCCGCCCAGTCCCAGCAGCAGTCCCGCCAGCTGTCCTCCCTGCCCGCCGACCTTCTTCTTGGTCACCTCGGCCGCGACGACGACCGCGACATACTTGAGCACCGCACGGGTGATCGTCTTGGCGATGGTCGCGTTGCGGTCGTTCTCGAAGGTCACGCGAGCGATACGCTCCAGATCCTCAAGCAAGATCAGCGGATATTCGACGCCGTCGACCGATACGGCGACCCGGTCGGCCGCCAGATGCGACTTGGTCACCAGTTCGGGGAACTCGAATTTGAACCAGTAGGTCTGCGCCGGACAGGAGTCGCCGAAACAGGGAAGCGGCAACACCGCGAAACCGAACATATCGCGGTAGCGCTCGTCCCCTTTGTCGTATTCGATAACGATCGAGTTGGGCAGGATGACGAGATTCAGCCGCTTGGCGATCTTTTCGGGCGACAGTCCCGAAAAGGCGACCACCGAAAGGCGCCCCGTACCGGCGGCGGGTTGACTGGGCGACGCGAGCGCGCCGATGTCGCTGGCCGCGAGGAACGAATAGATCGCCGATTGCTCCTCGACCGTCTTGAGGAGGAGACGCATATCGACCTCGGCGCTGTCGTATTCCCGTTCCAGCCGAAATAGGACGAGGCTCAGGAATCGGGCGAGGGTCGACGAGGCGAATTTGAGCGGCGGCCGCTTGCTGTCGGCGGCGAGCTTCTCGTACTTGTCGCCGAGCAGTTTCAGCTTGTCGTTGATCCGCCGCACCTCGACCACCGCGCCGGGGACATCGCCCAGATTGATATAGTTGAGCGCCTTGAAAACATTGACGAAGACGAATTC
Source organism: uncultured bacterium (assembly GCA_937871295.1). Taxonomy (GTDB): domain Bacteria; phylum UBP6; class UBA1177; order UBA1177; family JAKLFG01; genus CALMRE01. The sequence goes on along the minus strand of CALMRE010000082.1, from coordinate 13,003 downwards.
GTAGTCCTCGCCGGCGTATTCGGTCAGGGTATCGTTGATGACCGCCGAACCGATCATCCGCGAAACGCTTTCGGTGAACAGGTCCTCCATCGCCTCGTCGGCCGCGGTGAGCAGTTCGTTACTTTGCCCCCAATCGCCCGCGAAATGGCGGAGCAGGCCGAGATCGAGATAGTAGAGCACGCGGTCCTTTTCGCTGTAGTCACCGTTTTCCTTCGCCCTTTCGATCTGCGCGATGGCCACATCGTAGCGTCCGTCACGGAGATGCGACTCCATGTTCTTATACTGTTTTTTAGCGGTGGCGCATCCGATGAGGAGCGTCAGCGCGACAAGCGATAGGAGAATCGCGGAACGTCTTACCACTTATACTTATCCTGCGACACGATCTTCTTTATCTTTTTCGAACCGATCCAGACCTTCTCATTGCTTTCGATGTTCACCAACTCCAGATCGACCTGATAGAACACCGCCTTTTTCCCTTCCACCGCGTCGGTGATGGCGCTGATCGCCCCCTGCAGCATGAAATCGGCGCCCGTTTCGGCCGCAAGACGCTTGGCCGTATCCTCGGTCGCCTGCGACTGCTGGTCCTCGCGCTCCTGACGGATAGCTGCGCGTTCCTTGTCGGCGGCGACGAACTTCACCCGGCCACCGTTGATGAGTTCGCGCTCAAGGTCCTTTATGAAGGTGTCGGTCTGGATATGTTCCGCCGTGTTGTTCTTCACCCGGCCGACGATGACGACCGGCTTTTTCCCGGCCGCCGTCGAGAACTCCTCCAGCCACGGACGCTGGGTGACATCGGCCACCATCTCTTCGGCCACCAGCCGCGAATCGGTATCGTTCCATCGACCGCTCAGATCGACCGCCGTATCGGCTGAGGTCCGCTCGACGGTGCGATTCCCCGTCGCGCAGGAAACGGTTAACAACACTACCGCCAGACATCCTACTACACTCAGTGAACGCATCGGTCACTCCCTCGCTGTTCGTTGTCATACTTCGACCGTCGGAAGGTATCATTGAAGCTAAAAAGTGTCAAGAATTGAGCCGTTCTTGCTAAATCGCGACAACCGCATATAATCGGCGCCGCACGAATGGAGGCTTCCATGAAGGACATCCAGAGTCAGCGCGACGACCGGGGCCTGCCGGTGGACATGGTAGGCGTCGCGGCCATCCGCTATCCGATAACGGTCAAGGACAAACTGCGGGGTACGCAGGAAACGGTCGCGGCGGTCGGCATGGCGGTGGAACTCCTCCCCGAATTCAAGGGGACCCACATGAGCCGCTTCATCGAGATACTCAACCGCTTCCGCGGCGAGATCACGATGGCCAACATCCCCGACATCCTCAAGGAGACGCGCGAGAACCTCGGGTCGCCCAAGGCGATGATGAGCCTTGAGTTCCCCTACTTCATCGAGAAGAAATCGCCCGTTTCCGAGGCGCGGTCGCTCTTCCCCATCGAGATACTGTTCGACGGCTACGGCGACGAGCACGGCACCAGTTTCATCCTCGGCGTCCGCGTCCCGGTCACCACGCTCTGCCCCTGTTCGCAGGAGATCAGCGAATTCGGCGCCCACAATCAGCGCTCCTACATCACCGCCTATCTTTCGTTCGATCACTTCATCTGGATAGAGGATTTCGTCGATAGATTAGAGGACTGCGCAAGTTCCGAGATATACCCGCTCCTCAAGCGGCCCGACGAGAAATATGTCACCGAAAAGGCCTTCACCCGCCCCCGCTTCGCCGAAGACATCGTGCGCGGCGCGGCGGAACTGCTGCTGGCCGAACCCGACATCCACTGGTTCATGACCGAGGCGGTCAACCTCGAAAGCATCCACGCCCACAACGCCTATGCCCGGATCGAGCGGTTCCGCGACAAACGGCCCCTCCTCGCGGCACATCTACAGGTGTTCAAGGGATTCCGGCAGAGAACAGGCACCTATTAGCCAACTTTTCAACAGTCGCTTCAGGCGACGCTCAACAGCGAAGCGCTCAACGATTGTCTTATCTGACGCACCTGACCGCGCCGGCCAGCGTCTTCATCTGTGAACCGACCAGACCGCCGTTGGCGAATTCCATGTAGTAGGCGGCGTCATTGAAACCGCTGTCGGACCGCGTGGTGGATGACCAGAAGGCATAGCCGGAGGCGCCGGGAAAATCGGCCGGGACCATCGTCCAGGTACGGTCATAGGAACTGCGCAGTTCGTTGATGTTGGGAAGACGCCAGTCGGTGTAGCCGCCCACTTCCGCCGCTTCACAGTAGGCCAGCGCGCCCGTCCAGTCGGATACCGGCGTCACATCGCTGTACCAGTAGTCTCCGGTCCACATCAGACCGGTCTGCACATCGGTATAGACCTGATCGCCGCCGCGCCATTCCGGATTGAAGAACTTCGCCGCGGTCGGGAAGAAGGGGGTGCCGCGTACGCAGATCGCTTTGTACTGAGTGGTCTTCGAAGAGGTCTGCGTGGTCCCTATCGCGAAATAGACGGCATAGGCGCTGTCGGAAAAACTCGGGTGGACCGTCGATGTCCAGTAATAATAACTTTCGAACATCGTAAAAACACCCTCGGGAACCATCGGAGAGATACCGCTGTATTCGATGATGCTCTCGAGTTCCTTGTCGTTGGGCAGACGCCAGTCGCTGAAGCCGCCGGACATCGAGTTCTCGCAGTAGGCGACCGCCTGATCCCACGTACAGTACATCTCGCTGTTGCAGTCGCTGTACAACTGCGGGACCATCTGGTGCCATTGAAGATTGGTGTAGTAGTCCTGCACCACATCGGTGACCACCATGGATATGTTCTTTCCCGAACCGCCGTACTGCGAATCCTGCCCGAAGAAATCGGTTCCGGGCGCCGGACAGCCGGCCCCCATCTCCGCCGTCAGATCGTAACACTGTCCCTGCGCCGTATCGGGGATGAAATTGCCCTTGAAGTAACAGAGGTTGAAATCGGCTCCCGAAAGATAAAGAGGATACCCTTCGCAGTCGGCGCTCATTTTGCAGTAGTTGGTGTCATAGCCGTCACAGGTCCCGTTGCAGGGGGCGAGTCCGAACATGTAGCTGCCGCTGACCTCGGGGCAGGGCTTCATCCCGCCGTCGCAGGTCTCCGTAACGGGCGTGGTGTCGAGCAGGCCGTTGCCGCAGGTCGGGATGATGACCGTGTCCTCGTCGGGCGCTACAATGTCATCCTCCCCCGTCACGATGGCATCGTCGTCGGGAAGCGGCGTATCGTCATAGACCGGACGGACGCCACCGGTGAGAGTACGCGGCGCCAGCGGCGCGTCGCCGGTGATGTCGACATCGAGCAGACCGCTGTCGGGGTGGAGCGTAAAGACCACCACCATGTCGCCGAACTGCTGTTGTTCCGACTGATCCCAATAGGTGTACTGGCCGGTGTAGGTGTGTTCCGCAAAGCCGCCGCTCCCCTCGTGCGACATGTAGAACTCGGCGTAACTGTTGAAACTCATATCGAGCATGTAGGCCGAGGTCTCCTCATTCCACATGATCGAGATATGGTGGACACCCTGCTCGAAATCCCACTCGCCGAGCAGATCCTGCGGATCGAGCACGACCACCTCGTCGGGCTGGAGGGAATCTTCGTCGACTAGGATGTCGTCGGTCGCGATAACGTCCCCGTCGGTCGGTTCTTCGTCGATCGGATCGATCCGGTCGTCGTCGGCGGGGGTCGGTTCGTCGACGAAGAGCGAGTCGTCGTCGTTGCCGCCCTCGAAGCAGGCCGCCACTTCCGCGGCGCACTTCTCATCGGCGCACTGCTGACATTCCTGTTGCAGTTCAGGCGACGTGCAGAACTCGCCGCACTGGCTCTGGCCGCATTCGCGGAGCGCGTCGAACTGGGCCTGAGCCGCCGGGGTCCCCTGTGCGCGGCAATCGGCGGCGCATCCGAGATCCATACCGCAGGGCATCGCGCAATTGATGAGTTCGGAACAACTGTTACTGCCGGAAGCGGTGCCGATGTAAATGGCGAAATTCGAGAAATGTTGAGCCTGAGCCATAATCGGATCGCCCGCCGCCGCCGCCATGATCGGGTCGCCCGCCATGATCGGATCGCCCGCGGCGGTGATCATGATCGGGTCGCCCGCCGCAGCCGTACCGACGGTATAGCCCCCCTCTCCGTAGCCGGCCGAATGCCACGCATCCTCGCGCTCGACGGCGATGACCGCGACCTTGCCCTCCGCTTTGGCGGCATCCAGTTCTATGGTCATGGTGATCGGCTTTTTGAACTGCAGACCGTCGGGACCGAACTTCCAGACCGGGCTGAAGAGTTTGGCGCTCTCCGGATAGCCCGTCTTCGACTTTTTCTCGATCGTTATCTCGGTATCGCTATCAAGAGCGCCGGCCGGGATATCGACCTTCGCCCCGCCGTCCTCGGTGGCCACCGTGCCACCCTCGGAGGCCTTGATGGTCTTTTTGACGATAACAAGGTCATCCTTTTTCGTGTCGCAACCGATGAGCGCCAGCAGGAGCACCATCAGCAAGCCGATCATTCTGTTCATCTCTTTACTCCATCAACGGGTTAAAAGCGCTCAAGTATAACCTATCGCCCTTAAAAAGCAAACGATTGACCCGACACCCCCGTTATTATTCAAAAATCTTTACAATAAGGCGCGGCCGCTCTATGATGCGTCGTTTGGTCAGTTATTTCAATGCAGGGAGGCAGGCATGAAAGCGTTCCTGAGCGCGTTACCGCTCATCGCGGCGATCCTTTTTTTCGTTTCCTGTTCCAACGACACCGGGACCATCTCGCAGAACGATGATATGGTCGCGGCCGACGACATCGTTGTGATCCCGGACGAGGATACGGTGATCATCGTCGATGAGACGCCCGATACGTTGATCCTCGACGACGGCATCATCCCCGACGATGAACCGATCATCGACGAGACGGTCGTCCCCGACGAGACCCCCTTCGAGACCATCGGCGACTTCGCGCTGGACTTCAACGGGACCGTCAATGTCGACCTCAGTAATTATATGAGCATCAAAGGGGGCAAGGGTACCGTCAACTTCAACTATCGCGGCACCCCCTACTCCTTCGGCGAACTCACGGTCGTCATCGTGAAACTCTTCCCGCTGGCGATACTCCAGCAGAATAATGTCGCCGTCATGTGGCTGGAAAGCGCTCCGGGACTCGGCGCCGAGACCAAGAAGGTCTTCGCGATCACCTTCCCCTCGACGATACAGCCGGGTCAATATGTGATGGAAACGGCGCAGGCCTACGCCTTCTACGGCGACATCGACATCAACCTGCAGGGGGGCCAGTTCAACATCAAGTGCGTCCGCGCCGCCGGCTATCAGGGAAATATCACGGTGAATTCCTACACCGGGACCGCCGTCGATTTCCTCGCCAACGGACTGCTGGTCGATCCGGCCGCCGCCGCGAGCCAACTCCCCTACCCGGTCTGCGTAGACTAAGGGCGAACCGGTCTTACTTTTTCTAGGAATTTCGGCCGGAAGATGATGCAGTAGGCGGGCATGATCAGGAGCGCGCCCACCAGACAGGTCGATATCGCGAGGACTATCAGGATACCGAAGAATTTGACCGGCAGGAAGACCGATACGGTCAGCACCGAGAAGCCGACCATGACCGAGACGCCGTTGAAGATGATGCCGCGGCCGGTGGTGCGCAGGGTCTTGCGGACCGCCTTTTCGGGCGATTTGCCGAGCGCCAGTTCATCGCGGTAGCGCCACAGGAAATGGATGGTGTAATCGACCCCGATGCCGATCATGATCGACGACAGCATCGCGGTGGCGATGTCGAGCGGTATCCCGGTGCCGCCCATGACGCCGAAAAGGAGGACCAGCGCGAGGGCGAGCGGGATGGAGGCGACGATCCCCGACATGAACGACTTGAACAGGAGCATCACGAGGAACGCGACGATCACCACCGACAGGATGAGCGAGGTGATCTGCCCCTTCGAGACCTCGTCGATGAGCGCCGCGAAAATATAACCCGAACCGCCCACGATGATGAATTGCGGATCGCCGGCGGTCAGTTCATTCACCTTGTTCACCACCCGCTTGATGGTGCCGGAACCCTCGTCGTTTATCTGCACCATGATCTGGGCGTGGCGGAAATCGTCGCGCACCAGATGCGCCAGTTCGGCCATGTCGCCGATCTTGGCGTATTCGGAGAGATAGAAATCGACCGCGCCGCGGCTTTCGGGAACGGCGTCGTAGCCGGGGGCGCCGGGCTTATGCAGGCCGCGCGATATCAGTTTGATGAGCCGGACTATGGAGGTGCTTTTCCCCACTTCGGGCAGTTTCTCCATCTCCTTCTCGAAAAGATCTATCTTGCGGAGCGTCGCCGGCTCCTTGATGTCACCCTCGACCACCACATTGATGATCTGTCCGCCGCCGAACTGCTTGTTGACGATGTCGCTGGCCACCGCCACGGTCGAGCCTTCCGGATAGTAGCGGGCAAGGTTCGAATCGCTGGTAAGTTGCGGGATGAACAGCGCCGCGACGAGCGCTCCCAGCAACGTCACGGTCAGTATGGGCTTGGGATTCTTCGATATGAAGTAGGCGATAGTATACATCACCCGTTCGAGCACATGGCGTTTTTTGATATCGGTGGAGATGACCGAACGCGGTTTTTTGAGGAGCGACAGGACCGCCGGGATGAAGAGCAGGCTGGCGGTCAGGGCGAAGGTGATGCCGATGCCGGCGAGGATGCCCAACTGTTTTGCCGGGATCAGCCGGTGGGTCAGTATCGACATGATACCGCCGATGGTGGTGACACCGGTGGCGATCACCGGGGCGCCGAGCGACAGGATGCCGAGTTTCGCGAGCCCCACGGCGTCGAGATTACAGTCCTCGCGGTTATCCTGCTGATAACGGCTCACGAGATGGACCGCATAGTTGTTGGCCACCGCGATCATGATGACCGGCAGTATCATCGTCACCGTCTGCATCTTCCAGCCGAAGAGCGGAATGAGTCCCATGCTGATCACTATCGACATCGCGACGATGGAGAACGGCAAGAGTACGCCGCGGAACTGCCGGAACGAGAGGAAGAGGAAGAACATCATGATAAGGATGCCGGCCGGAAGGAACTTGAACATATCGAGCGGGACATCTTCGGAGATGCGCTCCTTGATGAAGGGAAGCCCGCCGTAGACCAGCGGTTCGTCGCCCGGCACCGCCGCCGAGACCTCGCGGATCTCGCGCGAGATGCGGAGCGTTTCGGAACTCTGCGCCGAGAGTTTCACGATGATGGCGAGATAGTGAAAATCCTTCGATATGATGGTGCCGTAAATGAGATCGTTGCTCTTGATCTCCGCGCGCGCCGCCTCCCGTTCGGCCTCTTTCTGCGCGGGGGTCGGCTCCTCGTCGGCGAAATCGTCGCCGCCGATGTTGGGAAGGGTATTGACACGGTCGATGCCGGGGATGGCGCGTATCGCGTCGGCGATCTTCGCGGCCCGTTCAAGCGTCTTTTCGGCGAGGATATCGTCGGCCTCCATGATGACCAGCGCTATCTCGGTGCCGCCGAAAAGTTTCTCGATCTTCTGCAGATCGATCCGTTCCTGCATGTCGGCCGGAAGCATGTTCTGCACATCGGGATCGACCGTCGCCTTGGTGAGCGGATAGACCATCGCGAGCGTCAGAAGAATGTGGCAGATGATGATCGGCCAGCGATATCTTATAACGAATTCGGACAGTTTTACCATATCAGGCGACGCCTCCGAAACACAACGGGAGAACGGCCCATGATACACGCCTCTCGGCAAAATGCAAGAGAGAGGGGTCAGTCCTCGACATTAGACATTTCTCCGCTTTATTTCGACGATCCGCGATCGATCGCCGTCGCGATATCCGGAAAGTTGCAAGATGGTTCAGAGCACCGTCAGGCTGCAGCCGTCGGAGCCGCTTGATTTTTTCGGGGTGGTGTCAGGAACGACGACGGTGTCGGGATTCTCTTCGGTGTCGGTGTTCGCCGTCTCATCGGTCGCGCCGTTGTCGGTCACCGGCGTATCGTCCGTGACGGTCTCATCGGGGGTCGCGGTATCGGTATCGGCCACCGGCGGCTGGCACGGCGTCGTATCGAAGTAGGTGCAGTCATCTTTGCAGGGGGCATCGGTCCCCTCGGCGTAGTTGCCGAGCGTCGAGCAGTCGGTCGCATTGCCGTCGCAGAACTCGTTGCCCTCTTTCTTCCCGTCGCCGCACACCGTCGCGACGCACCCCGACGCGTCCCAGCCGTCGCAGGTGTCGTTGCAGGGGGCCGTCGTCCCGCCGACATACTGACCGAGCGACGCACAGTCTATCGTATTGCCGTCGCACACTTCCGGCTCCTTCACCTTGTTGTCGCCGCACACCGGCGGCTTCTCCTGACAGACGGTCAGATCGTAGCCCCAGCACCCCGCGTGGCACGGCGCCATGATCCCCGGCACGAAGTTCGTGTCCTGATCGCCGCAGTCGACCTCGGCGCCTTCGGCGCAGACATCGTCGTCATCGCCGCAGGCGAGCGTTTCGATGAGTCCGTGACCGGTGAACTCCTCCACCGCCGCGTTTATCCAGTCGCGATAGGGCAGGACATAGGTGTAGTAGTTGCCGTAGGTGGGATAGCAGGTCTGTCCGCCGAACGAGGTGATCCCCGACACGACATAGGCGTCGTTCTGCGTAGTGAGGAACGGTCCGCCCGAATCGCCCTGACAACTGCCCGACGGATTGCCGATCTCGAGGATGTTGCGGCCGTAGGGTTTGAGTTTGAGTATCTTCGCATCGCCCATGCGGTGGATGCCCGAATCGAATGCGTCGCTCGCGGTGATGCCATAGCCGACGATCTTCCCCATATCGCCCACCACCTCGGCGGGATCGTTACGGATACCGTAGGTCTCGAGATGGTATATCTTGCGGTCGAGGTGGATGACCGCCATGTCGACATTCTCGCCCCAACTGGTGATATTGCCGGTCCACGAATCGTGCTTCTTAATGGTCTGTGCCTGCGCGAGCGGCTCGGAGGCGAACATGTTGGCCCCGTTGTGGACCTCTACTTTCGAGGGATCGGAAATGCCGTCGAAGGTCAGCGTGCCGTTCTCTTTGAGATAGACGCAGTGCCCCGCCGTCAGCAGGACCTCGGGGTCGATCAGGCTCGCCGTGCAGGCCCCCTGCCCCGTCACGCCGCCCTGCGTTATGGTCATCACGAGCCCCACCACGCCGCGGAATTCCTTGTATCCGGTCTCGGTGCCGTTGGTGATCATCGGCTTGGGTTCGGCCACCGACACCACCGTGATACCGCGCCCCGCGAGCCACTGTTCCACCTCATTGAGCGCGATACCGGGCCGCTCGATCGCCGCGAGCGTCGTCACGGCGCAGAACACCAACATCCCCATCATCATCCGTACCATCCGTTCCTCCATCAGGTTGAACATCACAGAGTCTACCTCTGATAACAAAACAAGCAAGAGCGGGTCCGGTATGTTTCTATTAATTATTATTGGTAGTTAGAGAAAGACATTAGAGGACGAGGCTGCACCCGCCGGAGGTATCGTCGGTAGGTGCAGCATCGTCGTTTGTGGGGGGATCATCATCGGTAACGGTATCGTCGTCGACCGGCTCCTCGGCGACCGCATGGTCGTAGAGGGTGAGGGTCGGATCGCCGAAATAGTTGAGCATCAGTTTGTGGTCGATGACGCGGTAGACCGTCTCCTTGCCCAGTTCGTCGCGGATATCGGCGAAGATGCGCCCCGCGTAGCCGCCGCCGATGAGCCGGTCGAAGAAGAGCACCCCGGCGTTGTCCTCGCCGAAGGTCGTCGTGTCGAGCGGAGAGTCCTGTTCCAGCCACTTCATCGCCGAGGGATCGGTGACGCTCGACGAACTGATGACGCCGACCGCCGCGCCGTCGACCATGAACCGGTGCGATATCGACCCCGGTTCGCTCACGAAACCGACGAGGCACGATATCGCCACGATGAACGACGGCTGACCCGACGCGATATCCTCTCCATTGCTCGAATCGACCAGCAGCGGACTGTATACCTCGTCGTTCTCGCCGAGCTCATTGCCGTTGGTGTCCTCCGTCCAGACGGTCCGCACCACACCCGTCGGCATCCCGTGACCGCCCCAGAAGACCATGCCGTAGCCCTTCTTCCATTCGCTGATGAGATTCTCGTTGGTCAGCGGCAGTTCATAGTCGAACTGCGTCGGATAGTGCCCCTCCGCCTCATAGAGCCGCGTGTAACTGATGCCGTCGCGGTCGGGCAGGATATTGTGGATGAACCATTCGGCCGTCTCGGCCGTTTCCTTGTTCTCCCGCATCGTCTGGAACACCTTGTAGCCGTCGAACCAAATGAACGAGAGGGGGAAAAGCATCTTTTTGCGGTAGGCGGTCGCCTCTTCCGCCATCTGCATATACCCGACGATGTGCCCCAGCAGTTCGTCGAGTTCCTCCAGATCGCCGAAGTAGACCGGGATACGGCCGACCGCCAGTTCCGATCCGAAATCGATGCCGCCGTCGCCCATGTCGACCGGCAGTTGCGCGAATATGCCGTCCTCGTTGAGGTCCCACGAACCCGAAAGATCTCCGTAGTAGAGGTCGGTCGGTATCTTCACGCACGAATAGCCGGTGTCGCCGCACGGGTCGCTCGCCCCTTCGCCCAGCGGCTGACCAAGCACCATCGGCACCTCGCCGTAGGTCGGATTGGGGTCGCCGATGAGGAGCGCGAATCCGTACCCGGCGCGGTGGGCGATGAGCCAGTCGCGGATCTTCGCGGCGCGCGCCGGACCTTTCTCCCCCGCCCCGCCGTAGTCGCTTTCGGTAACGACGCGCACCGTCCAGTCACGCTTCTCCTTCTCGGCGACGAAGGTGCCAAGCACCGCCGAGCCGTTCTTGACATAATCGGTCGTCACGATGAAAAGCCCCTTCTCCGCATCGGCCGCCGCGAGCGGCAGCGCAGCGAGAAGCGCCGCGAGTAGCAGGATCATCCGTTCCATGACAGCCTCCCTCACGGTTCGACCGCGTCGAAGGCACTGCACTCGATCACGGTCGTGTAGTTCTCGTTGCAGCCGCACAGTTTGTCGGCGCTGTCGACCTCGAATAGCTGCATCATATAGCTTTCGTCGGTGGTGAGCGTGACATTGGCCGCCGACTGGACCTCTTCGCCCACCGCGAACCCGGTGTTGCCGCCGATGCAGTAGAGTATCGCCGATGTGGCCGGAAGCGGCGCCAGCACCGCCGTTGGGCATATCTTCTGGTAGGTAACGCTGTCGACCTGTTTCTCCTCCACCGCGAAGAGTTGGACGAAGGCCTTTTCGCCGTCGCCGATCCCTGAAAAGAGGCACGAGGCGTCGCCCGCCGTTTTCGCATCGAGGAGCGTCTGCTTGTCGACGATGGCGGCAAAGTAGTTGTACTTGTAATGGTTCTGTCCGGTGATCGTCTCGATGCCGCCGAGCGATTCGACCGCGACGAGTTCCTGTCCCGCCGTCCCGACCGATGTGGTGGCGATGGCGATGTAGTCGCTCGCCTCGACCGCCTCCCCGTCCACGTTCACCGTGAAGGCGCCGAAACCGGCGGTGTTCTGCTGCGCCCCCGCTTCGTTGATCGCCCCTTTGAAGGTGTAGGTCACGCTCGTGTCGCCCGCCCCGTCGAGGAAACCCTCCGGCAGGTCGCAGTCGAGCTTCGTCACATCCTTCACCAATTCTTCTTCGTACTGTTCTTTGGTTATCACCGTGTCGTTGAGTTTGAAATTGCACCACTGCCCCTCGTACTGCTCGTAGCCGGTGAGTTTTTCCGGGTCGAAGCCGGTGGTCAGCGCGAGATTGCCCCACGCGAGGAGGTTCTCGCCCGGCGTGAAATCGGCGTTGTTCGCAAAGTTGACGAACAGCCGCGACTCGGCCGGCTTGTCGAGCGCCGCGATCATGCAGCGGCGCCACACGATGCTGTTGTCGGGACGGTTGAGATAGGTCGTGTGCATCAGATTTGCGCGCGCCGCAAGCGTTTCGGCGGTCGCCTCGGGGGTCTTGTTCTTTTTGATCTCTTCAAGCGCCGTCACCGGCATCCCGATGATGATCGTGTAATAGAGCACATAGTTTCCCTCCTGTTTGAGGTCGCCGTGCGCGCCGAGGATAAGATGTTCGGTCCCCGCCAGTTCGCCGTACTGCTCCTCGTCGTCGGGGTACAGCAGACGGTAGGAGGTGGGATAATCGTTCATCGTGATGTCGATGTCACCCAGTTTAAGCGTCAGGTCCATCACCCCCTTGGTGTCGGTCTGCGCAAGCATCTCCTCATAGGTGTTGATGAGCCCCTTGAACTCGAAGAGCACACTGCGTTCAGGGGTGTTGAAATCGTCGCCCGGCTTGGTGGGCGGCGCCGTGTCGACATCGGGAACGAGCGTATCCTCGTCGAGCGTCACCGTGTCGCCGTCGACCGGGGCCGTGTCGTCGGTCACCGGATCCTCGCCGCCGCCGCAGGCAGCGAACAACAGAAATGCCGCCGTCATCGCGGCCCTCATCGTGATCATCTTTCTCATGTCAGCCTCCATCGCGCCGTCAAATAACAAACTAACCGAACGGTCGGTCAGTTACATGCAAGCGGCGTGCGAGACTTTTTTCTTAATTGATATTAAACGGTTGCGAAGGAAGCAAAAACTTTACATCAGCAACCATCGTGGCATACTACCGGCTGGTGGACCGAAGGATGACGAAAAAAACAGTTCCCACAGCACGGCTTGACGGCCGGAAGGAAAAGGGCCGTAAGATACGCGAACTGATCCTCCTCGCGACGCTCGAACTCGCGGGCGAGAAAGGGTCCGACGCGCTGACGGCGCGCAATCTCGCCGAACGGGTCGGCATCTCGAAGGCGAATCTCTATCACCACTTCAAGAATATGTCGGAGATACGGACCGCCGCCTGCCTCCACTTTCTCGAGATCCTGAAGCCCCCCTCCTTCGAGGCCCCCTACACCGATCCGCGACAGTTCCTCTCCGATCTCCTGACGGGGGTCGCCGATTTCCTCCGGTCGAACAAGAAACTGAACGCGGGCTACAGCATCATCTC
>CALMRE010000081.1 GCA_937871295.1 uncultured bacterium | reverse complement strand
CAACTTGCACGGAAGACTAACTTATGATACTGTCCAAACAACGGGGGGCGGTCAGATCCATCGGGGGCGCATCAGTATAGACGCAAAGATTGCTGTGACTAGCGCTTGACGCGCTTGGCGACCTGCCGGTATGAATTTACAGATACAATTCTTTAAGGAATGCATCGGCCCGGCGCAGTTCCACCGATCCCTCGCGCCGTTCCAGCCGCAACTCCTTGACCGCCTGCACCGCCGGGACGCCGAGCGCATCGGCGAAATAACGCAGATTCTTGGCGATCACATCGTCGGTGAGTTTTGCTTCGATGATCAGTTCCGGCGCCTCCTCCTTCGCGACGCAGAAGTCAACTTCGCGCCCCTCCTTGGTGCGCAAATAGTAGAGATGATGCCGTTTCCCTTCGTAGTCGGTCTTTGCCGTCACATGCTTCATGAGTGAGACCGCGGCAAGATTTTCGAACCGCGCCCCTTCGTCCTCCGCCACCATGCCGCTGTCGAAAAAGTATATCTTGGGCATCTTGAGGAGCGACCGCGCCACATCACGGGCGAGCGGCGGGACACGGAACACGATGTAAAGCGCTTCAAGGATTCCGATGTACTTCTTCACCGTGTTGGGGGCGATACCGATATCTTCCGCAATGGAGGAATAACTGACTGGCGAGCCGACCCGTTTCCGGAGCAGTTCAAGCACCAACTGGACCGCCTTGAGGTCCTGCACCGCGCCGAGGTCGAGGATGTCGGTGCGGATGAGGCCGTCCACATACTGGAGCCGCCACCGGTCGGCGTCGGTGTCGGTGTCGGCGAGGAACGGTTCGGGGAATCCACCGCGCGTCAGGAACCGGCCGAGGTCGGTACCGATCGGCTCATCCTTGAGTTCGGCGGGGGAGAAGGGGAGCAGGTGATGAACGAAGAATCGTCCCGCAAGTGAATCGCCTCCTTTGCGGAAGGTGTCGAGCCGGGCGCTGCCGGTGACCAGTATCCGCAGAAGCTCCGGGCGGGTGTCGAAGAGTCCCTTGAGATAGTTCTTCCATCCCTTCATTTTGTGGAGTTCGTCGAAGACCACGAGGTCGGTCGTCGCGCGCCACCCCTTTTTCTTGATGACCGGACGGTCGTCGCTGTTATCCCAGTTGAGGTAGATCGGGTTCGAAAAGCCTTTCATGATGTCGCGGGCAAGCCATGTCTTACCGATCTGTCGTGGTCCGACGAGAAAGACGATCTTTTTTTCGAGGTCTTTCAGGATGTTGGTTTTCTGTACCCGTCTCATGCGACCATTTTGCAAAGGTTTGCGGAATAGTCAAGACTTTTTTGCAGAGCCGTGCAAAATAGTCGCATCTGGGAATGTCCGCGGTCCCGTACGCTCGTCGGCTGAAATTCCCTGTAAATCCGTGTGACTATCAAAAATTGCTGTCTTTTCTCGGCCGGTTATGATAAAAACCGGTCTGCGGCGGTACTATAGAGGCGTGTTTTTTGACATGGAGGCAGATATGAAGGCAAGACATTTCACTTATGTTATCATGGTGTTACTCGCGGCGATATTCTTCGCGTCCTGCGAGAACAGCAGCGAGAACCCCGTCGATAATGCGGTGCCCGACGATACCGGCGGGCTTGAGGTGACCGACGAAGGGGAATTCGTGACCGCCGGCAACGGCAAGAACGACGGTTCCTACAACGGCGGCATGGAGGAGGATACCGGCGCCCCCGAGGCGGGCGAGGACGACAAGGGCGACGATGCCGCCCGCGAGATCGTCGAGGCCGATATCTATAAGGTAGAGGGGAACATCCTCTGGGTGCTCAACCAGTACCGCGGCCTCATTGCGATCGATGTCGCCGATCCGACGGCGCTCAAGATACTCGGCCGCACCTCGTTCAAGGGGATGCCCTTCGAGATGTATGTGCAGGAAGGACGCGCCTATGTCATGGTGACCGGCCTGCGCTACAATCCCGCCGAAAAGGACGAGGGGGGCTACTACGACGGATCGCGCACCTTCAGCGAACTGATAGTCGTCGATGTCGCGAATCCGAGCAAGCAGAAGATACTCGGCCGCTATATGCTCGAAGGGACCATCATCGATTCGCGGCAGGTGGGCGATGTGCTCTATGTCGCGGCGAGCGAGAATCAGTATTACTGGTATTACTGCGACAGCGCCGAGCAGCGCGGCAAAAACCAGATCACGCTTCTTTCGCTCAACATCGCCGATCCGGCGAACATCAAGAAGGCCGACGAGGAACATCTTGACGGCACCGGTTACGCGCTCTACGTGACCGACCACAGCATCTATGTCGCCGAGACCAATTATTCCTACTGGGAACAGGGCTACTACACCGACGGCGTGCCGACGACCTATTTCGATATCAGCGATCCCGACGGCGCCATCGAGAAGAAGGGGGTCATCAAGACCCGCGGCTACATCGGTGATCGCTGGAAGATGCACGAGAAGGACGGTGTCTTCTTCGCGGTGACCACCACCAACCAGTGGTCGAGCGGCGAGAACGCGGTCGAGGCGTTCGATGTGAGCGATCCGCTGAAGCCGGCGAAGATCGGCGAATTCACCTTCATGACCAATCAGCAGTTGTACGGCGCGCGGTTCGACGGGAACCGGCTCTACGCCGTCACCTATTTCCGGCAGGACCCGCTTCATGTCATCGACATCACCGACCCGGCCAAGATGAGCGAACTGGGCCAACTCGAGGTTCCCGGCTGGTCGACCCATATCGAGATCCGCGGCACCAAACTGCTCACCGTCGGCATCGACGATCAGGACGGCTGGGCCGCCAAGGTGTCGATGTACAACGTCGACGACCCCGCCAACCCCTTCGAGATGACCACCGTCGAGTTGGGCGGCGCCGAGAACGGCTATTCGTGGAGCGAAGCGACGAGCGACTGGAAGGCATTCAAGATATACGACGCCATCGGGCTCATCCTCGTCCCGACGAGCGAATGGAACTACAACGACTATCGCGAGATCAACCGGCTCCATCTCATCGACTTCGACCTCGAGACCGGTCTGACCAAGCGCGGTTCGGTCGAGAGCCCCAGTTATGTGCGGCGCGGCGTGGTGGTGGGCGACCATATCGCGTCGGTGGCCGACACCGCCGTGATGATGATAGACTACAGCGACCGCGACAATCCGGCGGTCCTTTCGAACCTGCCGGTCGCCTACGCCGTCGAGAACCTTTTCTCGTGCGCCGGGAAACTGTGCGGCACGAAGGGGACCTCGTGGTACGACAGCGACATCCGGCTGGTCACCTACGACGCGGCGAAGGACTATCCGGTGAACTGGTCGAGCGCCCGCGTCCGCGGCAACTACGTCTACGCGATGCAGAACGACCCGAAGGCGGTCCATCTGTTCTCCTACGACAACTCCTACCGCTACGACGAAGCGGAACAGAAGGAATACTACGAGGAGAACGTCTACGCGACCCGCTTCGATCTCGCGGAAGGGAAGAACCCGGCGTTCGCCGGCTCGGTCGCGCTCACGATGCCCGAACAGGAACAGAACGGCGACTACTGGTACTGGTACGGCCGCAACTTCGCGGTCGCCCAGAGCAAGGCGGCCGGCATGATGAGCACCCGCTATGACTACTACTGCCTCGCCGACGGCGCGCCGGTCGACTGCGCCGCCGAGTCCAGTTATGACGACTACTATTACTTCAACAAGTCGAAACTGGCGGTGTACGACCTTTCCGACCTGACCGCCGAGAAAGTGGCGCCGGTGCTGTTCGACAAGGAATTCCGCGGCGTCACCTACAACAACGTCGTGCTGGCGCGGGGCGACAGACTCTGGGTCACCGACTGCAAACTGCACGCGTGGGACGACGAGGGGCGCGAACTGCTTCTCTGCTACGCGCAGTCGATCGACGTGAGCGACCCGGCCAAGCCGGAACTCGCCGAGAAATACAGCATCCCGGGCGAACTGATCGGGATGAGCGACGACGGTTCGCTCTTCTACACTCTGATGCGGACGTGGGTGCAGAGCGAGAACGACGGCGGCGAGGACTACTACTATTCGAGCAATTACCTCTACCACCTCAACATCCTCAAAAAGAGCGCCGACGGCAAGAAACTGCAACTGCTCAAGGTGATCCCCTACCGCGAGGAATACACCTACACCAACGACACCTCCGAATATCAGTGGACCTCCTATATCCTTCAGGACAAGAAGGTGTTCCTCAACACCCTCAAACAGAAATACACGTGGGAACAGGAACAGTGCTCCTACTATTCGACCACCGTCGAACGCACCTCGACCGTCGTGGCCTACGACGGCGCGACCGGCGCGAAGATCATGGAGGTGGTCATCCCCGACGGCTCCGGCATGGGTCCGGTCGACGGCGGCGGCGTACTGGTACAGCGTCAGTCGGACGCCTTCTACTATTACTATTACGGCGGCGAAGGACGCGAATACACCTATATCGCCACCGACGGCACGATGACCGAAATAAATCTGCCCGAGGTGTCTTACTACGCCGATTATTACTACTATTACGACGGCAACAAGGCGGTGAAGGAGGGCGACAACCTGATCATCGCGCGCGGCTGGGAAGGACTTACCACCGTCTCGTTGAAACCGTAAGGCTCAAAAGTTCTTGGCAAGAGCGATGGGGGACCTCCGGGTCCCCCGTTTTTTTTTAACCCGACGGCTCCCGCCGAAATCATTGATTTCAGATTCCGCGTCCGTATAGTGAACGCACTTTTGTTGGTGTGCCATGCGCCTTGCGATGATGTTCATACTACTGTTCGCGTTCTTCGCCGCGTTGCCTCTCTACGCTTCCGAACCGATCCCCGCCGGCGCCGCGCAGGAACTCATCGAAAAGAAAGAAAAGGCCGCGGAGAAGAAGCAGGAAGAAAAGAAACCGGAAGAGAAGAAAGAGAAACCGCGTCACGACTACATCATCATCCCCGCCATTTACTACACCCCCGAAACCTCGGTCGCCTTCGGGCTGTCGGTCCTTTTCTACTACCGGCCCCCCAACCAGCTTCTGGAGCGGCGTCCCGCCGTCATCCAGCCCACCGTCATCTACA
>CALMRE010000080.1 GCA_937871295.1 uncultured bacterium | reverse complement strand
CGGGAAGTATGGATCATCGACGAAAGCTCGATGCTCTCCTCCCGCAAGGCGGCCGAGGTGACCTCCATCGCCGACCGCATGAAAGCGCAGGTCGTTTTTCTGGGCGATACCAAACAGCTCTCCTCGATCGAAGCGGGGAACCCCTTCGAGCAGATGCAGAAACACGGTATCCGCACCGTGGAAGTCACCGAGATAAACCGGCAGCAACTCTCGGCGCGGGATGCCGCCAAGATGGGAAAGGCAGGCTACTCAAAAGAGGAGATCGCGGAACGACAGGCAAAAGCCGGGAAATACCAAGAGGCCGTCTACGATGTCTACAAAGGCGACATGAGAACGGCCCTCGAAAAAGTCGATATCGTGGAGATCCGCGACGCGCGGGAACGGGGCGAAACCCTGGTAAAGGACTACTTCAAATACCGGGACGCCGATAAAGACGACCCCTCCAAATCGAAAGACACCCTCATCGGTACAAGCCGCAACGACCGCATATCGGAACTGAACAGCCATATCCGCGACGAGATGAAGAGCCGCGGCGACCTGCAGGGCGAAGAAAGACGCTACAGCACCCTGAAGAGCAAGGGACTGACCGATGTAGAAGCCCGCCAACCCAAGAACTATCAGAACGGCGACATCGTACAGTTCCGGGCGGCCGATAAGGAGAAGGGGATCTCTACCGGAACCTACGGGACCGTGACCGGCCGCGACGAGAAAAGCGGAACCATCACGGTGCAACTCAAGAACGGCGAAGAGACCACGGTTCCCCTGACCGTGAAGGAGATCCATACCCGCGACCTGACCCCGGAGAGCAAACGGGACGCCGCCTCATACCGCGCGGGGGAGCGCGTGACCTTCAACCGCAACTATCCGAGCATCGGCATCGTGCGCGGCGACTCCTTCACCATCCAGTCCGTGCAGGGAGATACTGTACATCTGGCCGACAAGGAGGGCCGCCTGAAAGAGTGGACCCCGTCCCGGGGGCCTGTCGGCGGCTATGCCGTCAGCGTGGAACAGGAGAAGAACCGGGCGGCCCCTCTGTCGGTCTACCATAAAGAAGAGATCTCCCTACAGGCCGGGGACCGCATCCGTTTCACCGAAAATATCGGCACTACCGTAAAGACCGCCGCCGGCATGGAGAAGAACCGCGAATTCGTGAACGGCGTCAGCGCCAAGGTCCTCGAAGTAGGGGAGGGGAAAGCGCTGATCGAGTACGAAGGCCATTCCCGGACCATCGACCTCACGGACGGGAAATACCAACACATCAAATACGGCTATGCCGCCACCTTTTACGATCTGCAGGGACAGACCGGCAACCGCATCCTCATGGAAGCCGATACGCAGAAAGACCGGATGCTCCTCGGCGAGAAAACGGGACTGGTCGGTCTCACCCGCGGCCAGCATGAAGCCATCGTCTACACCGATGACCGGAAGAACCTCCCCGAAGCTCTCGGCAAGAAACAGGGACAGGAATACGCCCTTACCGCGAAACCGGTCCCGGTAAAAGAGGCGGAAAAGCCGCGTCCCATCGCCACTCCGCCGGACTACCGGCAGATGGCGGCCGGGATGAAAGAGATCGATATCCCCCTCGAGCAGAGACGCCCGATCGACACGATGGACATGAAGGTTATCCAACGGACGGAATACCGGACAGTCGCCCCGGAGCCGCCCACGGGCCTGCGTAAAACGCTCGAACGGCGGGATGCTCTTGTCGAACGGAAACCTGAGAAGACTATACCGGTGCAGGAAAAACAAAAAGCTTCTCCCGTAACGCCGCCGCCCGACAATAAAGAACAGTTGCTGCAGAGCAAGGATGCCAAAGATGCCGAAATTCAGGAGATGAATGGTAAGTTGAGAGATATCAATCTGGCGGCCCAACCATTGTATGCCGCCATTGATGAGACGAGCAGGAGTCTCGGGGGAGCGGAGCAACAATTGAAACTCGCCCGACAACACGATATCCGCATGAAAGAATTGCAAGAGGCGCGCAAGAGTTGCGGCCTGACCGATTTTAAGGAAAAGAAAGAGATCGATCAGAAAATAAAAGACGAAAGCAGCACATGGGAACACACGAAAATGATCATCATGCGGGGAGAGGAACCCGACCGGCAAAAACTCGTAAGGGAAATAGAGGAACTACGCAGGAAGATGGACAACATGAATTCCGAACTCGGGAAAGTAAAAACCCTGAAAGCGCCCTATGAAGAGAAAATAGAAACGCTCGAAAAAGAACGCAGGATCATTTCGGATAAAATTTACTCGATCGAGAGAAGCGAAAGAGAACAGCGAAAAGGTATGAGCAGAGAATTTGATCGCGGTGGCCCGGATCGGTGACTCTCTTTTTCCCTCAAGTTCACATAATGCAGCTTATCCGAAGGGAAACCCCGGACAACCGCCCTAATTATTAACT
>CALMRE010000079.1 GCA_937871295.1 uncultured bacterium | reverse complement strand
TCGAGCCGTCGGACGACGACTCTCTGCTGGTCGAAAGCGACACCCCGCCGGTGGATGATACACCGCTTCCCGACGACGATATCCCGGTGGCGGATGATGCTCCCGTGCCCGATGACGATGTCGTCGTGCCCTACTGCGGCGACGGTAAGAACGCCGTTTCGGAGGGGCTGGTGCTCTACCTGCGCATGGATGAGCCGGCGCTCTTCTCGACGATCTATGATTCCTCTCCCGATCCGGTCAACGGTAAATTCTCTACCGGCGCCGCGCTGGGCAATACCGGAGTGCGCGGTAATGCGCTGGCCTTCAACCAGTCCAGCAACCTGCAGGTGGCCGATATGCCGAAACTCGACCTGGCCGGCGCGATGAGCGTGGCGGCATGGGTCTACCTGCCGTACGACGCATCGAACATCCGCCCCTATATGCTGGTCGGCAAGGGCTCGGGGCATCAGGCCAATTTCGTGCTGTGGCGCGAGGCGGGCCGGAAGGTCAGTTTCGTGTTCCATAACTGGATCGCCGACGGTATCTGTTGCGGCGCCACCTCGACCAGCGACATCGACGACAGCGCGTGGCACTATGTCGCCGGCACCTACGACGGCGCCAATGCGCGTATCTACGTGGACGGCGTACTGCAGACCACCTCGGACGCCTGTTCGATAGTTCCGCTGACCAACAACGATCCGGTGACCATCGGACAGGTGTCGCCGAACATCGGCTACACCGATCCCTACGCCACCACGGGATACATCGACGAAGTACGCATTTATAACCGCGCCCTTTCCGCGGGCGAGATAACGCTTCTGAAAGACGGCGCGCATGAATTCTGCGACGACGGGAGCGGGAGCGGCGACGGTTGCACCGATACCTGCGAAGTGGAGCCGGGCCGCATCTGTTACGGCTCTCCCTCCACCTGCATCGCAACGCCTACGTGGTCCTGCACCCATTCGGTGCAGATATGCGACAGCGCCTACGATTACATGGACTCTTCCTATTACGAATATTACTACCAGAGTTGGATCGGCACAACGCTCACGGCTTATGCCGCCGGTGCTGAGATATGGACCTCTCCTGCGCAGTCCACCTGGTATTCCTCCTACACCGCCGGCGCGCTCTGTTCCGGCACTTGGTCGAACTACACCTTCACCAATGGACAGACGGTGGAACTCAATTATACCGCTCAGGGGAGTTACAGCCCCAACCAGTGCTATTTTCAGGTGCAGGGCGCGGCGGGCGGCGCCGGAGCGGCCATCGCCGCCACCTCACCGACCGGCAGCGGTCAGTCGCCGGCGAACTACGCCTACACCGGCACTTGTCTGCAACCATGACCTTTCGAGAGGGGGAGATAGATCATGTACGGTAAAAACACGCTTCTGATCGTCATTGCGGCGGCCCTGCTGGCGCTTGCCGGGTGCGCCGCCGAGAACAAGCCGAACGGGCCGGAATGCATCACGGCGCTTGATTGCGAGGATGGCTACACCTGCGAGGAGGAGCAGTGCGTGGCGCTGCCCGACGTTCCGCCGGTCGACAAGGATACGGCGGTCGCCGACGATATGACCGACGAACTGCTGGACGACGAAGAGTTCCCGGTCGAAGAGACGACGACCGATGACGGCGCCGAGACGCTCGACGATGCGGTCGAAGTAGGCGACGATACGGTCGAGACGGGCGATGACGCGGTCGAGACGGGCGACGATATGGTCGAAGTGGGGGATGACGCGGTCACCGTGGACGAAGACATGGCCGATGAAGATACGGCCGACGAAGACATGGCCGATGAAGATAC
Organism: uncultured bacterium; assembly: GCA_937871295.1. GTDB lineage: Bacteria > UBP6 > UBA1177 > UBA1177 > JAKLFG01 > CALMRE01. The sequence continues at coordinate 1,795 of CALMRE010000079.1, read as the reverse complement.
GGCCGACGAAGACCTCGTGGACATCCAGCCCGACCTTGATGTGGACCTGTATGTGGACACGACGCCGCCGACGGTGGTGTCGACCAGCCCCGAGTCCGATGCGACGGGCATCGGGATAGCGACCCTGATCGAGGTGACCTTCAGCGAACCGATGAACGAAACGACGCTCACGACGCTGACCATAACGGTTGAGGACGATTCCCCCGCGACGGTGAACGGCGGGGTGACCTACACGCCGGGGACCTACACGGCGGTTTTCACGCCGACCGCATCGCTGACCTACGACACGATCTACACCGTGACGGTGACCACCGGCGTCGAGGACGAAGCGGGCAACGGTCTTGCGGCCGACCATGAATTCAGCTTCACCACGGCGATAGAAGAGATAAACGAATGTCTGACGATGACCAACCCGTGCGATGATGCGGGTGACAGCGCGGCGACCTGCAGCGACACGCTGGGCGGCTACGACTGCACCTGTTCGGGCGGCTTTACCGCGAGCGGCGGCACCTGTCAGGACGAGGACGAATGCACGCTGGGCACCGACGGCTGTGCGCAGAATTGCCAGAACACCGTTGGATCGCACACCTGTTCCTGCATCAGCGGCTATACCTTGAACGGCGACGGCCACGCCTGCGACAACATCAACGAATGCGTGACCTTGGACAATCCGTGCAACGACGGCCCCGACAGCGGCGGCTCCTGCGCCGACACCGACGGCGGGTACACCTGTACCTGCAGCGGCGGCTACTATTTCTCCGGCGGTATGTGCCGGGATGTCGACGAATGTCTCGTGAACAGTAACCCGTGCGATGATAATGGCGACGACGACGCGCTCTGCGCGAATGTGTCGGGGAGCTACAGCTGCACCTGCGTCACCCCCGGGTATGCCTTCTCCAGCGGTTCCTGCCGCGACATCGACGAATGTGTCGTCAACAGCAACCCCTGCGACAACGCCGGCGACAGCGGCGCGGTCTGTACCAACACCCCCGGCGACTACACCTGCACCTGTTCGGGCGGCTGGTTAGACAACGGGACCAACTGAGACCAGACCGACGAATGCGTCGGCAACCCGTGCGACAACGGCGGCGACGGCGGGGCGACCTGTCAGGACGGCATCGACGACTACAGTTGCACCTGTTCGAGCGGCTGGGATTTCTCGGATGGCGTCTCCTGCAAAGAGACCAATGAATGCGTTACGATGAACAACCCCTGCAACGACCACGGCGACACGACGGCGACCTGCACCAACACGACCGGCAGTTACACCTGCAATTGCACAATATGGTACGATTTTACCGACGGCGGATGCAAAGACATCGACGAATGTTCCGAAGGGACCGACACCTGCGATGTGAATGCCGACTGCGCCAACACGACCGGTGGCTACACCTGCACCTGCAAACTCCACTACAGCGGCACCGGCTATGTCTGCACCGCCGACACGCAGACCTACAACTGTTCCGGCGCTCCGGCGAACACGCTGTACTACAACGGCACCTCGTCGTATGGCTATACGCAGACTTGGGGCGGCAGCGCGTGGACACCGCCAGACAGCGCGGCCGCCTACAATGCCAGTCCCTCGGTGAACACCTGCCAGTACAAGTGCGCGGCGAACTATACTTGGAGCGGTTCGGCCTGCATCAATTCACGGACACAGGCATGTAGCGGCCTCGGCACCGGCGCCCTCTACTACAACAACACGACCTCCTACTCGATACCGCAGACCTATACCGACGGTTCCGGCTGGCAGCCGGCGGCGACCGCCTATTACGGCGACGGTACCCCCGACATC
>CALMRE010000078.1 GCA_937871295.1 uncultured bacterium | reverse complement strand
GCTACAAACTCCTGACCACGGGAACCCCCACCCGCAACAATGTCAACGAGATATATCCCCAGCTCGAACTCCTCTACAACAACTCCATCAATCTCCTCTGTGAATGCGACACCATCTACAAGCTGGACCGCGAGACCAAGGAGATAGCCCCGCATCCGAACGACCACTACTACCTGAAGCCCTTCCCGCCGTTCCGGGGGCAAACCCTCTTCAACCGGTGCTTCAACCCCGAGAAGACCTCGGTGTTCGGCGTCAAGAAGAAGTCACAGGACATCCTACAGGTCGAAGAACTGGTACGACTCCTCGACAAAAGCCGCATCACCCGCACCTTTGAAGAGGTGGTCGGCGAGAAGAAATACAAGGTCATCACGCACAAGGTCTGGCAATCGGCCCCGGAGCGGGACCTTTATAAGATCATCATGGAGGAATTCATCCGCATGATGAAGTATTTCAAGAAGTCGGACGACAGCCGGAAGGAATCGCTACTCAAGATAATCCGGCAGATACTCCTCCTCATCAAAGCGGGCTCCATCCCCCATGTCATGGAGGAATACTCCTGCACGCAGGAGCCGGAGAAGGCGAAGAAGATACTCGAACTCGTCGGCTCATGGCCGAGCGAGAAGATCGCCGTCGGCACGATTTTCAAGGAGGCCGCCGCCTACTACGCCCGGAAACTTCGCGAAGCCTTCCCCGACCGGGAACTCTTCGTCATCGAAGGGTCGGTCGAATTCGGGAAGAGAGCCAAGATCATCGAGGAATTTCAAGCGACCCCGAACGGCATCCTCGTATCCACACAGGAATCGCTCAAGTCCTCGGTGAACATCCCCACCTGCAACCGCTGTATCCTCGAATGCCTCAACTGGAACCTGTCGAAGATGAGCCAATACTACTTCCGGTTCATCCGGTTCGACTCCAAAGACCCGAAGGAGGTCCACATGGTCGTATACGAGGACACCATCGAGATGAACATACTCGCCCTCCTCCTCGCCAAAGAGAAGATGAACGAGTTCGTCAAGACCTCCTCGACCGTTTCCAACGAGGAACTCTTCGGCGAGTATGACATCGACTCGTCGATACTGGACTCCATTCTGGAGAAGGCGACCGATGAAGAGGGACAGTCGTATCTCCGCTGGGGACGCCAGAAGGCCTCATAATATCGGGGAGGGGCCACACCCCTCCCCTTTTCATCAACAACACAGGAGCAACACATGAACCTCACCACCCACAGCAGCAGACAGGCCTTCCGCCGTAACATCCACGACGACCTCAACAAGGTCATCGAGGAAGGGCTTGCCGACAAGGCCGTCACCTACCACCACAACGGGACCCGCTACTTCTTTTTCGGCCGGCAGTTCGGCAAGCTGGAGGGTCTGGTCCTCGTCACCGATCCCCATACCGATACCGTCATCACGGCGTACCGCAACCGCGACTTTCCCCGCTGGATAAAGTCGCGCATAAAGACCAATAACAACCACCATTAACGGGAGAACAGCCATGTACGAAGAAAACAGCGCCACCATCAGCGAGCAGCTCGCGCCGCTCGTCGAGGTCGCCCATCACCTCGCCATGAATTTCGAGGCGGGCGGCCCGCACTACTGCTATCTGCGCCGTCCCAACTCCATCGCCCTTGTGGCGCACCACCACACTGACCCCCGCAACAACAAGAGGACCTACTTCACCTTTTCCCTGACCGAGATCCGCGACACCACCCGCAACACCGGGACCTCCATCACCCCCAAACAGGCGATGCACTATGACGAGGAACGGAACGGCGTCTGGACCACCAGCATCAACATCGGCGCCGACAAGACCACCGAACAGATCGCCCGCGAACTCGAACGGCGCCTCATCACCCCCTGCCTTCCGCTCTGGGAGCGGATGACCGAACGCTTCAATCAGTGGATGCACAACAAACTCTCCACCGAACGGCTCAAGCCGCGCATTGAAGCGGTTATCCGGTCGGTCCCCGACTACAAGGTCCGGCTCAGGACCTTCGCCGTCTACGAAAGCGGAGAAAGCATCAATGTCGAACTGACCTGCACTCTTCCTCAACTGGAGAAGATCGCAGCCGTTTTCAATAACAAGGAATAGGAGGCTCCCATGAAACTCAACATCTCCGCGCTCAAGAAAGCGACCGAGGACGCCGCGCGTTTCTGCGGCGATAAGCGGTCGCTCCCGATACTGCGCCACCTGCGCCTTACGGCGAACAAGGAGGCCGGTACGCTACAGATCGAGGCCTACGACCTCGACAACTACTTCTCGCGCATCCTGCGGGGTTCGGACATCGCCGCCGACTTCGTCGCGCTCGTCCCCTGCGAGAACATGATGAAGGTCGCCAAGCACCTCACCGGTTCGACGGTCGAGCTCTCCTTCGCCGACAGCACCCTGCGCCTGTCGGGAGAACTCTCCTACTCCATCAAGAACGCTGCCGATCCGGAGGACTACCCCGTTCTCGCCACCCCCGCCGAGGAGCGTGAGATACCGCTCCTTCCGCGCGAGTTCTTCAGTCATCTGGCCGCCCTGCTTCCCTTCACCACCGATGAATCGTACAACAGGGAATATTCGGGCGTCCTCATCGACCCGGCCGAAGGCATCGAGGAAGGGCTGTCGCTGGTGGCGACCGACATCCACCGCGTCTCGGTAGTGACGCTCAAGGATGTCCAGACCCCCTACCCCTTCGTCCTGCCCGCCTCGGCGATACCGGCCCTCACCAAGATATTCATGTACGAGCGCCTGACCCGCGTATCGGCATTTACGGACCCCAAACCGGCCGACCCGGAGAAAAAGGAAGAAGAAGTCCCGGCACAACCCGAATTCCAACCGAAAGCCGTCCGCTTCGCTTCGGAAGAGACCATCGTTCAGATCCGGGTCCGCAAAAGCGAGTTCCCGAACTACCGGAACATCGTTCCGCGGCCTATGAGCCCGCTCGGTCACAAGATCGAGACCGACTCCTTTCTGAAAAAGGTCAAGGGGATACTCACCTTCGCCGACCGAAAGATACCTCCGGCGCAACTCTTCTTCGATGCCGGCTCGGTCACGCTCACCTCCCGCGATGAAGCGGCCAACGAAGTGACGACGAAGATCCCCGTCGTTTCACACCCCGTTGCCGCCCCGCTGAAAAAAGGGGTCAACCTTCGCTACTTCGTCGAAGCCCTCGTTGCGATGGCCGGCACGGTTCAGGTGTCGGAAACCGACCCCGAAAATCTTTGCCCCCTTATCCTTACGCGAGAGACGAGCGAATTCCGCAATCTCCACATGGTAATGCCGCTTCGTGTCTAACGAAGCGGCTACCAACAAAACAACAATATAACATTTCAACAGAAGGAGAGCCGCATGGAACCCATCGTCCGCGTCAGCAAGATCGGCAAGCTCATCAAGATCTCAGCCGCCAAGCCGGAACAGGCGGCTGCGCTTGCCGAACAGTACAAGACATCGCATCCCGGCCACCTCGTCCTCATCAACACGGCGCCGTTCAGCGCCTCCGCCTTGCACAATTTCAAGTGTGCATCCTAACCCCATCCATTACCTAGCCCTTCGCATTTTCTTTCAACAATCCTGTTGAAAGGTCATATCACTATCAACACCCGCCGCCCACCACCCTGCCAGTAACACGGCTGGGCGCCGGGCGGCGCGGGGAGAGATTGCGCTACGCCGCTGCGCGTGCTGTAAGCGCCTCCCTTTCTTCTGCGGCCTCAGAAGAAAGGAAGCAAAGAAGATGGCTTGAGGGACCGCCGGAACAACCGCCGGCTTTGCCGTACCGGAGCATCAAGAGGACGCTGCGCAACTCGCTTCGACAGGCTCCGCTCAGACAGGTGCTCGCGTTTGA
>CALMRE010000077.1 GCA_937871295.1 uncultured bacterium | reverse complement strand
CGATTCGTCGGTGCCGATATTGATGACACTCGCTTCCGCACCACCAAGCATGACAATCGGGAATCCATTATTGAGGTCGTTCGCGTCCAGCACCTGATTGATGACACGGCTTCCCATTGCAACGACATACCGTATCTTTTCCCAATTCGTTTTTCCAAACACGCTGTCGGGGTCAGGGTCAAGAGCGCAGACATTCACGAACAGTCGGCCGAGTACGCCGGTATCGTTGATGTACTCCTTGACGATCTGCGTGTCACCGGCAACGACATAGACCTTGCCGTCCTCAACGGTGTTGTAGAGACGCAGGACTATCCGCTCTTCACTTGACTCATCTTTCCCGGCATCCTGTTCCTGCGTAGTGATGCGGTAATCGTTCTCAAAGCCGGTTGACCCTGCGATGGTACTTACCTGTTTCTCTATCGTGACTTTATACTTGCGTTCGACATGTTCCCGCGTAAAGAAGCCAAGCGTCACAATGCACCACGCGGCAGTACCACCCACATCGAACGGACTGGCATCGGGATCAACGATAACGCGCTGTGGGTCATAGTATTCAAAGTCGATGGTGCCGCCAACCTGTAACGGCTTTTGAGGCGTGCCGTCCTTCATTGGAGCGTAAGTCTCAACATTATTCTGAAACCGTGACCGCTCAACTATGGTGCCTTTCGTCATGCCGTAGCCGTAACCGATCTTCGACTTGTAGCCGAAGTTATGGAACGACAGGAATTGAGCCAACTTGTTATTAAAGGCGTTTCGTACCTTTTCGCCGAGGTCGCTGTTACCGCGTATCTCATGCTGTGGCATTCTGATACTGATGTCACGCTTCAACTGCTGATTGATTATCTGGAGCCACGGCAACATGAACAGATTTGCCGTGTCTGTTTCACGGCTAGACATGAGCTTGATGTCATCGGGGAGTATGCCACGCTCTGCCTGCATAGCGTAGTCCATATCAGCAAACTTCTTTTCGTAGGTAGTATTGCCTCTGTCAAGTCGTTCTTTGTAAGTTGCCATGAAGTCGGCAGTCGGCATCGCATCCCCCGTAAGGCATCTTGCCTATGTCCAAATATTGAACACTTTTTAGGGGATGTCAAGAAAAATTTACGGTGTCAACTAAAAATTACACTTTTCCGCTCATTTTGATTTTGCGGGTAAGTACCGGCTGTTGCGGTGGTTGACCCTGTGCGGCACGGTGTCTGCGCCTCATTGCAAGCGGATATTCGATCTCCGCTTCGATGTCGTCAACACCGTAAACGAGACAATCTATAATGTCCATGCCGAGGTTCACGCCGGTCAACTGGTCAATGACCAACTGTATCCTTGCCAACGTGCTAGGGGTACGCAGAACGGTTATCTCTCCACCGAGAAACATTTCACGAAGTATCTCATTTGCGACGGCAACCTTGCCGATATTCATTTTCTTGTCGTGCATGACTGACCGGCATCCGCGATTCGTTGCCTCGCGTACCGCTTTCTCGACATACGAGAAATAGGACATCTGCGTTCCGAGCGTATCCTGAATGTAGACATCTGACTTTTTATCCATGACCTCTTTCACTACGCGGTCGCGCCATGTCTCAATATCGACACCGAAGGTCTGCCATATATCAAATATGTAGGTATGGCTTGCATCGCGGAGCATGTGCAGTATCGTTGCGCGTGATTTCTTGTCGCCTACTTTCTTCCCGGTATCAACATACGCGGGATCGCCTGCCGTAACGACGATATAATTCTGCTTCATCTTTACCAATTCATCATCGGTGATGTCGAGTAGGTGACTCTTATTGTTTCGGTCAAAGCCAAGGTTTACGCGGCTGGTATCGCGCGGCATTGGTCTGATACAGCCGTGCGCCTGCGCCCAATCCTTCCACGCTACTTTCATCGCATCGACGCGCTCTGCGGTATAGTTGGAATTGATAAAGCATCGCTTCCCTTCTTTATCAACCCAATCAAGCGGCATACGGAAGTATGTAGACTCAACCTTCACGCGGTCAGTTACGCCGTCCTCGTAGTGGAAAGTATCAGTCAACCGCTTCGGGAATATACCGGGACGATTTGCAAGAGCGCTTTGGTTACGCCAAAACTTCTCTGCCTTCTCCGCTTCGGCTTGTGTTCTTGTGCTGTCCTCGTTGTCAATATCGTCATAGAACCCACCGTTCGGATGTGAGCCGGTTGTCGATGAACCGAGAGATACCGCCGTGAAAGTGTACTCTTGCCGCACATCAAATGCGCCGTTCTCTGGATACCGCTGAATGATGTCGATGAGGTTGGTCGTCATACGACCGCCGCGAGACAGATATTCCTTTTTTGTCGGACAGAACACATCCGGCATGAGAAGTGCAAGATATGGGTACTGCAACAATTTCTGGATAGCATTCACCAACTGTTGAGCCAGTGGTAGGGTGCCTTGTCCAATGAACCATTTACTGCCGGGGTCTATGGCTACCTCGCGGATAGCCGCGACTTCCGTAAAGCAGAACGACTTTCCTTCACCGCGTGGCATCATGATTATCTGCGGCGTCACATCGACGCGCTTTTCCTTGCCGCGACTGTCCTGTGTCTTTACAAAACGACCACGCCAATAAAATTCTCCTACTTTGCGCCACTCTTCCGGTATAGCATCCATGCCTCGTTCAAGGAAATCGCATATCACATAATGCACTCGATGTACTTGGTCTATATTCTGTTGCGGTGTCATCCAGCGAATTGCCCAATATAGATGACGCCTGAACACTTCTGCCATGACTTCACGATTCACAACGAACCGCTCGTCAAGTTCGCTCAACTTGCTTCCGGCTTTCTCGCGTAAATCACGCCGTACTGCGTCCGCGATAGGCGCATATATTTCCTTGTTGTACTCAATGAATGACGATATACCGCTTTCCTTCCCGCGCTGTGTCAGCATCGCAAAGGAGTCTTCTACCGTTTCGGGGATTGCGTTTGAGGCAAGTCTACTTTGTTTCGCCATCGGTCGTCACGCTGGGATCATATCGGAAACCCTTTTTGAGTAGAGTAGAACCGCCACTTGACGCGGAACTTGTCAGCTTATGCAGTATCATCGCGGCATCGTCGCGGATGTCTTCATTGTCGGTTGACCGCATGATGTTCCCGATACGGTTCAGATTTGCCTCACGCTTGATGCCATTCTCGCAGAGATACTTGAGAGCGCGTAACCGGCCGGACAATGCACTATCGACAATGATAGCCTCTGCCTCTATATTCAAGTCCTCTTCTGTTTTCGGCTTGACTTTTACTTCGTCTGTCATTCGGAAACACTCGACGATCCGACAAAGAACAGTTCGCCATCAGGCATGATGCCCTGTGCGAATATGGCAGGCGTATAAGCGGTCGTTGCTTTCGGAAATACTTCGCCAGCCGGATACGGATAGGTCACTATGTCGGTGCCATCCTCAACGGCTACCGGCTTCATAACATCGGTGGTCGTCAACCGTATCCCATGAAATCCGGCAAATGCCGTACAATCGACATCGTACTGCACCGTCTTTTCAATGACGCTGGCAAAGAAGTCTTCATTCTGCATGGCGCGGGTATCGGCGTCCTGTTCGCTATTCTTCCGCATCTGACCGCCCATCTGGAAATAGGAGTCGCGTATCGTCTGGTCAAACAGCACTTCGGTTCCGAGTTCAACTATTATCCGGTACGACATGTCAGTCCTCCCTCAATAACAGAACCTTTACCTTGTGGGCGGCATCGTCGGTCTGCTTTATATTGACACGCACATTGGCATTCCGCGTCTTTCTGAAAGTGTCGGCATAAGTAGTAGCGGCATCCTTCCAATCGGGGCCGACAGTTGACACAAGCGGCACCATCGCAAATAGTTTCTTTGCCACCAACTGAAATATCTGGAACAGCGTTCCGCTTCTCGGTTCAACACCGGGAAACGATATGAAAAGATTCTGTGTAGCACCGCCATCTCGCGCTATGGCTACTCCCGCAATGTCGTCTTTGAGTATTGGCGCATCGTTTCCATGATCCATGAAATCACCGGCGGCACCGGAAAGAACGCCAAGTGTGCTTCCTTCTACCAGCGATTCCGTTGCCAGATTATCGCACAGGGCGGCATGTTCCTCACC
>CALMRE010000076.1 GCA_937871295.1 uncultured bacterium | reverse complement strand
AGCCTAATAATATCAAATAGTTACTTCGTATAATCGCCATTATGTCAACTTGAGGATGGAAACGAGAAAGAAAGACCTCACTCAGACTTCGCGCAACGAATCCCTAATGTGAAATCAAGCTGATCTTCCGGTAAATAACAAAGAGATCTGTTGGAGGTTCTAATATTTATTGTCGGGGTTTTCCAAGAACCTCCTCTAACTATTCGAGAATCTCGATAACCTTCTGTCGGCGAAGGATTACAGATATCGGGACCTTGCGGGTCTTCTGCCGGAGATGTCTCGTAATATTTATAATCATATCTATCCTGAACCCATTCAGCGATATTCCCCAGCATATCATGAACACCATAGGGGCTTACACCTTTTGATTTATTGCCCACGGGTATGCTGTCGTCCAACCCGCAGCCTTCCGCTATGACCGTCTTTTCTTCAGAAATATACCCTGAATCAAACTCGTTGACATAATCACAACACACATAGGGCTCGTTGCCCCACGGGTATTTTCGCCCATCTGTCCCGCGCGCAGCCTTTTCCCACTCGGCCTCGGTGGGAAGGCGTTTCCCCGCCCATTCACAGTATGCTTTGGCCCCCAGCCAAGAAACACAGTTCATTGGATAATTTTCCCGACCGAGTTTGTCGAGATTGCATTCCGGAGCATGCTTGTTCGATAGATAGTAGATTATTTGATCGTCTCCTTCTCCTTCATACACTATACACACCCCCGCCTCAACGCATTTCGCAAACTGAGCTGTGGTGACCTCATATTTATCTATTTTAAAGGCGGAAATGTATATGGGCCGATAAGGAAGTTCTGCGTCCAGCGCACACTCGTCATCGACAGCTTCGTTGCAGCCCCGCATAAATTCGCCGGCCGGGATTTCGACCATTGCGCCGATGTCGTCGGGAACGATGTAAGTATCGATGTCGGGGTTCAGGATGTCGTCTTGTGATATGATATCGGTGTCTGTTGCTGCTGTGTCGTCCTGCAATGGGTTCGTGTTCTCTTGGCAAGAGAACAGAAGAAGAAAGGATGTGATGAAAAAAAAGGTTTTCTGCATGTGGACCCCCACTCTCTCAAGATTCAACGATAAAGAATAGCATTATCATTTTGAAATGCAAGCAAGCGAAACATTAGAAACTTGCCATCAGGATCGGCATGAAGAAGACTTTGTTGTTCTTCACAATGTTAACGAGTCCTATCTGGAAGCCGTAGAGGTCGCCGGTGTAGTTCACAAGACCGATCTGCGCGCCGTAGACCGTGCGCGCTACATTGACCACACCAGTTTGAAGTCCTTTCATCGTCTGCACCATGTTGAGAACGCCGAACTGGCCGATGCCCGCGAACTTCGTTGCGGTATTCCAAACGCCCACCTGAAAACCACCGCGAAAACCTTCACGTGCTTGACCCAGTTCGGTCACTTCTCCAGTCTTTTCATCCGTGATGGTTTCGTTCGGCAGTTCTTCCTCCTGCGTCATGATAAGCGAGTCTCCGAGGCTACCGTAACCAGCGCTATTGATAAGCCCTGTTTGCATGAGACCAAGAAAGGAACCTGTGTACGAAAATATTGTTCCGACCTGAGTAAATCCCTTGAAGGTATATGAAAAGTTCATGGCGCCAACCTGTGCAAAACCACGGAAGCCGTAGTTGTCTTTCTTGTTTGCCAACCATTCTTCCGTGAGAGGATGCCAAGCTTTTCCCAATGAGTGAAATCCAGCGGTGTTTAAAAGAGAAAACTGAAAGGCCGATATCACGGTATGTTCAGAAGTCGAATTTATGGCGGCAATTCTTATCAGTGAGTAGGCGTCACCTCCCCCAGAATAAGCCGAAAGATGCAATAGGGTAAATTCCCTGTCGGAAAAATCCACTAAAGATAGTCGCGCCAAAGCAAAAGTACTGACACTGGCACCCAGCATATTTATCTGGACTAAAAAACCACCATGTTCATCTATGTTTATTACCGATAATTGCAACGGTGCTATTTGAACAACAGCAGTTGCGTTAAGCAACGACCCCATACTAATAAGCCCATAAAAATAACCTTCATCACAGTATCCGATCATTGTGAATTTTTTACCGCTATCGTCTCTACATGTGAGATAGGGATCTGATGTTCTTCCTATTTTCTCTCGAAAAGTCTCCGATGGATCATTCTCTGCATATAAATTAACTTTCCACAAAACTACAATTAAAAGAAAGATTAACCTAGGAAGATTTGAAGGTGATTTTGCTTTGATCTCATTTTGGCTCAAGATTTCTTCATCCTTGACTATTCTATTTCACCTCCTTGTAAAAACAAATTGATATATCTTCTGCTTGCGTCTTCGGCATCTTTTGCATCCTGAGGCCGCGCATTGATTTTATCGCATCGGGAAAAAGTATGTAAGTGATAGCTTATATTATCATAATGGCTTTGATTGACTTCTTTATGTGCAAAATAATCTTGCACCGTATGAAGCCCTGCTCCCAATGCTTTCATGGCCTCTTCTGGAGCGGTGGGCCAAAGTTTAATTGCTAAGGCCAACTGTTGCTTTATATATTCCTCGGGGGTCATTAGATTGTCTTTATCATAAACCCAATGCATATATGAATGAGATGTGTCTTGATTTTCCCATTTGTCTACAGCAAGATTGGCTTTTACTGCTGCGTCTACCAAATAATCACAGAATCCTGCGTCTCTCAAAGGGTCTTCAGTAAGTTTCGTATGACCAGGAGCATCCCACAATCCCGTCTCGTCAAAATAATTGACCGGGTCACCGTGCGCATAACTGTAGAAATTGAAGCTCCCCTTGAATCCCAATGGTTCTTTCTCCAACCAACGACCGGTCTCGGGATCATACCACCGGGCCCCGAACTTTGTCAAGCCGGTATCGGTGTCCCTGATACCGCCGGCGAAACCGAAGAGGAGGCCGAAGTTCCCTTCTTCGTAGGCGACATTGCCGAATTCGTCATAGTCCAATCGAGCAAATATCGTTTGGTCCGTGCTTTTCGCATTGACCAGCATTCTCGGGCTACCGAGATAATCTTTGATCACACGATACCGTTGAGACCCTCTGGCAATATAATCCGGGACATTCGAATTAAGACCATATACATAAATTTCAGCCTGACCAGCTGAATCCACTTTCATTACCGGTGCCAATTGTCCCGAATAAATAAGGCGATACTCCAATATCCCGTTCTTATATTTGGCTATCAAGCGGTTTCTGCCGTCGTACCTATACACGATGTTCGTAGTGGCGCTGTTCTCTTCTATTGTTACATTCGTCAGATTTCCCAAGCCATCGTGGGTATAGGTCGTCACCTTATCATCGCTCTGATCGGCAAGCGTCCCCTTTGTGTCTCTCCTAACATAGAGATCTCCGTTTTCCGTATAGGAATAGGTAATATCGTTATAACTCAGGAGACGATCTTCATCATCATACCCCGCTATAACAACCCCATTGAACGAAGTCCGGTTGCCATTCTGGTCATACCCGTAGGTCGTCGTTGCGGACTGCGTTTTCGGCGTATCTTGCCATACTTTTTCCAGTCTCCCCGCAACATCGTAATCATAGTAATAATAGTGCTCGTCGCCATCTATTATTTCCTTCTTATAAGTGATCCTGCCCATCTTGTCTCTCTGGGAGAGTACTGTTCCTCCTTCATTGTATTCCTCGAATTCTTGCAGGAATATTCCTATTGAAGACTTCTGGGCGGAAAGATCCTTCAGTTCTCCGAAGGAGGTGTAATGTTGTGCTGTGGTGACATCGCCTCCGTCGAATGTAGTACCCGTAACCATACCACTGTTGCCGTCTCTAACAATGTTCATTTCTCCTGCTTTGGTCATCAGATCGTCGTCGTCATAGAGATAATTTGTGGTTAGATTGGCATAGGAGGAAGCTATCGTTACGGATGAAACGAGGAATTCACTGTTGTATCCATACGAGACCGAGCCGCTGATCGTGGTACCTCCCCACTCTTCTTCGGTAAGGAAAATGCCGTCATACTCATAGGAGAGTATATCTCCTGTTGGATATGTCGTTATGGTATCCACGCCTTTTGCACCATCATTTTTGTATGTGTAGGCGATCTTCTTTCCACCGGGCAAGTCGATATGCATCAGCTTCCCCGTGAACGGAGCGACATAGGAAACGCCATCCTTGTCTTCTTCCCCGTCGATATGATATGCGAAATGCACGGTCCCTTCGGGTCTGACGACATCGGTTAAGAGCCGTCCCGCACTATACAGATACTGAGTGGTGGTGTTCGCCAAGGGCGGGTTATATGCGGCCGGGAGGTCCACTTCATTCGGGACAAAGAAATGTTCCGGTTTTCCGGCCGGAGCAATACCGGTAATGTTGCCGTTCAGATCGTAGTTATAGGTGATGGTGCGCTCATTCAGAGCATCTCCTTTCATGAATATGAACTGTTTGATGCGCCCCATAATATCGTATCGGTAATCGACCGTTCTGCCAAGCGGGTCTGTTATCTTTTTCAAATAACCATTGAACCCGTAGGACTGGCTTGCAATTTCATAGCCGCTATCTTCGTCGGTATAGTAGTCGAAATCCACTATTCGCGCATTGCCTCCTGTGCCCCGAATTATCGACCATAATTTACCGTCGTGCCGATCATAACTCGTGATCTCGGTATTCATGGAGCCTATCATTGGCCCGATGAATTCTGTCGGCTGGCCGAATTCATTGACAAGGGTCTGGCTCTGGCGATTTTCAGGCGATGTTTGGGTATATTTCTTGGTCGTATCATCCTTGTAGTAAGTCACTTTCCATGGATCCAGTTTGTTATTAATCGTTATTTTATCTTCGATCGTATTGAACTCAAAAACATTAGCACTGGTCGGAGAGACTGTTCTCTCTGACTTAACGGTCATGCTTTTCGTTCCGGAACTAACCGTTTTAGAGGAAACATACGGCATAAGCATTTTGAATCTTGGGTCGCTCTTTTCCGTTGTGTTGGTTGAAAAGAAAGGAACGCCACCAGACGAGATTCCTTCCGTTGTGTATCCGGTATCCAGATGTTTCGTCGTGTTTTCAGCTTTGCCGTCGGGACCAGAGACGATCTTGGATATCTCCTTTACCCCGGGCTCGTACGAATGATTCCATTCCAGACCATCCGCATCGGTTCGTTTTGTCTTTTTAGTGCTCTTTAAAATTGATGTGTCTTCCAGCAACTTGAACGGCGACAAATACGATGTTCTCTGGTCTATTACACGCTCAAGCAAGCCTTCTGTGTTGTATCTATACTCCGTTTCTCTTCCATTGGGATAGATTATTTTGTTCAACAATGTGTTTCTCTCTGGAGCGACTTCATATTCGAAAGAGAACTCTCCTCCGTTCTTTTGGTTGGAAATATCTTTAGGATAGATGACCTTGTCTGCAAAACCATTGGTCGGCGAGACATGAATTGTGGTGGTCATCCCATTCGGAGCATGGATCGTTATGTCATTCCCGTCACGAGAGATGGTCGTCGTTTCGTCCCTTACTGCATCGTAGATCCCCGTAAGCACTCTGGCGCTGACCGTCTGCTTCCCTTCTCTCTGGGGATCGGGGATATTATCAATCCTGTCGTAATAGAACTTATATTTGAGCGCACTTGTCATGGACTCCCATGTCTCCGATTGAGAACCACTTGAGTCGAACAACAACAGATCGCCGGTATCCTTGTCGGGAATCATGTAGGAACCATCAGAGAATAGTTTAATTCCTGAACCGATGGTCCGAATCTTCGAAGAACCGGCCATAACAATCTCGCCGCTGGGAAGAATCGTAAAATCGAACATCCCATTTATACCAGCCTGAGATGCAAATACATTTTCCTCTAGGTTGCCAGTGTTTTTGTTCCATGTGTATATGTAATTTTCGTAGGGAGGAATACCTAATACAGAATTGTAAGTCCTTCGAATAAAGAAATACATGTTATAATTGTGCCAATCGTCTTTTATTGTTGCGTATTCAACTATGTCGTTATCAGCGTATGTTATGAAAATATCTCCCTCTCCCGAAAAAGGATCCGGCGTCCATGGGTCGCCGCAATCTGACCAGTCTGTTTCCTTTATGACTTTGTTGTTTTCTATCACGCCAATATAGTATATGTTTGCCGAAGAACAAGTTGAAGAAACATTGTTATTTGCTCCTGATATTACCAAGAATCTCCCGTTTTCCGAAACATCCATGTGTCCCACAGCATCAACAACAGAGACAAAGTCATTCATCCGTTTCAAGGAGCGAACCTGATTATCACTTGTTATCTTACAAACCGCGTCTCCTGTTGGGAAATATACGCTACCATTATTGTCGACCGCAACTTCTGTAATTGAAGAGATCTGGAGTTCCAAGGGACTTGTTGATCTGTTGGCTATATTACAAGAGACTCCCGTCAGGCTAGAATCATCAATGTTCTTTCCCGCAACGACATACAGCAATCCATCCTTCTCAATCTTAAGAACCTGTTTACGGACATTATCCGCAAAATAAATCACGCCTCTCTGATCCACATCCATAGCCACAGCGTTGATAATCGCATCAAGAGGATTCATACCGCTATAGTATTCTGTTCTTGAACCACCACCAACGACAACCTGTATTTCTCCCGTGTGAGAAATTTTCTTTATCGATGTCCCATTCTCGATAAATACTATTTCTCCGTTGGGAAGAGCGGATACATCGGTAGGATTAGTAAGGCCATCCTTAACCAAAGAAACCGTCTGCTCCATATAGTCGGCTTTCACTACCGTTCCGTCGCCTTTGAAGAGGCGCTTGTTTCTGAAATCGTACTTGGAATTCACATCCAGCGTTAATCCGCCCAATCCCTGCGCTCTGGTCGACTGGCTATAAAGAACCACATCGAATTCCTGCGTCAGCGACTGTTCTCCGGCATTACCGCATACTTTCGCTTGCGTTTTCCCTATCCAACCTACTTGCCCGCCACCATCTACACCGGAAGCGCCCGAATCAGCAGAACTGACGGAACCGAAGCTTCTACCTCCTATTGTGTATCCGGGACAAGAATACTTTGCATTATACCCGTAGTTTACCCAAACATGAACTTTCTGTTGGCCGTTGACCTCAACCCCGTCAGCATCTCGTCCATCCCATACCCAAGTCCATGTGCCATCCGGTTGCGGATTGACCTGTAACACCTCTATTTGTCGTATCGAGAACTGCAACTGAACCCAGATCGTCGTTTTGTCTTCTTCTGGAATTGAGCCATATTCATCAAGATTGTTGAATCTCAGTGTTATCTTCTTATTGTCCCGGCGGGCGGACTGATCTGAACGATAGTGCAAAGAATAGGGAGTATGCGGTATAGGGATCTGCTCTCCCAAGGTCTGCGATTCGCATTCTATGCTTGAACCGCAATCGACCGTGGGAATCGGCATCGTTTCCGCGGTCTCCGGCGTTTCGGCCTCCACCTTGGGTCCTTTCGCCAATTTGGTGATCAGGGCGACTAGGTTGAAATCCTTCGTGGAGAAATGCCGCAACGGCATACGCCAGAAAGTATCTCCAACAGTATTATACCTGACAGCGATCTGAGTTCGTTCGTTGTCGTCGAGACCAAGCCAATTTGCCACATAAGCATTATCTGCAGCACCGTCGCCATTCATGTCGATATCGGCCTTGCCATTCGTTATGCCGACAACTTTCAGTACTATGCCGTCATCGCTTGCAACCCATCGTGAGTTATCTTTATCGTACCAACCGGAAGGCACGGCGGTTCCCACAGGCAGACCTTCCCCATTGCTCCCCTCCAGGAAGTTGTTCAGGTAGTAGTACACCGGTTTCGTGAACACAATATCCTTGGCATTCGGGGCTTCGGCGATGGACAATTCCACGCAGTAGGTATAGGCGATCCCTGCCGGTAATTCGGCCGGCATTGCTTTTATGCCATCGGTTGTGTTGGTGTATTCCCTGTGCTCTATGGTAACGGAATCCAGTTTTTTCGTTTCCCCGTCCGTTACCGCGTAAATGTCGGTATTCGGTTTAACCAACAACATTCCTTTTCTGTCTGAACGACCATCCCTGTTTTCTTCATTTATTGACAGAACTCCTCCGTTGACACCTATAATGTCACCCAATTCGGAACCCTTCTCTGTCATGCTGACCGGGGGTATGGTGGAGATCATGTTCCCGCTTGTTTTGATCGCTCTTTCGACCGGCATGTAATCGGGCGCCAAGAAACGCACCGTATAAGTGAAGCCGCCGTTGACCACAAGGTCCCATTTCCCGTCATCGCGAGTATAGGTGAACCCGTATTCGGGATGGTCTTTCACATACACCAGCACCGGCGAGGTCAATGTGCCTTCCTCTACCGCGCTAACGGTGCCGCTGAGAAGCGCGGCCTGCGCTTTATGGATCGGATAATAAGGATCAGGCTCTGTGTTATCAGGATCTTCGTCCACGAAGTGTTGAATAGGATAAATAGTGTCGGTCGGGTCATCGTCGTAGTAATGGAATAGCACTCTGTCCGCCAGACTCAGGAAATTGGAATTGTCCACGGCTTCGCTATTCCGTACGCGATTTTCTCTGGAAGCCGTTTCCACGGATACTGACGGTCCATCCGTGGTGCAACCGTAATCATCACAGGCTTCTATCTTGAAATCGTATTCCGTTTCCGGATAGAGTCCGATATATTTCAATCTGAAGCCCGGTATGGTTGCGAGGTATTTTTCAGCCGGAACATCCATCAGGGCGCTATACGAGGCGCTCCCTTCCTCTTTTATGAACAACCGATATTTCTTCGCGTACCCGGTTAAACTGTCTGTGTCAGATACCCGCGGCCATGTCAGTTCAATTCCCGCCGAAACGGTATCCGCCGTCAGACTCGGACTGCTCCAAGTCGGCAGGTCATTATCGGCACTGCAACTGTCAAAGGTGAAGGTATCGCTTTCATTCGTAATCGAGAAACGATCCCGCGCCAACACTCGCCAGAAGTACCGTTGCCCCGGCAATATGTTCACCGTACAGCTTTTTGCGGAAGTGCCTTCGGGACACACCACCCGTTCCGGGTCGGGAGTTGTACCGAAATAGACCTCATAGGTGACGCCGGGATTGACATCCGTATCGCATGCCGAATTCTGACAGGTCCAAGTAAGTGTGTGGTCGTCACAGTCCGCAGGATTGTAGGTCGATGCTGGTTTCTGCGGCGGATTGTTGGAAGTACACTTCCACCCAGTTCCATTCGGTTCTTGAATAGTGCCTAACGGGCAATGACAATCCGTAACCATTTCGCCATTCAAATCTTTATAGAGGCGACAGTTTCCTCCATTTTCACAGGCTGTCTGACAATGACAATTGGCAGAATTGTTCCAATTCTCCGAGTCCCATGCCTGATATTGATAATGCCCTTCTATGCAAGGATTCCAGAAATATCCGGTCCCATCGTCACCACAATGATCTGTCTTGCCTGCATCTTGACCATCCGTACACTCATCAGGGTCGATACAATTCGTCACATCATGCCAATCTGAGGGAGCACCTTCGCATAATTGCATTTTTGTACCACGGCCATTCAATCCGCAACTGATAGTTCTATAATGATAGATACTCTGGGTGTCTGGATCTATCAATTCGCATTTATCGAGAGCGTTGCAGTCATAATACTCCCAGTTGAAGCCATCGACACACACATAAATGAGAGAATCTCTTTCATTTAAACCGCATGAGTTGGGATACCGCAATTCGGTGGTGCCTATTACACAGGTGCCGGAAGCACCCGAACAAGAACCCCATGCACCCCACAACCCTTCTATGGAACAAGTTCTTGTTACATGTCCGGTATTGTTGATGCCGCAAGGAGCCGTTTGTTGCGATCCCGGAGAACACAAGGTATCTTCCGTGCAGAGGGAACCTTCCATATGGGGTGTAATGTCGTTTCTGTTCGTGTCTGAACATTCGCCATAGGCGAGCTTTCTTATCTGTTCTTTGCTTAAGACAGCCCGATACAATTGTATCTCGTCTATCTTTCTGCTCGCAAGAGAATGATGATTAAATCTCCAATTGGTTCCGAAAGATATCTGTGGAACAGAGATGTTAATATACATCACGCCGTCCAGATATATTTTCAGATTCGGTTGAGAAAGATTTCCGTCATATGTCATGACGAAGAAATGTCTGACATACTTACTGATGCCCGCTGGCAATACCTTGCTGTATTGCGGTGTTGTTTGCCCGTTGGCAAATACTTGGATATAATTTCCGCTTATATCAATGGATATTCTCAAACTTTCGGAATAAGCAGAACCATACCCCTTGAAATTGACAACTAGATCCTGCGGCCAAAGAGTGATGAACTCCGCAAAAGTCCAAGTATTGATGAACGCAGGGTTCTGTTTGATGCTGGGTGCATACTCTATCGTCGTGTAATGATACCCATCACCGCTATCGAAATAACCCTTTAACGCTATGCTCTTTCCCGACGGTCCGCCATCTTCATATTCGTAATAATGATATGTGGCGACATCTTCTATTGTGAGATCTTTGATTATGCCATTGTGCAGATTGAAATGATCATGAATAGTCGTTGTGTCGTCATTTAAGAAGGGATAATAGAGGAATCGATAGGTAGGCAGAATATCCGTTTGTTGATCGGGAGAAACATAGGTCGGAGCCAGTACACATTCATAACTGTTCGAGGACGACAATTCTTCTCTGTACCCGTGCTCACACAAACATCTTCCCGAAGAAGAATCGCATGTGCCGTGATATCCGCAATCGCTGCATTTTGTGTTTCTACAGGTATTGATCGCTCCATCCGTATAGGGGTCTTTCATCGTCTCTCGGTAGAAAGAATTGCAAATGCAATACGGCATTTCGAGCGGCGGGAACTCCTGACCGAAGATATATTCTTCATGGAACACACACACGCCGTTGCCACCGCCGCAATCCTCATTGGCACATTCATTGACGACGCAGGAGAATTTGTCTCTTTGGAGCGGTTGCCCGTAAATTTTGATATAGGGGTTCTTATAGCCCGGTTCGCAGACACATTCACCGGAAACAAAATAGCCGTGATCGTTGCACTTGTTTTTCTTGATGATGCCGATATCCCAGAGATGATCCAAGAAATCTTCCCACGACATCCACGCAGGACGGTCTATGGTGATATCGGTGCCGTTTTCGTCGGTCACCTTTACATGTTCCAACCCCACCATGTTCTGGAGGAAATCATAGTCCGTCATTCCCGTTTGCGAAACATCAAGCGAAACCAAGCCGGTCATCGAATAAAGTGCCGTCGTATCGGTGATCTCATTGCCGGAGGCATTCAGTTCCGTCAGATTCGGGAGGTACTGCAGCCCATTAAGAGAAGATATCTCCTGATAAGAAAGATCCAAACTCGTCACGCTCAACAACTGATCCGTCGTGATCTCCGTGGATGCCTCTTTCCAGTAAATGACATCCAAATCGTATGCGACCTGCGCATCGACGAATACACCCATATAGAAGACTCCTCCGTTCATCAACGCACAGGTGTCGGTCGCCGTTCCGGTATTGTTCGATCGGCAATCGTAATTGTTCGCATCGGGCGGAAGATTTCTTCTCACATAAAGGTCGGCATTGCCACCGATCGGCGTGAGCGTGGCGGAGAAGGTCCCCGATATAGAGGTAAAGGGCAAATAACTTGCCCATCCTCCCGCGGTCGCATTGCCATGATAGTTGGCAGTCGCCTGTTCTATTCTCCCGGTAGCATAACTGATCTGGATCGTGAAGCTGGAGCCGGCATCAACGCCCTTGACCGACACATATATTTGTCCGGTGGCGCTGATGGTGCACTCTTCCGTATCGGGTCCGTTGAAATTCGACATGCAATCGTAATCGGTCGCCGTCGGAGTGGCGCCTCTCCGGACATAAAGCGTTACATCGCCCGAACCGACTATCGCCTTGGCCATGAACTGTCCGTTGGTGGCATCGAAGGGACCGTAATGAACCCACTCTTCACTGCCGGCGCTTTGCGCTGTCTGCGTGAAATAGTGAGCCTCGGGCAGGGTAACTCCCAAAGCATCCCTGATCGCATATTCCAGATTCAGATCGGGGAAGAAGGTGAAGTGTTCCTGTATCCAAATATCGGCATAGGTCTCGATCCAATCGGCCTTGTCCGTGAAAAGGCAGTCATTGTCGCAATCGTCGATATTCTCGTCATTGCCGTCATCGCATTGTTCTCCCGTACCGGGGGTTACAATACCGTTACCGCAAGAAGTCAATGTGCAGTTACTGTCACAACCGTCTCCGTCGATCAGGTTGCTGTCGTCGCACTGTTCAAGGCCTGCCTGATATCCATCGCCACAAATAGATCCCCGCATTTCGCACAGGTAAGCCAACTTGATAGAGGTGTTATTGCAGGCGAGGTCGTTCCACTTGGCGTTGGTCGTAGTGGCAATCTTCATTTCACCGCAGCCTTCGGTGACACCGGTCGGTTCGTTGCTGTCCCAGTTGGTGTAGTTTGTATTGGTGTCGTCTATCCACGAGTATGCTCTCTTCTCCCGGTCGGCCGGCGGCATGAGCTCAAGGGTATATGCGCCTTCATCGGTCGTGAGATATTTGTCGACCACGACGGTATAGGTCTGTCCCGCCGTGAGGTCGTAATAGAGAGTATCGGTCGCATTGCCGCCGTAGTAGTCTTCGCAGTCGAGGTAGGAACCGCAGTTGCCGCCGCTGTAGATATGGACTACCGCATCGAATTGGCTGTAGACGCGGAAGGTCCATTCCCCGGTCGCTCCGGCGGTGAAGGTGAAGAAGTTCTCCTTGCCGGGCATGTCGCACCAGCCGTAGGGATCGACGGTGCCGGCGCCGGTGCCGATGTAGCCGCTGTACTTGCGGCCCATGGTGGGCGCTACCCACGCGACCGAACAAACCTCGTTGCCGAAGGCGGGATAGGCGTACTCTCCTTCGAGACCGATCCAGATGTTGGCGTTGTAGGCCTTGGTGTTCTTGACATAGTTGAAGACGAAGTCGTTTTCCGATTGAGAACCGATCGTCACCAATGTAGAATCGCTATAGAGGGAAGCGCAGCTGTCCTTGGCATCGGTCCATATTAAGGGATTCGTCGTCCCGTAAAGCCCATAACAACGGTTAAGCGCCGTATTGTATGTCCAGCCTTCGGGGCACGGGAAGGTACAGTTATTCCGGCAACCATCATTGTTGTTGGTATTACCGTCGTCGCACTGTTCGGTGCCGGTCACGCGGCCGTTGCCGCAGCCGGTCGGACGGCAGTTGGCGTCACAGCCGTCGCCGTCGGTGAGGTTTCCGTCATCGCATTCTTCGATCCCTTCCACGACATTGTCGCCGCAGATGGAGGAGATATACTCGCAGACATAGGCATGGAGCGCCGCACCGCTGTTGCAGGGGAGGTCGTTCCACTTGCCGTAGGTGGTGGTGCCTATCTTGAGTTCGCCGCAGGCTTCCGCGCCGGCGCTGTTGCTCGGCTCGTTGGTATCCCAGTTGGTGTAGCCGTTATCGGTATCGTCTATCCATGAGTAGGCCCGTTTGCCGTTGTCGGTCGGCGCCATGATCTCGAGGGTGTAGGTCCCCGTATCGGTGGTGCGATACTTATCGACGACGACGGTATAGGTTTGGCCCGCCGTCAGTGTACGGGTCATGGTATCGGTCGCGTTGCCGCCGTAATAATCTTCGCAGTCGATATAGGAGGTGCAGGCGCCGCTGTAGAGGTCGATGACGGCGTCGAATACCGAAGTGACCTTGAAGGTCCAGGTGCCGCTGATCGCCGGGGTGATGCGGAAGAAGTTCTCCTTGCCGGGCATGTCGCAGTCGCCGTAGGGATCGACGGTGCCGGTACCGGTACCGATGGTGCCGCTGAATTTGCGCCCGAGCACCGGTACGATGACGGCGTTGGAACAGGTCGTATTGCCACTCACGGCGTAGGCGTCGTTCGCTTCGAGGCCGATCCAGATGTTGCCGTTGTAGGCTTTCTCGGTCTTGACATAGTTATAAACATAGTCGTTCTCGGTCTGATCGCCGAGCGTCACGAGCGTTGTTCGCGCGTTATAGGCGGCACAGGCGGCCTTTGCCTGCACCCACGTGACCGGCGACGCGGTCGCCTCAAGGTTGTAGCAGTGGTTGTTGGCGCTGTTGAACTTCCAACCGGTCGGACACGGTTCGGCGGCAGAAAGGCTCGCTGTGAAACAACACGCGAGGACGAACAATGCGACGGCAAGACGACTCATGACCTTCTCCCCAAAGATATTGCTTATACCATAAAAGACAGGATGAACTGCGGAACCGAAAGCCGGAACGGCGTATTCAGAATAATTGAGGTTCCCTCTCCTCACCGAAACAACCATCCCCCGATGGCTATAGTTTGAATTTATCATAAAGGAACCAAAACGAAAGGCAACTAATTTTTTTTGTGAAGAACTCCGTGCG
>CALMRE010000075.1 GCA_937871295.1 uncultured bacterium | reverse complement strand
CCGACGGCACCAAGGCGTGGACCGAACTGTGGGGATCCGTTTTCGATGATAGCGGATACGGTGTCGCCGTCGGCGACGAAGGATATCTCTTTTTCATCGGTATAACCGGGAATTCTCTCGATGGAAATATCAACGTAGGTGGTTACGACGCGTTCCTCGCCAAGTTCCCGGCGGAGTAACCGAAGACTTTACTCGAAGTCTGCGTAGATCTGGCCGATGTTGATGCCGGCGACGGTGCGGTTGCCGTACTTCTCGCGCAACAGCACCTTGACCTTGAAGAAATCTTCGGCATGGTTCCCGTTCTTTATCGCGGTCGATGCCTCGATGAACGCGCACAGTTCGTCGGCCGCCTTCACCAGAGTCCCGTCGCGCGGATCGAACTTATCGTCATTATATTTCTTCGATATCTCATCGGCCGTTGTCGCGACGAACCCACCGCCTTTGCGGATGGTGTCGGAGAACTCATCCTCGGTGTAGCGCCGGAACTCGTCGCGCCATTTTTCGGGGAGCAGGCTGTAGAGTTCGCGGTCCATCTGCTCCTTCTCGTATTCCTTGATGAGGTCGGAGAGCCCTTCGACCGACCGCTTGACCGGCGAGATGATGTCGCGGGTGAGCACCTCGGGAAGATCGTGGTAGAGGCCCGTCAGGAAGTTGTTGACGGCGCGGCGGCGGCATGCGCCGATCTCGCGCGAGTGAAGGTAGGCTACCTGACCCACGAGCAGCATGTGGCCGAGCACCGATATGCGCGGCATCATGTGGAGATTCGACCAGCGGTACTGGAACCGCAGTTGTCCGCAGAGATCGAGAAAGTGACGGCTGTTGTTGTTCCCGCCGTGCTTCGCGATCTCGGCCATCCCGGCAAGGTCACCGTAGGCGGCGAGCCGTTCGTCAAGCGAGCGGCGGATGTCCTCGACATCGAAGTAACCGGTGTTGAGCCGTTCGATGAGACCGAACTCCCAGCGCGTGGCGAACAGGTGCGCCGCCCCGAGGATGCGCCGCTCGATGGTCTCCTCGGGTTCATTGAAGTAGTCGCGGAACCGGTCGGCGGTGCCATCGCCCAGCGGCAGGAGGTATTTTTTCAACTGTTCGTAGATCCAGTCGTTCAGTTGCCGGTACTTCGCCGCATCTTCTTTGATGCGGTGGAAAACGGGCGGCTTGATATCGGTAAGGACGACCCGCTGGAGCATCTCGAAGAGCGCCCCTTCGATGAGCCGGTCAAGGTCCACCGGCTGTTTCTCCGCCTCGAATCGGGAGAAGTGGACCGCCGCGATCGTCTTGTGCGCCTGCTTGTCGAGTTCGAACAGCGCCACCGGCCGCAGGCGGTCGTTCCACCGCTGCATGTGGGCGGCGTCGAAGAGTTTGAGCAGGAGCCCCTTGGTCAGCATCGTTCCCTCCTCCGCAAAGTGACGGGTCAGTATAGCACCGGCGGCGGCAAAGTGAAGTAATGAGGAGGAGAAAAGTTGCCTAACGGAGCGTTCGTGCTACAATCGGTCGGTCATTAGTGGAAAGAGAGGGCGGAGGCTCCGGTGAAAATAATGCGGCTGATGTTGGCGGCGGCGGCGGTTCTGTTCCTGTGCGGCGCCTGTTCCGAGGCTCCGCAGGACGATATCGGCAAATACGATTATCTCAACGACCTCGAGAACTACTACTCCGACGAAGAGTACCCCGACACCACCGACGGCGACAGCATCGTCGAAAAGGTCTGGCAGGCGCGTTTCCAGTTCTACGGCGTCATCAACGGCGAGAACACCCCGGTCTCCGACCTGCGGCTCGGGGACGGGCGGCTCACCTACATCAACGACGCGAACGAGGAAGAGGTCTACATCGGCGCGGTCTGGGTGATGAAAAAGAACATCAACAACAGCGCCGGTTTTCAGATACCGCTTCTGCAGGTATTCTTCGCCCAGCACCTCGAGGATGGCGCGGGGAGCACCTTCGTTCTCCAGCTCGACGGTTCGTCGATGACCAAAAAGGAGGTCTTCTACCTCAACAACGATAAACTGTATCTCACCGAAGTGACCCGCCTGAACGGCGAAATGACCGAGGTCTGTTTCAAAAAGGACGCGGTCGACGGCGTGGTCAACCTCTTCACCAGCAGTATCCGCGAAGGCGAACCGCTCTCGCTCAACGGCCACGCCGACCTGCGGACCATGGACCCGGTCGAGTGCAAGACGCTGGAGTGAGCCCGATGCAGCAGCGGCGACTGCCGGTCCCCTTCGATCGCGAATTCTTCCGCAACCTTCCCAAAACCGACCTGCACGTTCATCTCGACGGCTCGCTGCGGCTCGAGACGCTGCTCGACCTTGCCGCGCAGCAGAAGGTCGATCTGGGGGCGCACGATGTCGACGGCCTGAAAAGACTCATCGGCCCGGGAAAGGTCCACGGCTCGCTCACCGACTACCTCAAGGGCTTCGAGATAACGCTCAAGGTGCTCCAGAACGAAGAGGGGCTCTACCGCGCCGCGTTCGAGCTGGCCGAGGACTGTCACGCCGATGGGGTGGAATACATCGAGGTGCGCTACTCGCCGGTGCTCCATACGCAGAAGGGGCTGCCGCTCACCACGATCGTCGAGGCGGTGCTGAGCGGTCTGCGCGACGCCAAGCGGAAGTTCGGCATCATGAGCGGCGTCATCATCTGCGGCATCCGCAACATCTCACCCGAGGTCAGTTTGCGGATGGCCGAACTCGCCGTCGCCTTCAAGAATAAGGGGGTGGTCGGCTTCGATCTGGCGGGGGCCGAACTCAACTATCCGGCGCGCGATCATCTCGGCGCTTTTTCGCTCATCCTCTCCAACAACGTGAATGTCACCATACACGCCGGCGAGGCCTACGGGCCCGACAGCATCCATCAGGCGCTCCACTACTGCGGCGCCCACCGCATCGGCCACGGGACGCGGTTGCGCGAGGACGGCGATCTGCTGAACTATGTCAACGACCACCGCATCCCGCTCGAGGTCTGCCTGTCGTCCAACGCCCAGACCGGCGCGGTGGGGAAGATAGAGGAACATCCCTTCCGTTTCTATCTCGACCTCGGCATCCGCGTGACGCTCAACACCGACAACCGCCTCATCACCGACACCACCATGACCGACGAATACCTGCGCGCCGCGACGCTGTTCGATCTCGCCCCGCAGAAGGTGCTCGACCTCGTGATCAACGGCGTCAAGTCGGCCTTCCTTCCCTATCAGCAGAAGAAAGATCTCCTGCGCGCCACCAAGAAAAAAACCATCGACCTTATCAACAGTTACGCCGGTGACACCGTCATCAGTTGATACGGACGGCCTGAAACGCACATTTTCTTCCTACGATTTTCTTGATTTCCGCGTGAGGACAACGCATACTCGATCCGTTGGTTCCCTGTTTTTTCATCACTTTCTTTTGGAGGCGGAAATGGCCAAGAAGATCATCGCGAAGAGCAAAGGCGATTTCATCAAGGCGATCAAGGAGAACATGGCGAAGGAGCTCGATCTGACCGTCGCGCAGGCGAAGATCGCCTACGAGACCTTCGTGCAGATCCTGAAAGAGACCATCGCGTCCGAGAACAAGATCATCCTCAACGGCTTCGGCACCTTCAAGAAGCGCGCCCTCAAGGCCCGCAAGGGTGTCAACCCGAAGACCGGCCAGAAGATCCAGATCAAGGCCTCGAAGACCGTATCGTTCAAGCCGGCCGGCGGATTCAAGAAAGGTCTCTGATCCCCGTTCCCGCGCATCACTTTGACAGGCCGCCCGGCAACGGGCGGTCTTTTTTTCAGATGACAATCGTCGCTTCAGATCGCGGTGTGCGTCACCGCGTCATCCCCTCGAAGGGGCAGATGCCTTCTTTCTCGCAGTAACATTTCATGTCACGGAGAATGAGCGGCGAATTCGCATGTTTCTGGTAGAGGAACCAATCGCCTTCAAACTCCGAATGACCGTAGGGGAAATCAACCCATTCCCCGTATTGGGGGTCCTTCTCCATCTTCTTCATACAGTACCGTTTTTTGAGATCGGTACGGTAGAAACAGGCAAGACCACCCCCTTCCCCGCTGATATCCTCGATTTCAAGATAAAGGATCGTGTTGTTCTTGACCTGCTCAACCACAAGCGAATAAGCAACGCCCTTGGTCGCATCGGAGAAATCGGTGATGATATCTTCATAGACCCTCTGCCCAGCACCCGCCGACATATCAACGCGGGTGATCGCTTGATTGAAGTCGCGGGAGTAATAGAAAATGTCCGGATGGTCGCGGTCGAATTGGATATCGCGCACTTCCTCTGTCACACGGTTCACCGTTGTGCAGTCGCTAAGTGACTTCGGTGCCTTGCTTAGATTGCAGACATGGCCTTTGACATTGTCATCATAAAAGGCCAAGAGGTCACCGTAAAGGTCTGGATGATTGCCCACACCCTCGCCTAGACTCGTCCATTTCCATTCGCCCACCTTGGCATAGTACATTGTCGAGACGCCGCCCTTCTGGAAGGTAATATTCGCAAAGGCCCAATCATCGTTTAAGGCGGGGGTATAGACGATGGAATAGATTGGCTTGTTGAAAACCACTCGGTATGTCCCATCCGTACTGAAATAACCGACATACATATAAGTTGTTGCAAGATCAAGGCTTCGGTTATCCCGCAAATAGCCTAGGGCATGACCCGTATGGTAAGCAAAGCCATAATCTCCGGCACTTACCGCGGTATATTCCTTAGAAGAGAGGTCATAGACAAAAAACTTCCTTGCATTAACATACTGAGTTATATCTATATTCACCTTGTACATCACGAACCCCACCTTTCCCCCACTCAAGTTCCAATGCTTGATCTGACCGCCGGTGGAATCGGTATCCCAACCATAATTTGCCAACATCAGATCACATTCATGCATGGAATAGGTAGTATATACTGCCTCTACCTCAGCCTTTGTCATCGGCTTCAGATTGCTCATTTCGCACGGATAAGGATAGCAATCAGCGTCGGGATAGTCATGCGTCAGTTTCTGATTGGCTTCTTTCCAGAGATTCTGCACACATTGTGGGTCTTTCTCTGTTGGTGTATCGCATTTGCGGCAGAAGTGGATGGTGCCGTCTTCCTTGTAATACGGGAACGGCGCACTGATGAGTGGAGGGCAATCTGCATTGTCAGCATCGGAAACCAGAGCATCGTCCAATATGTTGCCTTCGTTCTCGACAGGAACAGCATCATCGAAATCATCGGGAACGATAGTTTCGGTTTCGGTCGTTATGATATCGCCGTCCGGCGTCACCGTGTCGGCATCGTGCGACGGTTTCGGCGAAGAGCAGGAAAAAGAAAAGGACAGAAGAGACAAAAAGGACATAAGGGACAGAAAAAAAGAGAGAGCAGCTCGAAGCTTCACCGGACCCCTGCTCATCGCAACTCCCGGCAATGCCACACCCTGATGATGACCGCCTGCTTCTTGTGTATCTTGTAGCGGAGCACATAGGCCCCATCGCCGAACGGCACGAACAGTTCGCGCGCCGCCAGTTCGTTCCCCATCGGCCGCCCCGCTTCGGGGAACTTTTCCAGATAGCGCGCCTTCTCGGCCAGCGCCGCCGCCATCCGCCGCGCCGCCGCCGCGCTCTTTTCCTCAAGGAAGTCGTACAGCCGCGCGAGGTCGTCCAGCGCCTCGGGAAGCCAGATCACCGCGGACATGGCCGCTTCTTGCCGTGCGCGAGGTCGTCGAGCCACGCGACCGCCGCCGCGTTGTCCACCGCCGGACCGCCGAGGGCGAACCGTTCCCACCGTTCGAGGTCCTCCGCCTTTTCCCGTTCCCGCGCCTCTTCCCGTTCAAGATACTCGGCCAGCGCGGTGCGGATGACCCAGTGCGGCGTCCGTTCCCTGCTCTCGGCAAGCGTCCTGACCCGTTCGCGCGTCTTCTCGTCGATCTTGATGCCCATCGTGGTGCTCATGTGTCTCTCCCTTCGCCGAATAGGTGTCGCCGGGTTGCGCCCGGTAGCACCATTGTATACCTCGGACCCCGTTTGTAAAGGGAAAAATTCAGATGAGGGTCAGCGAACAGCCGTCGCCGTGCGGACGCGGGACGACCGGCGTGTCGGCGTCGGGTGTCGTGTCGGGCGGCAGATCATCGTCGGACAGTTCAGACTCGTCGGACGAGTCGGAGATATCGATCGTGTCCTCGTCAGGGAGGAGCGCGTCGGGGACCTCGAGATAGTCGGCGATGCCGTTGCCGTTGACATCGGTGTCGATGTCGACCGAGTCGTAGAGGATCGATTCGATGAAGTAGAGCGCCGCGGCGATGTTCTCGCGCGCCGTCGGTTCAATGTAGACCGGGTCGAGGGCGAAGGCGGTGTCGTCGTCGGGGGCGGGACGCAGTTCGATCAGGAGCGGGGTCGCCCGGCCGGTCGCGGTGTAGAACCATTCGCCGCATTCGCCGAAGATCGGCGCGGCGTAGAGTCCGTAGGCCTGTTTGACAGTGTAGAGGGCGCCGCCGGTGAAGAGCATGAGGTCGGCCATCTTGGCGGCGGTCGCCTTCATGAGGTCGGCGGTCGGCGCCGGATCGGACTGCGACGACCACGGGTAGAGGATGAGTTGCGCGTAACTGTGGTAACTGATGAGCCCGCGCGGCATATCGGTGAGCGCCGTGCCGCCGTCGGGGGTGATGACGAGGTCGCGAAGCGCCCGCGTTTCCGGTTCGCTGAAGGGGCCGGTACCGTGGACATAGCCGTTCTCCACCCACGCCGCATCGTAGTTGCGGTTCAGGTCGACGCCGAAAGTGCCGTCGGGGTGAGAACGGCGGTTCCCGCGCCACATCCGGTCGGTGGTGTGGGTGTAGAGATAGCCGTCGGGGTTGAGGACCGGGATGAACCAGAGTTCGGTCGCCTCGACGATGGCACGGATGCGCGGCATGTCGCCGATATGGTCGGCGAGGAACTCGGCCAGCCGGAGCGTCACCTCGCCCGATATCCATTCGCGGGCGTGATGCAGGCCGACGAACACGATCTCCGGCGGCCCCGGCAGGTTCTCGGCGGGACTCACCGACAACTTGAGCGCGAGGATGTCGCGTCCTTCGGCCGACGAACCGATGGTGTAGAGCTTCGCGTGGTCAGGGAACTTCTCAACGATATCGTGGAGCGCAGCGGTCATCTCGTCGAGCGTGCGG
>CALMRE010000074.1 GCA_937871295.1 uncultured bacterium | reverse complement strand
CAAATGTCTTGACGAAATCAATTACGGCAAGATTAGCAAATGTCTTGACAGGTAGATTCGAATACACAAATCCTTATTTCTCCCGTTTTTCCAAAGACTGACACATTAATAAGATACCGGATCGACGAAAAAGGATTCTTTTATTTTTGATTTTTTTCCTGCGTACCTCCTCTTGCCTTTTGCCGTTATATCTATTTAATAGGGGGAAGAACTTTTCCGTGAGGGAACCGCCATGACGCGCATCGCGACTTTTTTGACCCTGTCCATCCTCCTCGGCGCGCTATGCGCCTGTTCCGACGATAAGAAGGATCCGGTCGACGCCGACTCCTGCGACACCGACACCGACAGCGTCATCGCCGACGGCGACGATCTGCTGAACGACGATGATGTCGATTCCGGCAACCCGTTGTTCAATAAAGGGCCTTACGGCATCGCGCTGGGCGACACGGCGGCCGACCTCACCGTCCCGATAGATGAAGGCGACTGGGGCCTTGAGGAGAATTGGGACGGGAAGGAGAACTATGTGTTCCTCTTCTACCGCGCGTCGAATTCCTACTCGAAGCAGATGTTCGAGTCGCGGCTGGTGACGCTCCTGATGAACTCGCCGAAGAATGTCCACTATTTCTTCATCGCCGGCGCGACCGACGATCTGGTGGCCGAGGTGCTCGCCCCGGTCCGCGAAGAGGCGGAGCTGGCGCTCAATGTCGTCGACGATCCGGAACACTGGACGCCGCGCCTCCATTTCGTCACGAAGGGGGCGGCGAACCTCGGCAACTGGCTGTCGGAATGGTACAGCGGCGGATCGGCCTTCCTCCTCGGCATCGACCGCGCCCAGAAGATACGCGGCGGTGGCCTGCCGCTCAACTGGCAGACACAGAAGGCCGACTTCGAGATGGCGGGCTATGAGGCGGCCTACTGGAATTTCGATGTCGATCGCGCCGAAAAACTCGCCGCCGAGGTGGAGCCGCTGATCCTGACCGGCATCGACGGCGAGGAGTTCGCGAGTGAGACGATAAATTTCGAGGTCGAGTTCCCGTCGGCCGCCGAGATGGCCGATATCACCGGACTCGCGGTCGATCTCACGCAGGTCTGCACCTCGCAGGCGGCCTGCGAATGGGACCGCATCATGCATCTTTACATCTGCGGACCCGACGATACCGACACCTGCGGCACCGAGGTGGCGCGCTGGATAACCCCCTACGGCATGGGAGGCCGCTGGGTGACCGATATCTCCGCGCTGATGCCGCTTTTTGCGGGCGGCGGCACGCTCAAGTTCCGGCTCTATGTCTGGGGCTTCCAAGTAAAGAATTATCTGTCGTTCCGGCTCACCACCGGCGGCGCCCCGGCGCCGACCGGCATCAAAAAACTCTTTGCCGGCAACCCGCGGTTCGACGAGAACTACAACGCGCAGTACGAACCGGTGGCCTTTGAAATGCCCGCCGGGGTCACCAAGGCGGCCATCGTCGCCTACATCACCGGCCACGGCAACGGCTCGGAACAGGAGAACTGCGCCGAGTTCTGCCCCTTCGAATCGGTGTTCGTCGTCAACGGCACGAACTACGAGAAGGACCATCCGCTGGCCGCGACCAACGACGGCTGTATCCAGCAGATACAGGACGGCGTCCTCCCCAACCAGTACGGTTCGTGGCCCTTCGGCCGCGCCGGCTGGTGCCCCGGGCTCAATGTGACGCCGTGGGTCAAAGAGGTGACCGATTCACTCGTGTCGGGCGAGAACTCGTTCGCCTTCGAAGGCTATCTTGACGGCGAGGATTATGTGCCGGTGGTCACCGCCCCCGACGGCTACCGCGCCGAGATAAATTCCAGTTCGTATCTGGTCTGGTGGGAATGATACGATGGGTCTGACGCGGCGCGCGAAATTCGCCGGGAGCTGGTACGACGCCGATCCCGCGGCGCTCGGCCGGGCGATCGACCGGTTCGTAGGTGAAGCGGCGAAACTGCCCTACGCCGTGCGCGGCGCGGTCCTGCCGCACGCCGGGCATACCTTTTCGGGACGCGGCATCGCGCCGTTCTTCCGGAACTGCGACCCCGCCCTGCGTCATCTCATCATCCTCGCGCCGAGTCATTACACCCTCCTGCCGGGCGACCGGATCGGCTACGGCGACTTCGACAAACTCGCGACGCCGCTGGGCGACATCACCGGCATCACCGGCCTATTCTCCGGCGCGCCGTTCGCCGAGATGAACCGCGCCGCCGAAGCGGAGCACAGCGCCGAGATGTTCCTGCCGTTCATCAAACGCGTTCTTCCCGCTGCCGCCGTCGCGCTGCTGCTCATCCCGCATCTTGATAATGAAACGACGATGCGCCGTTTCGCCGATGCGATAGCGGCGGCTACCGCGTCGCTCGACCCGGCGCCGACCGCGTTCATCGCCTCGAGCGACTTCACCCATTACGGCGACCGTTTCGGCTACACGCCGTTCGCGGGGAGTCTCGACGGCGTACTCGAAAAAGTGGCGACGCACGACCGGAAATATGCCGGCTACATCGCGCGGCACGACTACGCCAACGCCTTCGCCGACCGCGACCGCGAGGAGCCGTCGATCTGCGGCATCAACCCGGCGCTCGTCCTGTCGCGCCTGATGGAGATGCGCGGGCTGAAAGGCGACACCGCCGGCTACTACACCTCGTGCGACATACTGGGGAAGAGCGACGATTTCGTCTGCTACGCGACGATACTGTTCCACGGCTGAGGGAGAAAACGATGGAACTGACGAGCGTTCAGAAACGCGACCTCTTGCGGCTGGCCCGCGAACGGCTGGAGGAAAAACTGCTCGGGACGCCGTCGCCCACCTGGGAACGGCTCACGGGCGACCCGGCGTACACCGAGAAGAACGGCCTGTTCGTCACCCTGAAAAAGGAGGGCGATCTGCGCGGCTGCATCGGCACCGTCATCGGTGACCGGACGCTTCCCGAGGGGATACGGTCGATGGCGATACAGTCGGCCTTCTTCGATCCGCGCTTTCCGGCGGTAGAACCGGACGAACTGAACGATATATCCATCGAGATATCGATACTCACCGTCCCCCGGCCGGTCGGCTCGTGGCGCGACATCCGGATCGGGACCGACGGGATGATACTGTCGCTCAAGGGGCGGCAGGCGCTGTTCCTGCCGCAGGTGGCCCCCGAACAGGGGTGGGACCTCGAAACGACGCTCACCTATCTTTCCCAGAAAGCGGGATTGCCGCGCGACGGGTGGCAGGACCCGAACTGCCGCTTCCAGACCTTTCAGGCGCTTGTTTTTGGAGAACATGAGACGCACTGAACGCGGCGCCGCGGCGCTTTTCATACTTCTTTTCACGCTCCTCCTCGCGGCGGCGGAAACCTATGATCCGTCGGCCCCCGTCTGGGAGAACCTCAACACCAAACGGCGGCCGACCACCATCATCGCCGGTTCCGTGCTGGGCTTTTCGCTGGACGGACTTGAGGAACGGGCTCTCATTCACCGGCTCATCGAGCGCACCGTCCGTTCGATCATGACCCCGCAGACACTGATCTTCTACGGCGCCGGCGCCGCCATCCCCGCCGCCGACGCGATCTTCACCCTCACCTTCGGCACCGCCTACTCCTTCGACGCGCCGCCCTACCTGTACGTCGACGCGACACTCTACCGGGGCGACGAGATACTCCTGCTCAAACGCTACTCGGCCGTCTGCCCCGACTGCCCCGCCGATGACCTGCCCGTCGCCGCGGCCGGCCCTCTGTTCCTGCGGCTCCTCGAACTGATGCAGAACGACCGGGAACTTTACGATACCGCCCGCGCGGCGCTCGGCGCGAAGACCGTTCCCCGGCCGCTGCCGGTGCTCGATCCGGTCCGCATCATCACCACCCCCGACTTCAAGCCGCTCATCTTCCCGGTCTTCATGACGCTCAACCTGCGGACCCTGTTCGGCACCACGTGGGTCGACATCTACGACAAGAAGAACAGCCTGTCGGCCGCCGGCGTCGGCACGATACTGGAGGAGAAGGTCACCGTATC
Organism: uncultured bacterium; assembly: GCA_937871295.1. Lineage (GTDB taxonomy): Bacteria > UBP6 > UBA1177 > UBA1177 > JAKLFG01 > CALMRE01. Next base: position 68,103 of record CALMRE010000074.1, on the reverse strand, counting down.
GTTCGGCGACCCCGACAGCGGCTGGTATATCACCCCCGACATCGGTTTTTTCTATCGCAGACTCGTGACCAAGGATTTCGCCTTCGACACCTCCGACATCAACCGGTCGGTCGACGGCTTCGTCCCCGGCATCACCCGCGACGACGCCGACGGACAGTATATCGAGGTCTATTCTCTCTCCTACGATTCACAGTTCTATTCGCTCTACTTCGGCGGCCACGGCGGCTACCAACTGGTGGTCGGCACCAGCGATTTCCAGTTCACCCTCCACCCGTCGGCCTATCTCAACCTGCTCGAACTGCGCTGGACGAAATTCGCCATGGGGCTCGATAGACGCGCCAGCCAGATGCGGCCGCATTTCTTCGGATCGCTCGGCGCGACGCTCGAGACCGGTTTTTTCATTCCGGCGATACGGACCGGCCTGCGGATCGGCGCCGATATCTCCTACTTCGCCAAATTCAAATTACCCAACGATCTCTCCTTCAAGCGGGTCGAACGCAAACGGGTAGAGGTCGAACCGGGGCGCTATGTCGACCTCTTTCTTCCCGACGAGTTCACGGTGCAGGAATCAACGATATTCTCGGTGATGGGCTATGTCGATCTCTACTTTGTTTTTTAGAGGTGCGGCCATGATGCGGATAGTGCTGCTGTTGTTCGCGGCCCTGCTGATCGCCGCGTGCAGCGACGGCAAAGATGAACAACCTTATCCCGACGCGGATATCGTCTGCCGACCGCCGCAGATGGTGCTGGTCAACAGCCCCGAGTCGCAGCATATCGTCAAGAAAGTCTACCTGCATGACGAGTTCGACAACTATAAGGATGAGCGCAATGTGGTCGCGACCGACATCGCCGTCGGCGAACGGACCGAACCGTTCGAACTCTGTTTGTCCAATTTCTGCGCGGTGGATTTCTACCTTACCTACACCCGCGAAAAGATATTCGGTTCGGTCGAGACGATCGCCGTCACCACCGAATCGAAGCAGGCCTTCCGGTGCGGTATCCGCTACACCGTCTATCTCCTCGGCGAAGATTTCTACATCACCAAAAGCGCCGCACAGGAACTCACCGACAGCGAAAACCCCGATGACGACACGGTGTTGTGATTTCTGCGAACACCGCTGTAGTCTCCCGCCGGGAGGGCGCGGCCGGTGCGGTATCCGCGAGAACAAGGGCGGCGCCATCGTCACGGTGAACTACGGGCAACTGGTCTCGCTCGCGGTCGATCCCATCGAGAAAAAGCCGCTCTACCACTTCCTTCCCGGCACCGGGACGCTGTCGCTCGCGCTCCACGGGTGCAACTTCTCGTGCAGTTTCTGCCAGAATTCTACGATATCGCAGAAAGAGTTCTTCGAGCGGCGCAGTACCGAAGCGGTCGCCCCGGCCGACATCGTCGCGGCGGCGCGCAAGCACAACTGCGAGAGCGTCAGTTTCACCTACAGCGAACCGACCGTCTGGCAGGATTATATGCTCGACACGGCGCGGCTCGTGAAAGCGGCGGGACTCCGCACCGTCATGGTGACCAACGGCTGGTTCACCGACGAGGCGCTCTCCCGCATCCTGCCGCTCATCGACGCCTTCAACATCGACCTCAAGGGTGACGACGAGTTCTACCGCCAACAGTGCGGCGCGACGCTCGCCCCGGTGCTCCGCAACATCGCCCGCATCGCCGCCGACCCCGACACGGTGCTCGAGGTGACCACGCTCATCATCGAGGGGATACACACCGCCGACGGCATCGTCGCGCTCGGTAAGGCGCTTGCCGAACGGGGTGTCGCGGTCTGGCACCTGTCGCGCTACCATCCGAGTTACCGGATGAAACTCCGGGCGACGACCGAATCGTTCCTCGCGGCGATCTACGACCGGGTCCGCACCGAGACGCTGATACCGTATACTTACATTGGCAACAGCGCACTGACCGACGGGAACGACACCCGGTGCGCCGCCTGCGAACTTCTTCTTATCACCCGAAAAGGATTCGACATTCAGGACGACCTGCTTGACTTCGGCCACTGTCCCTCTTGTCGCCGTCCGGTGTACGGACTGTTTACCGGTCAACACGAAATCAACCACGGTTGACACGACTCTCTTCCCGAATCGTTGATAGTATACTAAAGTTGACAAAAACAACCCGCGACCTATTTCAAAATAAGCGCATAGCGTTTTGTATATCCAACGATATAGATGTATTATAGATAAATCCTTTGTCGCCGGCGTTGTTGGCACGTCTATTGCGTGTAACACTATGGTACTGTTCCTTTAAAGTTGGATGTTCAAAAAGAGCGCGGTTGGTCTTTCTGGTTCCTTTCAATATGGCCGGTAACGGCTGTCCACTGTCAACACCAACACATTCTTTCGTTGCTCCTTCGGGAGCAACGCCGATTAAACTCGTTTCAATAACGCAGGATCGGCCGCGCGAATATCAACCCCCGGCAACGGGGGTTTTCTTTTTCTTCTCATTGACAACGGCACTCGTTTAACGGTATAACGCCTTCCATGAAAGTGACGGCTATCATCTTCGACATGGACGGGACGCTCCTCAACACCCTGAAACTCATCTCTGTCTCGATGAACAGCGCCCTCAAAGCGCGCGGCCTGCCGACCCACCGCACCGCGTCGTACCGCCGCTTTGTCGGCGACGGACTGGCCAATCTGGTGGAGCGGGCGTTGCCCGTTGATATGCGCGACGAGGAGACCATCCGTCTGTTCATCCCCGAGATGCGCGCCGTGTATGCACAGGAAAAAGAGAAGGGGGTTCCGCTCTACGACGGCGTCCGCGAACTGCTGACCGAACTGGAAAAACGCGGCATTCCCAAATCGATACTTTCGAACAAGGATGAACGCTTCACCCGGCTTCACGCCGAACGCGACCTCGCCCCGTTCCGGTTTGATATTGTCATCGGGGCGCGCGCCTACCTGCCGCTGAAACCCGCTCCCGACGGGGCGCTCATGGCGGCGCATATCATGGGACGGCCGCCCGAACAGATCATGCTCATCGGCGACATGGCGGCCGACATCGGCGCGGCAAAGGCGGCGGGAATGACCGCAGGCGCGGCGCTCTGGGGCTTTTCGACGAAGAAAGAATTATCGACCGCCGGCGCGAAGATATTCCTCAAGCACCCGCTGGATGCGCTGGAGTATCTCTGAAGTCCCGCAAACCCACACCCCTCCTGCCTCCCCTGCATCAGGGGAGCTTCGATCTGCCTCCCTGTCGCAGGGAGGTGGCGCGTAGCGACGGAGGGTGTTCTTATGAGGGCGCGATGAATCGCACCCCTACATTTTCTTCAATTTCCCCACATCGTACCGCTGGGCGGTGATGAGGGCGAGTATCTTCTGGTAGAGTTCTTCGTCCATCGTTGGGGTGCGCGACAGTATCCAGAGGTAGTCGCGGCTCGGGTGGCCGACGACGGCCCACTGATACTCCTCGTCAAGCGCAATGACCCAGTAGGCGGCGCTGAAGGGCCAGAAGAAACGGACGCGCAGTTTCGCCGGTTCGGCCGGGTCATCGACCCACGCGACACCGGTACTTTGACGTACCTTGCCGGGTTCATCCTCCTCGCGGCAGGTGTTCGTCACCGAGATGCGGCCGTCGGGAAGAAGCGCGTACTCGGCGGTCGAACCGACACAGCCGCGCTGGAACCGGTGGTCGTAGCGCGCGATCTCGTGCCACTTACCGAGGTAGCGGTTGATGTCGAGTTTCGCCACCGTCTGGAGCGGCGGCAGATCGCCCGACGAGGCACAGCCGAAGCCGACCGCGGCACAGATGAGGGCAAGCAGGGTCTTTTTTCTCATAAGGGAACCTCTCTTTTTCTAAAAACACCGCTCACCGCTCACGATTCACGAATCCTCACCAGCCGTTCCAATGCAACTGTTTCGGGTTCCACTTGTCCTTCGGCTTCTCGGCGCCGGTCGGGATGCCGACCGGGATGACATTGAGCGGCACGACGGTCGACGGTATCTTGAGCAGTTTGCGGACCGTCTCTATCCGTTCCTTGTCGGGATAGACCGCCGTCCACACCGCGCCGAGCCCGAGCGATTCGATCGCGAGCAGGATATTCTCGGTCGCCGCCGAACAGTCGACCACCCAGAAGTCCGATTCGCGCCCGCCCTGCTGACGGTCAAGGTCGCCCGCGACGATGATCGCCGCGCCCGCCTTTTCCACCATCTTCGCGTAGGGAAGGATGTCGCTGAGTTTCTTGAGCATCACCTTATCGGTGACGACGATGAATTCCCACGGCCGCTTGTCGACGGCGGTCGGCGCGGCCATACCCGCCTTGACGATGACCTCCAACTGATCCTTACTGACCGGCCCCTCTTTGTAGGCGCGGACACTTTTGCGGTTCATGATGGTCTTGATGGTGTCGTTCATCGGTTCACCTCCGAAAAGCAGGGTGGTCATCAGCAGAGTGATACACAGGGCGATCAGTCTCTTCATCGTTCCTCCGGTTTTTGGCAGATATCTTTCAGCGCTATCCGTGAATTCTCATGATATTTCTTTTCGTGGAGCGACGCGACGAATTCGCGGTTGATGAGGTAGAGTTCGGTGTTGAGCGCCTCAAGGTCGAGCAGTGTCTCGTCGGTGAATTCGAACGGCCCCGCCCCGGTGAAGTTGAGTTCGCAGAAGGAGACCTCCCACTTGAGCGCGCCGCCGGTATCGTCGAGATAGAGTATCGGCAGGCCGTGGGTGCGGCAGATGATCGGGCGGTAACGGTAGATGCGGCAAAGCCCTTCGTGCAGAAATCCGCAGGTGGCGGCGGTGTCGAACGGGGTTTCGTGCGGCTTCAGGCCGTCGCGTTCCATCTCGCGGAGGATAGCGAAGAACTCGACCGGAAAAACGGTGAAGTTGACGCAGCAGCCGGTGCAGCCTTCGCGGCAGGTGATGTTCGCGCCGTGGAGCGCAGTCAGCCGCGCCGCATCAGCGTCTATCCGTTCGCGCAGTTCAAGGTAGCGTGCGATGGGATTCATGCGGTCAGAGACTCCGTTGTGTCAGGGCATTCTACAAAAGCGGGCGGGGGAAGTCAACCGGGGCGGAGGGAAGACCCGAAAATAGTTTTTTACCTATTTTTCTCCATCCGCGTTATAGTGGGTGTGCTCAGGGAGGCAAGTGACGATGTTCGGGATCTTCGAGACACGGCGCGAACGGGACCAAAAGTTCGACGAGATCTTCTGGAAGAAGCGCCATATGATCGAAAGTATCGCCAAGCGCTACGCCCGGACGCCGGACCTCATCGACGATCTGGTGCAGGAGATATTCCTCAAGATATACCTGCAACTCCCCAAGGTGCTCGCCGCCGACAACCGCGACGGCTACCTGCGGCGGCTGGCGGTCAACAGCGTCGTCGACTACTTCCGAAGCCACCGCGACAAGGCGCGCGAAGTGGCGTTGTCATCTGAACTCGAGGAGGTGCTCCCGGCCCCCGGCGACGGCCATGAGTCCGACACGCTCGGCGCTCAGCGGGCCGAACGGTTCATGGGGATGGTACAGGCGCTTCCCGAGAAGCGGCGCAATGTCATGACGCTGCGGATCGTCGACGAACTGCCGTTCCGCGATATCGGCGAAACGCTCGGCATCTCCGAGGTATCGGCGCGGAACCTCTTTTCGCTAGGGATGAAGGAACTTAAGATGAAGATACTGCGACAGCAGGAGGCGGGCCATGCGTAACGAACAGGAACGGTGGGACAACATCCTCGCCAACGTCAAAGAACGGGGCGGCCGCATCCGGCGGCGGCGCGGCATCGCGGCGGCGGTAACGACCGCGGCGCTCGCGCTCACGATCCTCGTATCGGTGCAGTTCGGCCTTCCGCGTGAGCGTTCCGTTGAACCGCAGCAGTTCACCCTCAACGACGTGGAACTCGAGGTGGTACTGCTGGAACACGATATCGTTCTGGAAGATATGGACCTGTATTAACCACTGCATGGGAGAAACCTATGAAAAAGTTGATGTTCATTGCGATCCTGATGATGAGCGCCTTGGCGCTCGCCCAGTGCCCCAACCACGGCAAAGGTGGTCCCGGCGGGCCCGGCGGCCACGAGGGCGGTCCGAAGGGCGACCACAAGGGACACATGATGATGATGCACGACGAGATGCTCAAAGAGCTTGGCGTCCCCGAGGCGCAGCGGGCCGAGTTCCGGGCCTCAATGCACGAGACCCACAAAAAGATGATGGACATCCAGTTCAAGATCAAGGAGGAGCGCATCGCGATGAAGGGGGAGGCCCAAAAACCCAATCCCGACAAGGCGAAGTTGCAGAACTCCATCAAAAAGATCGGCGACCTGCGCCGTGATCAGACCCTCCTGATGGAGAATCACAAACTCGACATGCTCTTTAAACTCAACCCCGAGCAGCGCAAGAAAGCACTCGATTTCATGGAAAAGAAAAAGAAGATGATGATGGATCACATGATGGGCCCCGGCCCCGACGGTGACGACGACTAAGCCCCCTCTCAACCCCCCGATAGGCGGCCCGTGCGCACGAACTTCTCGATGCGGCGGGCCGCTTCTTCTATGTCGGCAAGCGGTTTGGCGATATTGAACCGGACGAACCGGACCCCCGCGTCGGAGAAATGGATGCCGGGCACCGCCGCCAGTTTTTCCTGCGCGTAGAGTTCTTCGGCGAAGGCGAGCCCGTCGTCGAACCCTTCCGGCAACTCGGCCCAGATGAAGTAGCCGCCGTCGATGGGCGGTATGCGGAACCCGAGCGCCGTCAGCATCTTTTTAAGCGCCACGAACGATGTCCCCACCGTGCGGCGAGCCGCCGCGAGGTAGGCCGCGCCGTTGTCGTGCGCCGCCAGATAGCGGGCGATCGCCTTCTGGAGCACCGACGGCGACGAAAGCCCGGTGTAGTCGTGGATGGTGCGCAGCGCCGCCAGATGCGACGGATGCGCCGCGAGGAAACCGACGCGCCACCCCGTTATCGAGAGCGTCTTGGAGAAGGAATCGGCGTAAAACAGGCGCGGCGATATGCGGTCGGTCGGCAGCCACGGCTGCTCGCCGAAATAGATCTCGCGGTAGACACCGTCGACGATGAGCGAGAAGTCGAGTTCGTCGCTCAGCGCCGCCAGCCGTTCGAGTTCGTCGCGCCGCCAGACGCGGCCGAGCGGGTTACCCGGCGAGGAGACGAAGACGATCTTCACCTGCTGGTCGCGCACCACCTGCCGGAATGCCTCTTCACGTCCGAAAAGACCCTCGCCGATGTCGAACGCAACAAAATGATTCCCGAATATCTGCGGCAGATTGCGGTAACTTTCATAGACCGGCTCGAAGGCGAGCGCCGAAAAAGGCTGCGCCTCGCGGCGGCTGAGGTAGAGGTAGGTCAGCGTGATCGCCTCGGTCGCGCCGTTCGTCACGATGAACTGGTCGCGCGCCGGGCCGCCGGGAAAGAGCGTCGGCAGGATATCGCGCAGATCGTTGTCTCCTCTCCCGGGGGCATACTGGTGGACCGGCTGATCGGAAAGTTCTTTCAGGATATCGGTCAGTTCCGGCGGCGGCGGAAACCCGGGAAGTCCCTGCGCGAGATTGAGCCCGCCCCCCGCCTTGACCTTGTCCGACATATAACTGATGAGCGATCCAGCGGGGCGTTCATAGGTGGGCATCGGGAACCTCCGTCACGGTCCCCGTCAGCCTATCCGGCGCAAAGTGACTGTCAAGGAAAAACGACGAAAATCAAAGGGGTATCGCCCCCTTCAGCGTCCCTTTCAAACCCGTCCCTGTCCGTCATTACCTATCACAACAGACCGGACTAGCGCCCGGTTAGTTTCGCGGTAAGGGATTTTTTATGCGAGAGGCAATTCCTTATCGCCGATACGGCACATCCGGTCGTGCAATTCCACCACCTTGCGGATCTCGGGATCTTCTATGCGGCGCCCTTCGCCGATGAGTTCACAGGCGCGGTAGCGTTCGCTTTTCGCCAGATAGTCATCGAGCCAGTGCCGATACTTGCCCGAATCGCGGTTATTCATGAAGGGGAAAACCGCCGGCGGCCGGTCCAGAGCGATACGCCACGGTTTGGCGGTCAACCGGGCGCGGAAACACGACTGGTTCTTGGTCAATCTGATGTAGAGCGGATCGGAACCGAGCGCTTCCAACAGCCGTATCGTTTCGTTATCCTTCGGGTCGTAGGGGCGGCCGGTGAACAGGAGCCGCAGACCGGCGCAGGTGCGGTACAGGCGGAACGGATGGTCGTAGTTCTTCCCGCCCCACGAGACAATGCGGGCGATCTCGGCGTTCCGCTGTGCTTCGACGAGTTCCTTTTTTTTCGCGGCATTGAACAGGAGCGCGATGGCGTTGAAGATGCCGCCGGCCGAGAAGGGCTTGAAGTCGACGTCGGCGAAAAGCACTTTCTCGGTGTTGAGGACCGCCGCGCCGTAACGGTTGCGCGATATGACGGCGATCTGTTTGCCGTCGTGGGTGACCGTCTCGAGTATCTGTTCGCGGATGGGGAGGGTGCTGTAGTCGTATTCGCCCAGTTTTTTGCCCGACAGGACGAGGTCGAATACCTTCTTGGCGCGCTTCTGAGCGTTCTCCAGCGCCTCGGACTGCGAGCGGGTCGACCAGCCGTTGACAATGACCGAATCCTTCCCTTCGCGGTGTTCATACTTGGCCCAGAAGGGCGGGATGTTGATGGGCATTGTTGTCTCCTATTTTATTGTCTTTGTTCGCCTAACGGTTCAAACAGACAATACCGCTCGGCGGCGGTGGCCCCGGTGCAGTAGTCGTTCCATTTATCCACGCGGCGGTGTCCATCAACAAGAGTTACGATGCCCGCAATTATCGCCATACCGCCAATGGCGGTAAATACCGTACCGGGAATGAAGTGCTCCTCGCCGCTATAGGCTGGTCCTACCGAAACAAGCATTGTTGGCAAGCCGATCACCATGAAAGCAAGGCCCACCGGCAAAAGGATATTTCCGGCAAGTACTTCTTTCTCGCCGATCCGTCCCGAGTCATAGCTTGCCATGCAACTGCCTTCGGTCGGGCGAGTGTCGGCATTCTTCATCGTGGCGCAGGAGGCGAGGATGATGCACGCCGCAAGTGCCAGCAACGGTGCCGATTTCATTATAAAATCCTTCTCCCAAAGTCATCGCGATTTTACCCTCACTTGAATCCTGAATCAAGAAATTTTTTTAAAAGAAATTCTTGCCCGGCCTTGACTTCCAGACAAGCAGCCTTATAAATCTGTTTGCTAGTAGCAAGAAGGAGGCGCTACATGGAAAATCTGACGAAAGAGACATTCAAGCAGAAAGTATTCGACTACGAGAAAAGCAAGGAGTGGAAGTTCGCCGGCGCCCGTCCCGCCATCGTCGACTTCTACGCCGACTGGTGCGGCCCCTGCAAAGCGGTCGCTCCGGTGCTCGCCGACCTCGCCGTCCAGTACGACGGCAAAGTGGACATCTACAAGGTGAACACCGATCAGGAGCAGGAACTGGCGCAGGTCTTCGGCATCCGCTCGATACCGTCGATCCTCTTCATCCCGATGAGCGACAAACCGCAGATGTCGATGGGGGCGCTCCCCAAGGCCGCTCTGGTCGACGCCATCGAAAAGGTCCTGCTGAAAACGAAGGCGGCGTAAATACCAACACCCCTCCTGCCTCCCCTGCATCAGGAGAGCTTTGTCGGAGGCTCCCTGTCGCAGGGAGCTGGCCAACGGCCTGAGGGTGTCGGTTTGACTTCCCTGCCCGCTTCCGCTATCATCGCTCCGTTGACCTAACCGACGGAGGAGCCGATGACCGAGAAGTTGTTCAAAGAGATCAGCCCGTTCGACATCACCGACAACCCCTGCACCGCTTTCGGCAAGGAGTGGGCGCTCCTTACGGCGGGCGACAAAGAAAAGGCGACGATGATGACCATCGCGTGGGCCGGTCTGGGGGTGCTCTGGAACCGCAATGTGGTCTTCGTTTTCGTCCGGCCGCAGCGCTATACCTATATATATATGGAAAAGGAACCCGTTTTCTCGGTCGGCTTCTTCCCCGAAGAGCACCGCGACGCGCTGAAACTCTGCGGATCGCTCTCGGGCCACAAGAAGGAGAAGGTGAAAGAGTCGGGGCTGACGCTCCGGCGCCACAATACGGTCCCCTACTTCGCCGAATCGCGCCTCACCCTCATCTGCCGCAAGCTCTATTTTCAGGATCTCGAGCCGAAGAACTTCATCGATGCGTCCATCGACGGCAATTATCCGTCGAAGGATTATCACCGGATGTATGTGGGTGAGATAGAAACGGTCCTCGCGGCGCGGTAGATCGCACCGCTCAATTCATTACATCAGCAGTCGCGTTCGGAACAGATGCCGTCGCCCGACAGGTCCTCGGTCGCGATATCGCAGGTGGTATTCTGATTGATATCCCAGCATTCGAAGGTCGAGGGACCGCTCGATCCTTGCGCGCTCCACTTGAAATTGTCTATCAGAACTATCGAGTCGAGCGCCTGATCGGAGGTGTCCCAGATCACGAACTTGAGGGTGATGGTCTCGCCCGGGACGACCGGCGCGGAGGTCGAAAGCCACTGGGTGCCGCCCGCGTCGGCCGGGTCCCAGCCGGTCCCGGCGAGGGCGTCGGTGCCGTCGGTGCAGTCGTAGGCGGTGCCGCCGCAACCGTCCTCCTTGTCCTCGCAGACGGTGAAGAACTCTTGCGAGTTGACGCTGATGTAGCTGGCGTTCGAGTCGAACGAGATGTTCTTGTCGGCGGGGATCCCCGCAGCGCCGGTGTAAAGCATCGCGATGAAGAAATCGTTGTAGGCGGAGCACTGATAGTCCATATATTCCTGCGAGAAGAACCGGAAGTTGAAAGAGAAGGAGAGGGCGTTGGTGGGAACCTTGAGTTGCACCGAGAGCATCACCGAATCGTTCGCGCCGGAACCGGCCGGGCAATCGGCGTTCGTTTCGGGCAGATTGGCGCCGCCGCCGTAGGGTGCGCTGAAGTCGGCGGGCGGATTGCCGGTCTGATACGAATAGGTCAGCGTAGTGGTCGGATCGGGATCGTTGGCGTCGCGGGCGCGGCCTGAAGAGAGCGATGACATGTTCCCGCCGTAGATGTAAGCATTTGATGCGTGGGTGCCGAACTGGGTCATGAGGCTTATCTGAAGGTTGTCGGGCGCTCCCGAACCGTCGGCGCGGGTCAGTGTCGGGGTGCCGACGATACCCCACGAACCGTTCGCCGCGACCTTACAGATATCGATGCCGTTGATGAGGTCGGCGGCGGTGGTGCCGCTGAACTTCGTGCCGCTCGAACAGGGAACGCGCGGGTCCTCGTCGATCTGGTCGTTGCAGTCGTTGTCGAAACCGTCGCCCTGCACCTCGATCGCGCCGGGGTTCACCTTTGCCGGATCAGTACACTTGAGGATCGAGTCACAACAGTCGTCGGAGCAGGAACCCCAGCCGTCGCCATCCTCGTCGACATTCTCGTCGGTATCGTTGTTGCAGTTGTCATCTACGCTGTTACCGCAGATCTCGGTCTGGGGAAGCACCTCTCCCGAACAGGGGCTGAACTGCGAGCCGTCGGGGAAAAATATCTTCGTTCCCGCCTTGCAGGGACCGACCCCCTTGGTGTTAGGGTCGGCGCCGTAGGGACATTCGACCACCTCGTCGGGGGTGCATATCTGCACGACGATGTCGACATCGGTCGTATCGGGCTGTTCGCTGTCGGTCGGATCATCGGTGACCGCAATATCGGACCCGTCGGAGAGGAGTTCGTCGGTCACACTTCATGATAACCCCCGTATCAGGTCATAGCTAAAGCCATTCTAGAAAAAGAGCGGGCATTGTCAACCGAAAATTTGATTTATCGCGCGCGGGAGGATACATTTCTCCCGAAACGACCGCGGGAGGAACCCATGACCTACAAGATCGAACTTACGAATTTCGCGAAGAACATCAGAACGCTCCAGAAGTACCTGAAGAGCCGCGACACGGTGCGCCAGTCGCTGGTCGTCCCCTTCTTCCGCATCCTCGGCTGGGATGTCTACAATCCCGGCGAGTTCATGGCGGGCTACACCTACGAGACGCCGCAGGGCGACATTTTCACCGCCGACTTCGCGGTGATGAAGAACGATCAGCCGCTTCTTTTTGTCCAGACCTACTTCGGCGAGGAAGACCCGGCCGAGGGACACGCCAACCTCGCGGCGCTTTTCCATACCTTGCCGGGCGATAAGGTGGCGATACTCACCAACGGCATCGACTGGCGCTTCTACACCGACGGAATGGAGCCGGGCGTGCTCGACGCCGACCCCTATCTGGAACTCAACCTCGGCGAGAAGACCCGCGCTGAGGACCTCGCGGTGATCGATCTCTACCAGAAAGAGGGCTTCGATCTGGCCCCGATACTCGCCCCGCTCCGTCTGGGCATCTACGAGAAGAAGATCGCCGAATACTTTGCGGCCCAGCGGGTCGCGGCGACCGCCGACAAGGAACTCATCGAATTCATACTGAAGAAGGTCGGCGGCGGCGAACTGGCGCCGCAGGCAAAGGAAAAACTGGCCGGCTGGATACTGAACGGTTTCGCGGTGACGCCGCCCAGAGCGGGCGCCGCCGCGCCGCAGGCCGCAAAGCCGGCGCCGGTCCTGCAGGAACTCGGTGAACTGGAGATGATCCCTCTGAAACCCGCTGCGAAAACGGCCCCCGCCGCCAACATCGACCTTGAGGCGCTTCCCAATATCGACGATGACTCGATCGAGGGACGCCTCACCGTCATATCGGGCGACGACAAGGACAAGACCGCCGCCATACAGAAAAAAGAGTTCTTCATCGGCCGCAATCTCGATCTCGATCTGGTCCTCACCGACCCCTCGGTCTCACGGCGCCATTTCCGGATATTCCTCGAAAAAGGAAAATATTGGGTGCAGGACCTCGGGAGCGGCAACAAAATAAAAGTGAACGGCGTCAAAGCCACCGAAAAGCGGCGCCTCGAGAACAACGACACCATTCAGGCCGGGAATACCACCATCCGTTTCGAAGCCTACCAATAAAAACTGTTGGAAGAATTCTGATCAGACCGTGCGGTCGGGCGGCGGCGGCGGCGGGGGATTGGGCCCGTCGGGCGGACTCGGCGGCGGATCGGGATTAACACCGAAGGCGATCCGGCCGTCGACTTCCGCGGTGCCCGTAACGGCCGCGCCGAGGCCGATCAAGCCGCTCAGCACGATCACACACGCGATAAGTTTCATACCCATACTCCGTCAACGGTCTGGTTCCATTATAGTGGGGGAAAAATGGATGTCAACAGCAACGGTGAACTTTTTTCCAAAAGAAATCAAGCAATTCAGATATGGATGGTCCGGCCGAGGGCGGCCAGCACCGCTTCGAGACTCGCCTCGCACAGTGTCGGGTGGGGATGTATACTTTCTATGATATCCTCCGCTTTGGCCTTCAGCCGGAGAGCCGGGAGAAATTCGCTGATGAGGTCGGGCGCCCCGTGGCCGATGATGTGGGCGCCGAGCAGTTCATGGGTATTGGCGGCGATGAGCACCTTGACGAACCCGGCGGTCCGTCCCGACGCCACCGCCTTGCCGTTGGCCGAGAAGGGGAACTTGCCGACGGCGTAGACGACACCCTGTTCCTTTGCCTTTTCCTCGGTGAGGCCGACCGATGCGATGGCCGGTTCGCAGAAGGTACAGCCGGGATTCTGGCGGTAATCTATCGGATGGACCTTCAACCCGGCGATATGCTCGGCGGTGATAATTCCTTCGTGTTCGGCGGTGTGGGCGAGCATCGGCGTCGCGATGAGGTCGCCGATGGCGTAGACGCCGGGGGCCTTTGTTTCAAAAAGCGAACTCACCGGGATGAAGCCGCGCGGGTCGGTCTCGATACCGGTCGCCGCGAGTCCAAGCGCCGCGCTGTTGGGACGGCGGCCGACCGCCGAGAGCAGTTTCTCGACCGTCAGCGTCTTCCCGCCTGAAAGCGTCACCATCATCCCGTCAGCCGTTTTTTCGGCCTTCTCGACGCAGGTGCCGGTGTAGCATTTGATCTTCTTTTTGCGGAACTCCTTCAGCAACTCTTTGCTCACCTCGCCGTCCTCGAGCGGGACGAGGCGGTCGAGCGCCTCGATGAGATGGACCTCGACGCCGAAGGTCGCATAGATGTAGGCGAACTCGACGCCGATGGCGCCCGCTCCGATGATCGCGATGCTCTTGGGGAGCGTCGGGGAAAAAAGCGCCTCGTCGCTCGACCATATGTCGGCGCGGTCTATTTTGATATGCGGCAGGTCCTTGAAGGTGGAACCGGCGGCGATGATGATGTTGTCGGCGGTGTAGACATCGCTGCCCACCGTCACCTCTTTCGGCCCGGTGAAGCGCGCCTCGCCGCGAATGAGGCGGATGTTGTGTTTCTTGAAAAGGAACTCGATCCCTCTATTGTTCTTCGCGACCGCCCCTCGGGCGTGGGCGACCACTTCGCCCCAGTTGAAGGTCGGCTCGGCGTGAACGCCGAACTTGCACGCCTCTTTCGCATCCTCGAAGGCTTCCGCCGCCCGGATGAGCGCCTTGGCCGGGATACAGCCCCAGTTGAGACAGGTGCCTCCCAGATCGTTCGATCTTTCGACGACCACCGGGGAAAGACCGAGTTGGGCCGCCCGTATCGCGGCGACATAACCGCCCGGACCGGCGCCGATGATAAGCAGTTTGAGCTGTTCCATGATGTGCGCTCCCTTACCGTTGCCCTTCTCGCTTCTGCGCGAACAGCGGTGTAGTAGCATGTTTTTCGGCAAAAGGAAAAAAAAGTTTGACAAGCGTCAACTTTCGGCTATAAATCCGCTCGCTTGTTTTTGACATGCGGGCTCGTAGCTCAATTGGGAGAGCACTGCTTTGACGTAGCAGGGGTCAGAGGTTCGAACCCTCTCGGGCCTACCATGTCTTTTTTTTTGCCGTAAGGTTTTACCATGATCATCATACTTCCCGACGGCTCGAGAAAAGAGGCGAAAGCCGGTGAGAACTGGCGCGAATTCATCGCCCGCGAGATCGGACAGGGACTTGCCAAGAACGCGCTGGCCGTCAGGATAAACGACGCGATGAAGGATGTTGCTTCGCCGGTCGAGGAGGGTTCGCTGGTGGTCGTCACCGCTTCTTCCCCCGAAGGGCTCGAACTCATCCGTCATTCGGCCTCGCATATCATGGCCGACGCGGTGACCCAACTCTTCCCGGGGACCAAGGTGACCATCGGCCCCGCCATCGAAAACGGTTTTTACTACGATTTCGACTCGGAACACCGTTTCACCGCCGAGGACCTCGAGCGGATAGAGGCGAAGATGGCCGAGATCATCAAGGCGAAACAACCCTTCGCGCGGCGCGTTGTGACCGCCGATGAGGCGATCGCGCTGTTCCGCGGCATGGGAGAGAACTATAAGATCGAGATCATCCGCGACCTCGGCGCGCAGGTCGTATCGCTCTACACCCACGGGAATTTCACCGATCTCTGCCGCGGCCCGCACCTGCCCGACACCGGTTTTGTGAAGGCGCACAAGGTGCTTTCGGTGGCCGGCGCCTACTGGCGGGGCGATTCGAAGAACAAAATGCTCCAGCGCATCTACGGCACCGCGTTCACCGATAAGAAACAGCTCGACGAACACCTCAAGCAGGTGGAAGAGGCGCGCGAGCGGGACCACCGCAAACTCGGGCCCGAACTCGATCTCTACACCATGACCGACGATATCGGCATGGGCCTTGCCCTCTGGACTCCCAAGGGAGGCGTCATCCGCACCATCGTCGAGAATTTCTGGCGCAAGGAACACTACCGCAACGGCTACGAGCTCGTCTACACACCGCACATCGGCCGCTCGCACCTGTGGGAGACCAGCGGACACCTCGATTTCTACAAGGATGGGATGTACAGCCCGATGGACATCGACGGCGAGAACTACTACGTCAAGCCGATGAACTGCCCTTTCCATATAGAGATATATAAAAGAAAGAAGTGGAGCTACCGCGAATTCCCGATCCGCTGGGCCGAACTCGGCACGGTCTACCGCTACGAACTGTCGGGAGCGCTCAACGGGCTCAAGCGGGTCCGCGGCTTCACGCAGGACGACGCCCATCTCTTCTGCCGGCTCGATCAGTTGGACGACGAGATCAGCCGCGTGCTCGACTTCTCGCTCCACATCCTGCGCGCCTATGACTTCGAGAAGTTCAAGGTCTACCTGTCGACCCGCCCCGAAAAGAAACTGGTAGGCGATCTTTCGGTATGGGACAAGGCCGAGACGGCGCTCGAGGCGGCGCTCGAACGGTCGGGTCTTCCCTACCAGATAAATCCGGGCGACGGCGCTTTCTACGGCCCGAAGATAGACATCGCGGTGACCGACGCGATCGGCCGTGAATGGCAGCTTTCGACCATACAGGTCGACTTCAACCTGCCCGAGCGGTTCGATCTCACCTACGTCGGCAGCGACGGCGCGGAGCACCGTCCCATCATGCTCCACCGCGCCCTCATGGGATCGCTCGAACGGTTCTTCGGCGTCCTCATCGAACACTTCAAAGGGGCCTTCCCGGTGTGGCTCGCTCCGACACAGGTGGTGCTGGTGCCGGTGACCGACCGCCATCACGAGATAGCCGAAAAACTTGAAAATCGGCTGAAAGCCAGTAATATTCGCGTTCTCGTCGACCGCCGCAACGAGAAGACGGGCTACAAGGTCCGCGAGTGGGTGGTCGAAAAGACGCCGTATATCATCGTCGTCGGCGACAAAGAAGCGTCGCTGGAGACGGTGTCGGTGCGGATACGGAACGGAGAGCAGGTCGAGATGCGGCTCGACGCCTTCGTGGAACAGGTGGACCGCGAGAACCGTGGAGGACAGTACTTCTGATGACGACCGCCCCCGAAAAGAACGTCGACAACATGGTCAATGAACTCATACCGTTCCGCGAGATGCGCGTCATCTCGCCCGACGGCGAGATGCTGGGCGTGCTCGCCAAGCGCGACGCCCTCGACAAGGCGGTATCCTTCGGCCTGGATCTGGTCTGTGTCTCGCCGACCACCGTGCCGCCGGTCTGCAAGATCATGGACTACGGCAAACACCTCTACATGATGAAGAAGAAGGCCAAGGAGGTGAAGAAGAAACAGACGGTCATCGAGATAAAGGAACTCAAGATACGCCCGAACACCGACACCCATGATCTCATGGTCAAGGTACGGCAGGGGAAGGAGTTCCTCGCCGAGGGTTGCAAAATAAAACTCACCGTCTTCTTCCGGGGCCGCGAGGCTATGTTCGTGGACAATGCGCTGGCGAACATCAACTTCATCATCACCGAACTCGGCGGCGAAGAGGCGATGCAGATAGAGAAGGACACCATCATCAAGAATAGACGGATGACGGTCATGCTGTCGTCCAAGAATTAAGGAGAGCATCATGGGAAAACTGAAGACCAACAAAGCGGCCGCGAAACGGTTCAAGACCACCGGGACCGGCAAACTGATGAGGGGGCACGCGTTCAAGAGCCATATCCTCACGAAGAAATCGAAGAAGCGGAAACGGAATCTCCGGCAGGATGCGGCGGTCGATCCGAGCAATGTGCCGCAGGTCAGACGGATGCTTCCCTATTCGGCATAACTAGAAGGAGATAAGAGATGCGCGTCAAGAAAGGATTCAAGGCCCGGCGGCGGCGGAACGAGATACTCAAGGCGGCACGGGGTAACTATTCCCGGCGGGCAAGGACCTTCAAGGTCGCCCGCGAGACGGTGGAACGCGGCTGGGCGTTCAACTATGTCAGCAGAAAACTCAAGAAGCGCGATTTCCGCGCCCTCTGGATCATGCGTATCAACGCGGCGGTCCGTGAACGCGGTCTTTCCTACAGCGTCTTCATGAATCTGCTGAACAAGGCGCAGGTCGCCATCGACCGGAAACTCCTCGCCAACATGGCGATGGAGGACCCTAAGGCGTTCGACAAGATCGTGGAAACGGCAAAGGCAGCGGCATAACAACAGGGGGGAAACCATGAGCATCACCAAGGTTGAACTGGCTGAAATGGCGTATGAGCACATGAAGGTCGACAAGAAGAAGGCGGCCGAACTGGTCGATATGTTCTTCGAGGAACTCAAGAGCGGACTGACCAAGGACGGCGACATTCAGGTCTCCGGCTTCGGCAAGTTCGTGATCAAGCAGAAGCGGCAGCGCAAGGGCCGCAACCCCCAGACCGGTGACGCGATGACCATCGGCGAACGCAAGGTCGTATCGTTCCACCACAGCCAGGTCCTCAAGGAGCGGCTGAACAACAAGAAGTCCTAACCGGGCGTTTTGAGCGGGTCGGGATGTAGCGCAGTCTGGGTAGCGCACTTGAATGGGGTTCAAGTGGTCGCTGGTTCGAATCCAGTCATCCCGACCATTTTTTCATGATATCTTCCCGCTTCATACTCATCACCAACGATGACGGCATTCACGCACCCGGCATAACCGCGCTGGAAAATCGCCTCTCTGCGGCGGGGATCTCCCACGCCGTGGCGGCGCCGCTCCACGAAAAAAGCGGCTGCGGGCACTCGATAACTTTGCACGATCCGCTCCGGGCGCGCAAGTTCACCGATCATCGGTTCGCCGTCCACGGGACGCCGGCCGACGCGGTGATACTCTACTTCGATGCGCCGCTCCACGAAAAGCCCGATCTGGTGATATCGGGGATCAACCTCGGCGGCAACCTCGCCCACGACCTCACCTACAGCGGCACCGTCTGCGCCGCGATAGAGGGTTTCTACCACGGCGTGACCAGCATCGCCGTCTCGCTCTACTTCGGCGGTAAGTCGCCTGACCCCTCCGTTCATTTCGAGATGGCGGCGGAACTTTTCGTCGGGAAGATACTGCCGTACATGGAAGCGGCCTGCGGCGGCCGCGATCTGTATGAGACGCCGCGCCTGTTCAATGTCAACATACCGGTCGCCGCGCTCGGCAAGAAACGGCCCGTCATCCGCTGGACCAGCCTCGGCAAACGCAACTACGGCGGCCAGATAATCAAACGGGAGGACCCGCGCGGACGGCCTTACTACTGGATCGGCGGCGATCAGCTCGGCTTCGAAGATATCCCGGGGAGCGACTGCAACGCGATGCGCGACGCAGAGGTCTCGATAACGCCGCTCACCATGCATTTCACCGATGAATTGACACTCAACCGACTTAGGAAAAAAACATGAGCGAACCAACCGCACCGCAGAAAAAGAACATCGTCCGCCGTCTCTACGACTGGGTCCTTCACTGGGCCGAGACACCGTACGGCACTCCGGCGCTCGCCACCCTATCGTTCGCCGAATCGAGTTTCTTCCCGGTGCCGCCCGATGTGCTGCTCATCGCGCTCAATATGGGCAAGCCGAAAAAGTCGTTCTACTTCGCACTCGTTTGCTCCATCGCTTCGGTGGCGGGCGGTATGCTCGGCTATTTTATCGGCATGGCGCTGTGGAGCGGGCTGTCGGGCTTCTTCTTCTCCTACGTTCCCGGCTTCACCCCCGAGATATTCGCCAAGGTGCAGACGATGTACAACGAGTACGGGTTCGCGGCGGTACTCATCGCTGGGTTTACCCCCATTCCCTACAAGGTCTTCACCATCGCCAGCGGAGTGTTCGGGATGAACTTCCCGCTCTTCGTCCTCGCCTCGGCCATCTCACGGTCGCTCCGCTTCTTCATCGTCAGCACGCTTATCTTCTTCTTCGGCGAACCGATAAAGAAGTTCATCGACAAGTATTTCAACCTGCTGTCGGTCGCTTTTGTGGTACTGCTTATTCTGGGCTTCGTCGCGATAAAGTATTTATTCTAAATCCCCTCAAGTCCCCTTTGACAAGGGGGCGGAAGGTGTTCACCACACCACCGAACAACCACAGCCGTCGTCCTTCGGCATAATGAAATCGGCCTCGGTTTCTGCTTTGTCGACAACGGACTCATCCACATCCGGCATGGTATCAACATCAGATTCGCCGCCGCCGCCACATTCGGACTTGGGCGGTTCGGGGCAGGTTGCATGCTCCTGGCAATCTGATGAATTCCATGTGCCTTTGAGTTTGAGCGGTCCCCCATTCGTCAGATATTCTCCTGTCGCCTCTTTGATGGTCGACTGATTAGGTATTATTTCATTGAGGGGCAGTTTTTTGGGCATCACCTTAAAGCGTAGAAGTCGGGTGTCGGCGCAGGTTAGGGTACCGATATCGCACGGCGTCATCATATCGGCCACTTTGTATCCCTCTCCCGCTAGGGGGATTTCTCCGTTCGCCCCATCGGGTAGCGATGTCCAGTCGGTCCCGTCCCCCTTCTCATCGAACTGGGTCGCCATCTCGGTCGTATCGGGAATATAATCGACACGGGGATCAAGGTCGTCAATGACCACAACATCATGCGCCGTATCATCGCCCCAGTTCTGTACCTTAATAAGATAATACATGGGCCGTTCATCGCACCATGTATCGTAGGCGGCCTGTTCCGTTCTACAGGTACAACTTTCCTTTTCCCGTCCCTCCCGCCACTTAGTCGCTTCTTCGGGGATATCGAAGTTCACGCCGGAGTCGATGACCGCATCCGCATCGCTCGGGAGTGAATCCTCGTCCCCCGCTCCGATCATCGCCACCGGCAAAAGGAGCATCATCGCCAAGAAGAGCATCATGTGTTTCATGGAATTCCTTCCCCCCTGTATCGCGTGCGTCAGCAGAACTGTACCGCCGGAGAAAGAAATTGTCAAGCGGGAAATGATGTCAAGAGCTGCGGTATGCGCGGTGAAATAGAGGACTTATTTCTTGAGCGACCTTTTCTGTGATTTCTTCTTTTGTTTTTTGGGACGATCCTCCAGCCGTTTCGGTTCCTCTTTCGGCGGGAGGAAGCTTTCGCCCGATACGACCTTGCGGCCGGTCTTCTGCTCCAGTTCGAGGCGCGCCCGTTTCGCGATGCGCCCACCCTTCTTTCCGGCGGTCGCGTTCTCTGCCATTCCGGTCGCCGCCACGCTTTCGGCTATCTGCCGTGTCGAAAGTTCGGCAAGCGCGGTAAAGATGAGTTCCGCTTCGGTCATGTGGTCGCGCAGATTCTGCGTTTTGATTCCCTTGAGCGCCTTATGTTCCTTGACCGAAAGATCGCTCCATTCCTGATGGATGATGTTGGTCAGTATCGCGAATTCTTCATCCTTGGTGATCTCATGGTCTTTCCAATAATCGGTCAGTTTGTTGCGCGTTTCCTGACTCATCATCCGCTGTTGTATCCACTTCTCGCTGCGGCCATGCTTGCGCCAGTTGTCGCGGGCACGGTCAAGCGACCGTTCCGGATCGGTCATTTCCTGCATCCGCTCGTAGCCGACCTTCGCAAGCCAGAGTTTTATCGGCTCTGCCTTGGGGCTCGGCACCGACTGGATAAGGCGTAGAAGCGTTTCGGCGTCGGCGACATCGGTGAGGTATTGTTTGCCGTCGGCTGCTGCAAGTTTCAGTCGGTGACATTTTGTCACCGACTCACTTCCTTCTTTCGCCAATCGCTCTTTCAGTTTGTTCCAGTACTTTCTGGCCGTCAGATAGTCGGGCTGTTGGATGAGCGCCCGAATGATGTCGATGACCGAGAAGTACCAGACCTCTTTCTGTTCGTCGTACACTCGGCGGATGGTGAAGCCGTCGAACATCGCCGGGATGCCTGTTTTACTCATGAAAAGACCCGCCCCTTTGACCGTTTCTCCGTGAATTTGTATCGCCGAACGAGAAAATTGTCAAGATTGAAGGGATATGGAAAAACGCGGTGAAATAGGAGACTTATTTCTTGAGCGGTTTCGGCATCGGTTTCGGGCCGGCGGCGCCTTCGGGGCTCTTCTCGACGCCGAGCAGTTCGACCTCGAACACGAGGACCGAGCCGGGCATGATCTTGTCGCCCATCTGCCGTTCGCCATAGGCCAGATTGTCGGGGATGACAAAGCGATACTTCGCTCCGACCTTCATGAGGCCCACACCCTCGGTCCAGCCGGGGATGACGCGGTTGAGCTGGAACTTCGCCGGCTCGCCGCGCTTGATGGAGCTGTCGAATTCGGTGCCGTCGGTCAGGGTGCCGACATAGTTGACCGTGACGGTCTCTTCCGGTTTCGGCTGGGCGCCGGTACCTTCTTTGACCACTTCATACTGCAGGCCGCTCGCGGTCACCTTGACGCCGGGCCGTTTCGCGTTGTCTTCAAGGAATTTCTTCCCCTTCTCGCGGTTCTCGGTCGCCTTCTTGGCGTTCCCTTCCTGCATCTTCTTCATCATGTCCTGCTGGAATTCCTGCATGGCCGCGCGGAACTCCTCGTCGTTCATGAGGTAGCCGGTGCCGGCGAGTCCGTCCTTGGTCCCTTTGAGGAACAGGTCGACATTGATCGCCATCTCGTTCTTCTTGAAATTCTTGCCCATATCAAGGCCGATGCCGTAGCTGACCTTGTCCATCTGGGTCTTGAGATCTTCCTTGGTCATCTCTTTCTTGACCGCCTCTCCGCCCTTCTGGCAGGCGAACATAAGCATCGCAACCGCGACGCCGACAAACACGAGTTTTTTCATAGAGGTCACTCCCTCGTAGCTAATAACGGGCCGACTGTAGCAGATGGGGGCGCTTTTTGCAATTAAATCAGGCGAGGAATGCGAGCAGCAGGAACAGCACCAGATTCGACACCGCATGCAAGATGACCGCCGGGACGATACTGCCGCCGCTTCGCTCGGTCAGCCAGCCGAACAGAAGCGACGGGAAAAAGGTGGCCGCCGAGAGCGGATTGAGGAACGCGATGCCGTGGGCAAGGCCGAACAGAGCGCTCGAAAAGAGGTTCTTGCGGGTGATGAAGAGGATCGCCGGCTTGTCGTGCCGGGCGAGCGCCGTTTCCTGCAGCCAGCCGCGAAAGAAGAACTCCTCGGGTACCGCTGCGGTGAGGGCGAGCATCAGACTCTTTAACGCGGCATCGACGAGCGCCGCCGCCGCGGGCATCGCCACGGCATGATCCAACCACGCGAGATGATAGAAGAAAAAGCCC
Organism: uncultured bacterium; assembly: GCA_937871295.1. Classification (GTDB taxonomy): domain Bacteria; phylum UBP6; class UBA1177; order UBA1177; family JAKLFG01; genus CALMRE01. The sequence continues at coordinate 45,212 of CALMRE010000074.1, read as the reverse complement.
GGAGGAAAAAAGACGACGATGGCGGTTAGAAGGAGGAGCAGTTCCCGGATACCGCGGGGAGGCCACGCAAGTCGTTCCGTGAGGAGACGCGCCGGTGCAGCGAGGAACGGCAGAAGGAGCAGAAGGAGAGGAAAGGCGAGATGACGGAATTCGAACCGGGCAAGGTTCATCGCGAGAGCCGAACCGGTCATCGCCGTCCAGATAACGACTGTTTTTATTTGCATCGGACCGCCGTTTTCACTACCATATGCGACGGTTCTATCTTATCGGGAGCGCGAATGAAGTACAGAAAAATCCTGTTGGCCATATTCTGGCCCGCGTTCATCGCTTTCGCCGTCGGGGCGATAGTGAGTTTCTCCTCGGTCGATTGGACGCTGTTGTTCGCCGACATTCATAAATTCGCCGCGACCGCCACGATACTCGTCGCCTTCGTGGCTCTCGTCGCCGCGTTCCTCCTCATCATAGCCGCCCGCAGTCTCTATTTCGAGTATGCCGACATGGAGAAACAGACCCGCGACCTGCCGCAGATCATCCAGCGCCTGCAGGCCGAGATAACGACCAAGGACGCCCTTCTGGCCCGCGAGAAGGAGATACTTTTCGCGAAACATCAGAAACTCGAAGAGGCCTTCAACACGCAGAAGCGGGTCAACGCCGATCTCGACAAACTGCGGCGCGATTACGAGAACGTCATCGCCCTCAACAAGACGGTCTGGTTCATGGACAGCGCGCTGGGGATACTCGAACTCATCGCCGAGGAATCGGTAAAGGCGGCCGACGCCGACCGCGCGGTGCTGATCATCAACGACACGAAGGGAGCGGTCGCCGTCATCGGCACGACGGTCGCGACCGAAGAGGCGCGCGCGCCGCTCAAGAAACTGTTCGGTCAGGCGGCCTTCAACCGGAATCTCACCGCGATGCTCTCGGGCGAACGGTTCATCCGGCTCGACCGCCCGGTGGTGCCGCAACCGGTCGCCGAGTTCCTCTCCTGCGGCCACGGCGCCGACTGCTTCGGCTTCCCCATACGCTTCCACAAAGATCTCCGCGGCGCCGCTTTCATCGCGACCCGCAAGGATTCGGGACTCATCGTCAAGAACCTGACGCTGCTCGAGATGTATTTCTCCATCGTCGCGGTCTACCTCGAACGGAACGAACTCATCCACAAGGAACACGAGTTCGACGACATCATCTCGGAACAGGAGAAGATGATGTCCATCACCCACCTCACCGAAGGTATCGCCCACAACATCAACTCGCCGCTCAATACCATCATGCTGAGTCACGAACTGGTCGAAACGGTGATCAATTCGCTGGCGTCGAAATACCCCGACGAGATGCAGATCGAGCGTCTGCGCAAGACCACCGACCGCATCCACAAGGCGGCCGAGAGCATCAACGGCATCGTATCCAACATCTCGACCAAGGCGGCGCAGGACAAGGTCGAAAAGCCCGACTACATGGACCTCAACGGCATCATCCGCGCCGAACTCACCTTCCTCGAGGCCGACATGGAGTTCAAACACGACTACGAGAAGGTGGTCGAACTGGCCGAGAACCTGCCGGTCATCCACGGCATCTACCGCGACTTCAGTTACATCATCGACGCCCATATCTCGCTGGCGATGCATTTCCTCAAGAACGAGGAGCCGCGCAGGATACTGTTCCGCACCCAGCACGACGAGGGGGGCGTTCTGTTCGAGATCGGCCTGTCGGGCGGCGTCGACGGCGACACGCTGGAAAAGATACTGTCGGGCGCCCTCAAACAGCACATCCCGCGACTCAATGTGCCGACCCTCAACAAGACCCTCGAGCAGAACGATATCCTCCGTTCGATCACCGAGGACAAGGGGTTCGTTATCGTGATGATGCACGTGCCGGTGAAGAAATAGCCGGTCAGCCGACGAGTTCCAACGCTTTTTCCCGCCACTTCGCGAAGTCTATCGACGGGGCGCCGCCCTGCGCCATATCCTTCTTGCCGCCGCCGCGACCGCCGAACGTCGCGAGCAACTCCTTGAGCAGTTTACCGCAGTCGTGGCGCTCCTTTCCCTTGCCGGAGGTCGCGATGACGGCGACCGCCGCCCCGGCGTCGACGCCGGTCAGGACGAACAGGCCATCGACGACCGAGCCCTTGAGGCTGTCGGAGAGCTGTATCACCTCGGCGCGCCCTTTGCCGGTATCGATGATGAAGATCGAAACCCCGTCCTTTACCACCGCCGGTTTGATGTTCTGCGCCTCGATGGCCGAAAGTCTGCCTTCGAGTTCTTCTATCCGTTTCTGGAGCGCCTTGCGTTCGTCGCGCTGTTTTTCAAGCGTCGCCACGAGGTTCACCCGATCGCCGCCCGCCGCCTCGGCCGCCTGCGCGATGACCGATTCCATCTCCTGCGCCAGCCGCACCGCCGCCATACCGGTGACCGCTTCGATGCGGCGGACCCCGGCGGCGATACCTTCCTCTTTCAGTATCTTGAACGAGCCGATCTCGCCGGTCCGCTCGACATGGGTGCCGCCGCAGAGCTCCTTCGATTCGCCCATCGAAACGACCCGCACCTCTTCGCCGTACTTCTCGCCGAACAGCGCCGTCGCCCCCTCTTTCTTCGCCTCTTCGATGGCCTTTATCTCGGTGCAGGTCTTGTAGTTCTGCTGGACGAGGCGGTTGACCTCCAGTTCTATCGCCCGCAGTTCATCGGGACTCACCGCCTTGAAGTGGGTGAAGTCGAACCGGAGCCGCTCCTGCGTCACCAGCGATCCCGACTGGTTGGCGTGTTCGCCGAGCGCCTTTTTGAGCGCGAGGTGCAGAAGGTGGGTCGCCGAATGGTTGCGCCGTATCGCGCCGCGCCGCTCCTCTTCCAGTTTCTGGGTGAAGTGCGTCCCGACGACGATATCGCTCTGTGCCATTACCGCCGCCGCGCGGTATTCGCCCAGTTTCACGCAGTCGGTCACCGTCGCGACCACCACGCCATCCTTTTCCAGCGTCCCCTTGTCGCCCACCTGACCGCCCGATTCGGCGTAGAATAGGAGCGGATTGAGTATCGCGTAGGCGGTGCCGCCGGCGCGGACCGAGTCGACCCGGTCGAGTTCGCCGTTGAACAGGGCCAGCAGTTCACCCTTCGTCTCGCTTTTATCGTAGCCTTCGAATTTCGTTTCGCCAATGCCGTCGTCGTGCAGGCTTTTCGCCGCCGCGAGTTTCTTCTCCTCGCTGCCGCCGCTCCACGACGCCTTGCCGCGCTGCTGCTGCTCCTTCATCGCCGCGTCGTAGCCGGCCGTGTCGTAGGAGAGCCCCTGTTCGGCCAGTATCGTCTGGGTCAGATCGGGCGGGAAACCGTAGGTGTCGTAGAGTTTGAAGACCAGATCGCCCGGCAGTGTCTTCGCTTTCGCTTTTCTCGCCGCCGCGACGCCATCGTTCAACAGCGTGAGTCCCTTGTCGAGCGTCTGGCGGAACCGTTTCTCCTCTTCCGAAGCGATGGCGAGTATCATCTCGCGCTGGTTCTTGAGTTCGCCGTAGTGCGGCCCCATGAGGGTGATGACGATGTCGCAGGCTTTATGGAAGAACAGTTCGGTGAAGCCGAGTTTGTGTCCATGCCGTATCGCGCGGCGCATGATGCGGCGCAGAACATAGCCGCGCCCATCGTTCGACGGCGTGATCGAATCGGCGATGAGGAAACTGGTCGCCCGGGCGTGGTCGGCGATGACGCGCCAGCTCGCCTCCTGCGCCGCGTCGATGGCTCCGCCGCGCATCTCTTTGAGCGCCGCGATGAGCTTCGCGAAAAGGTCGGTGTCGTAGTTAGTGGCGACCCCGCAGAGTGCCGCGGTGATCCGTTCCAGCCCCATGCCGGTGTCGATGGAGGGCTTTGGAAGCGGCGTGAGCGTCCCCGCCGCGTCGCGGTCGAACTGCATGAACACGAGGTTCCATATCTCGACGAAGCGGCCGCAGTCCCAGTCGGGCTCGGCGCCGTTGAAATGTTCGCGCGCGGTGTAGTTGTCCCACATATCGTAATGTATCTCACTGCACGGGCCGCACGGGCCGGTGTCGCCCATCGACCAGAAATTGTCCTTCTCGCCGAGCCGGAAAATGCGTTCGGCCGGGACTTTCTCCTGCTTGTTCCATATCTCGAAGGCCTCGTCGTCGTCCTTGTAGATGGTGACATAGAGACGGTTCTTGTCGAGTCCGTAGTATTTTTTGTCGGTCACCAGTTCCCACGCGAAGGCGATCGCCTCCTTCTTGAAGTAGTCGCCGAAGGAGAAGTTGCCGAGCATCTCGAAGAAGGTGTGATGGCGCGCCGTGAAGCCGACATTCTCCAGATCGTTGTGTTTGCCGCCGGCCCGGACGCATTTCTGCGATGAGACGGCGCGGGTGTAGGAGCGTTTTTCCTGCCCGAGAAAGAGGTTCTTGAACTGGTTCATCCCGGCGTTGGTGAATAGCAGCGTCTTATCCTCGGCGGGCAGGAGCGGCGAACTCGCCACCACCGTGTGCCCTCGCTCTTTGAAGTAGTTCAGAAAGGTCGCGCGCGCCGTGTCCATCGTCCAGTTCGCCATCGTCTCCTCCATCGGGACATATCGCCGGGATATTACTTGCGCCGGTTCGTTTCTCAAGATTTTGCTTTTATTCGGCCGCTCGGCTATAATCGCGCCGGACCGTCAGGGAGGGCACCATGTTCCGCATTGTCCGTTGCAACGACCCCTTCTTCAGCGCCCGTCATGCCGAGGGGCGGATAGACTGGAGTTCCGGCGACGCCGGCGATTTTTTCGATCACCTCGTCGAGACCATCCGGTCGGGCGAGCCGGTGGCGCTCCCCTACGCCGAACATTTCTTCACCGACGACCTCAAGGCGCTCCGGCTTCTCGAAGCGATCTTCGTCTCGACCGCGCCGGTCACCTTTTTCTGCCGCGAACTGACGCTCCCGGCGGTGCTCATGCGCTACGCCGTCATCGAGAATGAGGCGGAGGACTACCGCGCCTTCGACCCGGCCATCGCGGCGCTCCCCTTCTCGGCCGACGCGAAGGCGGTGATCACCGAGAACATCCACGGCTTCCCCTACCTGCGGATCGAGGAACTGCTTACGGCGGTCGCGGCGATGCCCGAGGCGGCGGCGGTCGAATACCTGCTCGACAACAAACGCAACCTTCTCTCGCGCAATCCGGTGCTCGAGGTGATGAAGGTGGGCGGCGGCATCGGCGACATCGGCGGACTTGCCGAACTCAAGCAGTGGATCGTCGAGCGGAGAAGCAATTTCTCCGACAAGGCGCGCGATTTCGGCATCCCGATGCCCAAGGGTATGCTGATGCTCGGCGTGCAGGGGTGCGGTAAAAGCCTGACCTCCAAGACCATCGCGAATATCTGGAACTTCCCGCTGGTGCGGCTCGATTTCGTGAACCTGTTCCGGCAGGGGTCGAGCGTCGAGGAACTCATCAAGGAGGCGGTGACGGTGGCCGAGGCGTTCGCCCCCATCGTCCTGTGGATAGACGAGATAGAAAAGGCGCTCTTTCAGGACGACCAATCGGCCGAGATACGGCGCGTGCTGGGGTGGCTGATGACCTGGATGCAGGAAAAGAGCCGTCCGGTGTTCCTCGTGGCGACCGCCAACAATGTCGAGGTCCTGCCGCCCGAACTCCTCCGCAAGGGTCGCTTCGACGAGATATTCTTCATCGACCTGCCGGCGGCCGACGAACGGGAAGAGATACTGCGCATCCACCTCGAGCGGCGGCACCGCGACCCGAAGAAATACGATCTGGCCAAACTCGCCGCCGCGGCCGAACATTTTTCGGGCGCCGAGATGGAGCAGATCGTGGTCGACGGACTGGTGGCCGACTACGCCAAAGGACGGGAACTGACGCAGAAAACGCTTGAAGAGGTCTTGCGCCGCACCGTGCCGCTCGCCGTGACCTATGAGGAACAGATCAAGAAACTCCGGATGTGGTCGCGCGGCAGGGCCCGCAACGCATCGGGCAACATCCGCGTCGAGTCGCTCTTCAACGGTCAGCCGTAATGCATCTTTCCGAATTGACGGCCGCCGCGACGCTCCTTGCCGACCGCGGCTCCGGCGCCATCGTCAACACCGTCCACCGTTCCTGCGGCGGCGCACTCATCAAACTCTACGGCGCATCGGGCGGACTTGAAGGGATATTCTTCTCGACCGGCGCGCGCAACTTCTTCCCGGTCACCGATATCGCCGCCTTCCCGCGCGACCCGATAACCAATCTCGAAGAGGGCCTGCGCAAATATATCGGCGGCCGGCGCTTTACCGGCGCGACGCTCGACAGCGCCTGCGGCCGGGTGGTGCGCCTTTCGTTCGGCGAGATCACCCTCATCGTGCCGCTTTTCTCCGGCAAGGCGGTCCATATCGTCGATGCGGCGGGTGCGGTCGTCTGGTGCGAACACCCCGACACCGCGCTCGCGCCGCTGGCCGAACCGCTCCGCGACCTGCCGCCGCGCGTCACCGATCCGCTGGAGTGGCAGAGGCTCTTTCTGGCCGAGGTGCGCAAAAAGCGGGAAGAGGAACGGCTCCGGCGGATAGAGAAGGAAAAAAAAGGACTGCGCGAACGGATCGCGAAGATGAGCGCCGAAAAGGAAAAGGCGCAGGCGCGGGCCGCCGGTCACCGCGAGACGGCGGAACTCATCAAAGCGTGGATATACACCCTGCCGTCACAGGAACGGAGGAGCGCGGTGACGCTCACCGGGTTCGACGGGGCGGAAAAGACCGTCGCGCTCGATCCCGAGCGTACCATCGCCGAGAACATGAACGACCTCTTCACCGAATCGAAGAGGATCGGCCGCGGCCTCTTGACGCTCGACACCCGCATCGCCGAGGCGGAGCGGACCATCGCGGCGCTCGACGCCGCGCCGCAATCCGACGCACCGGGACCGCGCCGCCCCGCCGTCGACATGCCGCGCCGCATCGCCGGGGCCGTACCGGGACGACATCTCCCGTGCCGCCGGTTCCGCAGCGCGTCGGGCCGACTCTTTCTTGTCGGCAAATCGGCCGCCGACAACGACGAACTCACCTTCAAAGTCTCCTCGCCGCACGATCTGTGGTTTCACGCGCGCGACCACGCCGGGAGTCATGTCATCCTGCGGAAGGGAAAAGGGGAAGTGGCCACCGAGGAGGAGGTCTTCCTCGGCTGTTGTCTCGCCCTCTACTACAGCAAGGCGCGCAACGGGATGGAGGGGGAGGTCTGGTTCAGCGAACGGAAGTTCGTCCAGAAAAAGAAGGGTATGCCGCCCGGCATGGTGCTCCTCACGCAGGGGAAACCGAAGTATATCCGCGCCGATCAATCGTTCTTCGCGAAACTTCAGCGCGAGGATGGCCAGTGATGCGACGGCGAGAATTTTTGAATAAAAGGTCCGGCGCGCTATCATTCACGGCGTTCGAGGCGCTGATGAACCATTGAAACGGAGGAACACACCATGAAACGGATAGCGCTGGTGGTTTTCACGGTCTTCTTCTTCGGCCTCGCGCAGGCCGAAACATCGAGCGGCGACGGCGAAGGCTTTCTCGGCTTCGATATCGGCTTTGCGTGGGGTCACTTCTACGACTCTCCCTTCCCCGACGCGATGGGGGCGAGTTTCGGTTTCCACTACGAACCGCCGCTGACGCAGGAACTCAACCTCGTGGTGGCCGCGAAATACAACGCGCTCTACTGGGCAGACCATGACGGCGTGGCCGAGGAGAGCATCCTCTACCACCTGCCGCAGGCGGGGGTCGGGGTGAAATACCTTTTCGACGCGGGCAATGTCGTCCCCTTCCTCGGGGCGGGCGTCACGATGAACATCAACGCCTACGACCCCAACATTTACTTCGGCGGCAAGCGCAACTTCCCCGCCGGGGTCCGTTTCGCCCCCGGCATCTACTTCGATTTCGGCGCCGATATCTACACCGGCGACGATTTCGCGATCGGCTTCAACGTGCGCTACGACTGGGTGCTCGACTATCTCTACGACGACTCGAAGATACCGAACCTCTTCTCGCTCAACATGCGGATCAACTTCATGACGCTGAACTGATGCCGGTAACGCTCCACCCGCAACGGCTCGAAGAGCTCACACGGTTCGCGAAGCGGTTCCGCACCCCGCACGATATTCAGGTGTTCCTCAACGAAACGCCCTATTCGTCGCACAAGATATGCCTCTCGCCGTGGCGCGTGATGAAAGAACGGCACGCCCACTGCGCCGAAGGGGCCTACTTCGCGGCGGCGGTGTTCTGGTTCATGGGGATGCGGCCGGTGGTGGTCGATCTGCTGGCCGAGAACGACGACGATCACATCATCGCACCGTTCCGGGTGAACGGGTTGTGGGGGGCGGTCGCCAAGTCGAATACGACGGTGCTCCGTTACCGCGAGCCGGTCTACAAAAATTTGCGCGAACTCGTCATGTCGTACTTTGATATGTATTTCAACACGGTCGGCTTCAAGTCTCTGCGCGGTTATTCGCGGCCGGTGAGTCTGATGCGGCTCGGCGGGAAGAACTGGATGACGGCCGACGACGATCTCAACTTCATCGGCGACCGCTTGACGGCTCTGCCGCATATCCCGCTCATCGACAAAAAGATGAGGGCGCGACTCGCGCCGACCGATGACGATCTCGTGAAAGCCTGCTTCCTGAACTCGAATGAAGCGGGCCTCTTCAAACCGCGCTAAAGGTTGCTAGGAATTAACAAAAAATTTTAGAAAGGATCGACTACGAGAGTTGGGGCGTATTTGTCGGCATCGTCTCCAGATGTGCCATCACCCACCTCTCCAAAGTCATTATCTCCCCAACAGTAGAGCTTGTTATCTAATTCTTTTATGCCACATGAATGAGTGCTACCGGTTGTTATTGTGCGCCAAGCATCAGATCCCACCTTCGTCGGAACGATTTTATTTTCTGGTCTACTTCCAAGTTGTCCATTTCCATTAATGCCCCAACAATAAATCATTTTATCAGACTTTATCCCGCAGACATGCCTCCATCCGGCGCTTATTTCAACCCATACATCATCATCTGTTTTTGTTGGAACATTTTCACTGTCGGTTGTTCCGTCCCCAAACATTCCAAACTCATTCCAACCCCAGCAATAACGACTGCCGTCTAACTCTTTTATGCCACAACTGAACTCGCCGCCAATTGTTATTGCCTGCCAAGCATCGTCACTTATTTTTGTTGGTGTGTTCTTCTGACCATATGTACTACCATCACCTAATTTTCCATAACTATTATCTCCCCAACAGTAGAGCGTCTTGTCCGTTCTTATGCCACAGGTATGAGAAGATCCGACTACCACATCATGCCATGTGTCATCGCCTATTTTTGTTGGCACCATTTTATTTTCCGTTGTTCCGTCCCCCAACTGACCGAAACTGTTGTTTCCCCAACAAAAGAGTTTCTGCTCCGTGTTTATGCCACAAGTATATGAAGATCTTGATATCTTGAGCCATGTATCATTGCCTATTTTTACTGGATTTTGTTCTTCACTATATACCTCATTGCCCAAAATGCCTGACCCCCAACAATATAACGATTTCTCGTTTGTTATTCCACATATATGAAAATCTCCGAGCGCTATCGCGGCCCAAGATTGATAACCTACCTGTGTAGGAGTAGATAGGAAATCAGATGTATATTTGTCACTGCCAAGTTGTCCGTGAGTATTTCTTCCCCAACAATAAAGCGTGTTGTCTACGGTTATACTACAGGTATTGTGCCCCCCTGCTTTTATTATTATACTATCATTTTGCACTCCATATACTGGCCCACCGTCGAAAGGAGAACAGGTTGCTCCGAAAAGCACAAAAATAACCGAAAGAATAATCTGTTTCATGTCAACCGCCCTCGCACAAAAATCTTCGCCATCATATCCTGTTCACTCATGACCGTCAACCTTGTTTTTTCTCCCGCAGGAGCCAGCGGGTGCCCCAGCCGAGGAGCATTTGGTAGAGCGAGACCGACAGCCGCTTCACCCAGAAGAACGGCCCCATCCCGTTGAGCATGATGACGGTGCGCTGCTTCTTGCGGATCGCCTTCACGATGCAGTGTGCCAACTTCTCCGGCGGCATCGCCACGCGGTCGAGGAGCGCCAGCACCTTTCCGCGCCATTTTTCGGGTAGGTCTATCTTCGATGTCGGGATAAGCCGTGAGCGCACCATCCCGGGGAACACGGTGACGACATGAATACCCGCCGGAGCGAGTTCCGCCGCGAGCGATTCGGCGAGCCCCGCGACGGCGAACTTCGTCATTGCATACGGCGCGACATAGGGAAACCCGCATAAGCCCACCGCCGACGAGGTGAACACCAGCGCCGAACCGGGCGCCGTGCGTTTGAGATACGGCACGAAGGCGAGCACCCCGTAGATGACCGCCATCTGATTGACATTCACGATGCGCCGCCACTCGGCCGCCGGAATGCTCTCGGCAAGACCGCCCACCGCGATACCGGCGTTGAGATGAACGATGTCGATGCGACCCGCCGATGCCGCGATATCGTCGGCGACCTTTCGGAAGGCCGCCTCATCGGCACAGTCAACGACATGACCGTGGGCCGGAAGCCCCGCGTCGCGCCACTCCTTGACCGTCGCTTCGAGCCGTTCGGCGTCGCAGTCGACGGCGTGCAGTTCGGCGCCGTGACACATGAGTTCCTCGGCGGTCGCCTTGCCGATACCCGACGCGGCGCCGGTGACGACCGCGACCTTACCCTCAAGAAAGAGGGCACTTTTCATTTAATATTCTTGATCGCGGAGAGTTCCGCTTCCATATCCTTGAAGACCTGTTCTTCGGCCGCCGCCCCGGCGGTGAGCGCCGCTTCGAGCGCGGTGTTCATGATGCCGAACGCCTCGAGCAGTCCCTTGTTCTTCTTCTTGACCGCGCCGCTCCGCCCGTCGTTCCAGCCGTTGTAGGCCTGCTGAAGGTCCATCATGAGCGTATTGAGCGCCACCAGTTTCGCCTTGTGTTTCTTGTAGGTGTCGTCCTTCCACTTCTGGTCCATCTTCTGGTAGTGCTTCTGGTTCCACTTCTGCTTGTAGTAGACGACCAGTTTCTGAACGATGCCGTTGTAGCGGGTCATGCGCCGGTCGAGTTCGGTGACCAGTTTCTGCGCCGTACCGAATTCCGACGAACCGTGGTTCGCCTTGAGGTCCTTCATCTCCTTGATGGTCCGCTCGAACTCGGCGTGGTTCTGGGTGTACTGCTGCTGGATGAACCAGCCGTCGTTGTGGAACATCTTCGCCTCGGTCGAGTCCTCGTAGGCGGTCAGCGCAAAGGCCGGCAATAAGGCCAGAAGGAAAAGGAACAGGGATCTCATGTCGCCTCCGTATCGTTCTTTTCGGGTGTCGCGAGACCTTCACGGACAAAAGCCTCTATCTGGTCGATGTGCGTCCTGAACAGTTCGAACAGCGCGCGGTCGAGTTTGCCTTTCTGGACATCGTCCTCGATGATCCTGAGCGCCGTTTCGCGCGGGATCGCCTTTTTATAGGAGCGGTCGGAGGCGGTCAGCGCGTCGTAGATGTCGGCGATGGCCAGTATCCGCTCGATGGGCCCCAGTTCGGTCTCCTTCTTGCCGTGCGGATAGCCGGTGCCGTCGAGTTTCTCGTGATGGGAAAGGACATATTCGGGTACGCGGGAAAGTTCCCACGGCCATTTCATCGCCTTCATGATCTCCCAACTCTGGACGACGTGCTGTTCCATCTGCGTCCGCTCCTCCACGGTGAGATTGCCGCGCGTGATGGAGAGGTAGCGGTGTTCCATGTCGGTCAGGAGCGGCAGTTCCTCGTCGCCGAACCGGAAGCGCTGTTCGCGCGCCTCTTCGAGCAGGAGCCGTCCCTCGTCGGTGAGCGGCGCGGGGGTGTTGAGTTTGTCGAGCGCGCCCAGGAGGCGGTCGATGAGGGCGATGGCGGCGGCCCGGTCGCCCTTCCCGGCCAGTTGCTCGTTCTCGAGCCGCGACCTGATGTAGCGGGCGCGCCAGAGGACCCGTTCGTAGTCGGCGGGGTAAAGTTTGCTCACCTTGGTCAGTATCTTCTCGCGGACGCCGACCTTGCCGAAATCGTGGAGCATCGAGGCGATCTCGGCCGCCTTGCGTTCGTCGTCGTCGAACTGTTTTCCGCCGGCGGCGGCGAGGAGGTCCATCATCTTGAGGGTGATGCGCGAAACGCGGACCGAATGGCCTTTGGTCGCCGGATCGCGCTGTTCGATGGCCTTGGTGGAGGAGACGATGAGCGAGTTGAAGAGATTCGATATCTCCTCGTAGAGCCGGTTGTTCTCGACGGTGACCGCCGATAGCGACGCGAGCGACTGGAGGAGCAGTTCGTCGTACTTCGAGAACGGCAGGTAGCCGCTCTGCACTTCGCGCTTGTTGAGCAGTTGGACCGCGCCGATCACATCGCCGCGCGGCGTCTTCATCGGGACGGTGAGTATCGAATGGGTGCGGTACCCCAGCATGATGTCGATCTGTTTATTGAAGGCGTAGGGGGCCTCCTCGGGGATGGCGTAGGCGTCGGCGATATTGAGCGTCTCGCCGGTGGCGCAGACGAACCCCACCAGACTCCGGCGGTTGAACGGTATCTCGCGCCGCTCGATCTCGACGCGGTTGAGTTTGTCGTTCTGCGAACGGACGAAATAGATACTCTGCCGGTCGCGGCTCATGAGATAGAGCGTCCCCGCCTCGGCCCGCGTCGCGCGGCGGCTGAAGGCGAGTATCTTGTCCCAGAGACGCTGGGTCTCCTTTTCGGAGGAGAGATCGACGCCGATGTTGTAGTTGCCGACGATCTCGTCCATGAGCGAGTCGACCACCTCGACCATCTGCGAAAGGATGTAGAGGGTGTAGGAATTGGTCTTTTCGCCGTCTATCGTGAAGATGTTGGGCGGCCGGTGTTCGAACCCGCGTCCGAAGGCGACCAGCACCAGCCAGTCGCGGTCGCGGATGAGCGCCTTGGCCGCCGGCGACTCCTTTTCGTAGGCGACGACGATGGCCCGGCCGGGGCAGGCGGAGATCGCGGCCGCTATCTCGGCGGCGTCGCGGTAGAGCACCACCGTCGCGCCGTTCACTTCGGCTATCAGCAGTTCCTCGGGCAGAAAAAGCGTTGTCACGGCGTCACCACCCCCGCGCGTTTGAGCGCTTCCATGATCGTTTCGGTCTCCGCGGCGACATTCTCGCCGGTTCCGGGGACAAAGGCAAATAAATTGTCGATGACGCCCCGTTCACCGAGATAGGTCAGCACATCGTAGAGTTCGTCGGGCGAGAAGACCATGCGGCGGCGGGCGAAGAGCCGGGCGAGATGGTGGACCGCATCGGTGCGACTCTCGAAATGGAGTTTGTTCCCCCGGAAGAAGGCGATGGCGCTTTCGAGCAGTTCGAACGACGGCAGGAAGACGCGGCAGAGCATCGACTGGACCCACGGATCGGCGTCGGCGGGAGAGAGGACATCGTCGAGCCGGTCGCCGACGCGGTAGCCCTGTATGACCGCCTCGAGGTAGCGGCGCGACGCGTCGCGGACCTCTTCCGGGGCGTCGAACAGCAGGAGGAACAGCGGCGCCAGCGCGAATGCGGCGGTATTGCGGTAGTAGGCGAATTCGTGGCGCGCGTCGTCGCGGAGCCGGTAGCAATGTTCGCGGCGGCTCGATTCGACGATCTGACCCGATCCGCGCAGTTTCTCGACCAGCCGCGGCACATTGAGGTCGGCGTGCTGGAGCGCCGGGGCAAGTTGGTAGCGGCCGCTTTTGGCCAGCAGCGCCGCCAGATGCTCCAGCCGGCGGGCGAGCGCCGGGGCGAACAGTTCGTCGCCGGTCGCGAAGAACGAGGCGAACAGCCCCGAAAAACCGACATGACCGCCCCGTTCGATGCGGTAGGCGACCTCGAGCGGGAAATCATCGGTGATCACGCCGGGAAGATACAGCGGCGTCCCGAACGATACATAGGCGGGACCGCTGCTCGTCCGGAACAGACCGAGCGCCTTGCGCAGGAAACCCTGCCGCTCCGGCTCTTTGGCGCGCGACACCTCGGCCTGATACTGCTGCACCTCGCGCAGTTTCTCGTAGGTTATCGACACCGGCACGATGTAGATGCGCCGGCCGCTCCGCTTCTTGATGTCGGCGAGCATCGACAGGACCCCGGTGCGCGGCGCGCGGACCTTGCCCGACCGCGTCCGGCCCCCTTCGATGAAAAATTCGATGTGGTAGCCCGATTCGACGATCTTGCGCAGATAGGCGCCGAAAACCTCCTTGTAGAGACGGTCGTCGCGCACCCGGCGCCGGATGAAGAAGGCGCCGAGCCGCCGCAACACGCCGCCCAGCGGGAAGAAGTTGAGGTTGTCGCCCGCCACCACCAGCGGCACCGCCACCTGTTCGCGGTAGAGGAGATTGAACATGATGAGGTAATCGAAATAACTGCGGTGCGACGGCACGAACACCAGCGTGATGTTGCGGATGGCGGCCAGCCGCCGCAGGTAGCGCGTCTCTTCGGGGCGGTGGACGATGCGCGGGAAGACCGACGAAAGAAGCCGTCCGATGACCCGCGAGACCCCGTCGGTGAAGTACGGACTGTAGCGGGTCGCTATCTCGTTCAGGCATTTTTCGGCCGTTTCCCGGTCGGCCTCGTACCCGAAGTCGAGATCGAACAGCGTCTCGTTGCGGATCTCCAGCCAGTTGCGGAGGCTCGCGCCGACGATGTTCTTCTTCTCCTCCTTGAGCAGCGCGTAGAATTTGCGGTAGATATGGCGGGTATACCTCTCACGGACGATGGTGTGGGCCAGCCCGATGCGGAGCGCGAGCCGCCGGCGGCCGAGCAGGAACAGCAGCAGTTCGCGGAAGGTGGGCCAGAGATGGTAGGTGCCGATGAACGGAATGAGCCAGCTCTCCTCCTTCCGGCTCTTTTCCACCACCTCCTTGTTCCAGAGCGTCGTGACCGGCACCACCCGTATCTCGCGCGACGGGACCTTCGCTATGAAGTCGGCCCAGCCGGGGTCGCGGGCGAAGAAATCCTGATCCTCGACCGGCAGGTAGAGTCCCGTTATCTTCTGGGCGTAGCGGCGCGCACGCCCCCCCTTGAGCCATTCGATGAACAGGCGCAGCAACTCGCCGAAACGGAAGAACAGCAAGGTCCGCGGCCCAAAGGAGTGGGAGGGAACGCGGATACCGCGGGCGATGAAAAAAGCGTTCAGCAGGAACTGCTCGATGAGGGAGGAGCGGTTGGATATGTAGAAGATGGTCTGTTTCTCCGACGCGATGCGCCGCAGTTCCTCCTCGTCGGCCACCTCGTAGCGGACCGAACGGAGCGCCACGCCCGACAACAAACGGAAAAGCGTTCCCCCCGAGGCGACGAAAAAGCGGCGGGCGGTGAAGTAAAAATGGGGATTGCGCACGTTACAGACGCCCCGCGACGAGTTCGGGCGGTAGCACCGGCCGCAACGCGATCTCGATCGCCCCGGTCAGCAGTTCGAGCGCCGCGTCGAGCCGCGCGCGGTCGCGGTAGTGTATCCGGATGACCGGCTCCCCCTTCACGACCGGTTCGCCCACCTTCTTCGGAAAGGTCATCCCGACCGCCGCGTCAATGGCGTCCTCCTTGCGGACCCGGCCGCCGCCGAGCGCCACCAGCGCCTTGCCCACCGCGCGTGCGCCGACCCGCGAAAGATGGCCGTCACGGACCGCCGTCAGTTCGTGGACCTGCGGCGCCTGCGGCAGGAGCGACGGATCATCGATGACGCGCGGATCGCCTCCCTGCCGTTCGACCAGCCGCCGGAACAGCGCGAGCGCCGTGCCGTCGAACAGCCGTCTGCGCGCCTCCTGTTCGCCCGCGGCGCGGCTTTTTGACCGCCCGAAGGCGACGAGCAGTTCGGCCGCCTGCCGCACCGTCAGCGCGGTCACCTGCGGCACCTCCTCGCCCCGCAACACCGCTATCGATTCGGCGATCTCGTGGGCGTGGCCCGCGGCGCGGCCGAGCGGTTCGGACATATCGGTGATGAGTACCGCCATCTTTCTTCCGGCGCGCGCGCCGATCGCCTTCATCGTCCGGGCGAGCCGTTTGGCGTCGCGCATCTCCCGCATAAAGGCGCCGTCGCCGGTCTTCACATCCAGCAGGAGCCCCTCTATCCCTTCGGCCAGTTTTTTCGACATGATGGAACTCGCGATGAGCGGCACCGATTCGACCGTGCCGGTCACATCGCGCAGGGCGTAGAGCCGCCGGTCGAGCGGCGCGATCTCGGCCGTCTGTCCGATCATGGACACGCCGAGTTCCTGTATCTGCCGTTTGAATGAGTCGAGGTCGAGCCCCACCCGGAACCCCGGTATCGATTCGAGTTTGTCGAGCGTACCGCCGGTATGGCCGAGCCCGCGGCCCGATATCATCGGCACGCGGAATCCGAGCGCGGCAAGGAGCGGCGCCAGCGGGATCGATATCTTGTCCCCCACCCCGCCGGTCGAATGTTTGTCCACCACCGGGCGGCCGTCGTCGGGGAAGGAAAGCACCTGCCCCGAACGGAGCATCGTATCGGCCCAGACCGACAGTTCGGCCGGGGTGAGTCCCCGGATGCAGACCGCCATCAGGAGCGCCGACATCTGGTAGTCGGTCAGTTCGTCGCGGAGATAGCCGGTCAGAAAACGGGTGATATCGTCGGCCGAAAGTTCGCGGCCGTCCCGCTTATCCCCTATGATATCGTAGAAAAGACGCACCGTTATCCTCTCCGCGTAACCGTGAACGGGCCATTGTACGGGTGGCGCTCCGCAAAGTCAACAAATCGGACCGGATAGCGCCTTTTATACCCCGCCGTTTTCCTTGACTTTAAGGGAGGGGCGGTTACGATGAAACGCTCTTTTTTATCTACGCTTGTTTCGGAGGCATGCGCATGTTCGCAGCGGTTAAGAATTACTTCTCGGAATTCAAGATCATGAAGACGGTCTCGAAGGATTTCTGGATGGTCAACGCCATTCAGTTCTTCGACGGACTGGCCTACTTCTCGATCATCATCGTGATCTCGCTCTACCTGAATGACAATGTCGGGTTCAGCGACATGGAGACCGGTATCTGGCAGGGCGTCTTCTTCATGTTCATCACGGCGTTCATGTTCACGGTCGGCTCCATCTGCGACACGCTCGGGGTCAAGCGGACCTACTACATCGCGACGATACTGCTCATCATCTCGCGTCTCGGGATGGGTGTCGCGCCGGAACTGATGACCGGCGAACCGCTGAAGTACGTCACGATGGGTCTGCTCATCGTCATGGCGCTGGGCACCGCCACCATCGTCACCAACACCAACGCGGCGCTGCGCCACTTCACCACCCCCGAGAACCGCGGCACCGGCTTCAATGTCTACTACCTCATCATGAACATCGGCGCGATGCTCGCCGGCGCGGTGGTCTTCGACGGTTTCCGCACCATGTTCGGCACCGTGAAGGGCAACCTGATGATATTCAATTTCAGTTTCGCGATGACGGTGCTGACCCTCATCTGCGCCGTGCTCATCACCAACAAGCACGCCGAGGAGACGGCGGCCGAGAAGGCGGCCGATCCCACTCCGCAGAAGACGCCGCTTCAGATCTTCGCCGAGGTGTGGAAGGAAAGCGCGTTCCAGAAACTGGTCCTCTTCCTCGTGCTGACGCTCGGCGTCCGGCTCGTCTTCACCCACCAGACGATGGTCATGCCGAAATACTATCTGCGGACGCTCTACAACGATTTCGAACTGGGGCTCGTCAACTCGCTGAACCCCTTCATCATCGTCGTGGGCCTCATCCTCTTCATCCCGATCATCAACAAGTTCGACACGGTGAAACTCATCGTCGTGGGCATGCTGATATCGGCGCTGTCGCTGCTGTTCCTCGCCGTTCCCAACAGCTGGATACTCGCCATCCCCGGCATCGAGAACATGAATCAGGCCTATATCTACATCATCGTCGCGCAGATATTCGTGTTCGCCGTGGGTGAACTGATCTTCTCGCCGCGTTTCGTGGAGTACACCGCATCGGTCGCGCCAAAGGACAAGGTGGCCTCCTACATGGGATTGTCGGCATTGCCGATGTTCATCGCGCGGCCCATCAACGGGTTCGTGTCGGGCATCCTGATAGCCGGTTACTCCTATGAGGGCGTCCGGGCGAAGATAGATACCGGCAACGTCAGCTATATGGATAGCCCCGAGTGGATGTGGATGATCTACTTCTTCCTCGCGGCGATAAGCCCCATCGCGGTCATTCTGCTGCGCAACAGCCTCGCGTCGACCAAGACCGACGACGAGGAGAAGAAAGACGGCGCCGCGGAAGCGGCCCACTAACGGAGGGAGGATACGATGAATAAATATTTGCCCATCATCAAGGACGCCCTCATACTGATGGCCTTCAGTTCGATCTTCGCCGTTCTGAGCATCTACGCGGCCGATCTGCTGAAAGGGAGCGGCGTGAAGACCGACCCGATCATCGCGTCGATCATCCAGAACGACATCGACCAGATGAAGAAACTCATCGAGGCCGAGGGCGGCCGGGTCAACAACCTCGACGAACAAGGGCGCACCCCGCTGATGTGGGCCGCCTACGTCAACTATAAGAGCGGCGAACTGGTCGCGAAGGATGAGGTGAAACGGCTCGAAGCCACCACGCTCCTGCTCGAGAAGAACGCCGATAAGGATCTCAAGGACAAGGACGGCTGGACGGCGCTCCTGTGGGCGGCGTGGAGCGGTTTTCCGAAGGTCTCCGACGCGCTCATCGGCGCCGGCGCCGATATCGCGGTGGCCGACAAACGGGGCAACACGGCGCTCATGATCGCGGCGCTGCGCGGCAACGCCGCCGTGGTCAAGCTCCTTATCGAGAAAGGGGCCGACCGGACGGCCAAGAATACCGAAGGGAAAACGGCGGCAGACATCGCGCAGGAGATGTCGGGCAAATATCCCGACAAGGGCGCCGCCTACACAGAGATATTGTCGTTGGTGAAATAACGAGATGACACCGCTCTATCCCGGCACCGCGCCGCGCACCGCGCGCACTGTCTGGCTGATCGTCGCCATCGCGCTGGCGCTGTTGCCGCTGTGCGGCATGTCGCGGCCGGTATCGGCCGTCTGCGGCGCGCTGGCGCTCATCGCCGCCGGGGTCTGTTTCCGCCGCTGGATACTGTTCCCCGCGGTCGCCCTGCAGATAATCCTCATCGCGTGGCTCGCCGACATGGAGAGCCTGTACCGCTGGATACACGACATCATCCGGGGGAGCTTCCTATGAATGACGGCGCGTTGGTGCGCACTCTGCGGGCCTTCGAAGCCTTCCTGCAGATAGAACTGACCCGCAAACGGGCGCTCGGCGTCATTTTTCTGCTTTTCCTTCTGCCGCGCAGCGGGCTGCTCTTCCTCGCGGTGATGTTCTTCGCCGCGTCGCTCCTCCCCAAAGATGTCCAGTCGCGCCGCATCGGCATGTATCTCTCTCTTCCCTTCACCCGGACCGGCATCTTCCTGTGCTCCTACGGCTTCGGCCTTCTGGCGATACTGCTCGGCGCCCTTATCAGCGGAACGCTCGCGGTCGATGCCGACTGGCCGGTGAAACTGGTCGCCATGCTCATCTTCTTCACCGCCTACTTCTCGATATCGCTCATCGGCGCCGCATCGGGACGCGATACGCTGACCCTGCCGGTGATGGCGCTTTTCGTCGAAACGACCGCCGGCGCGGCGCTCGGCGCCGGTCATCCCTTCCGCGCTTTCAGCGTTTTCTATCAGGAGGAGCCTCTGTACGCCGGACTGGTCGCGCTGCTGTTGCTGGGAGCCGCCTACGGGCACTACCTCATAACCGGGAGGCGGCTGTGAGTCTCATCGTCGAAAAGGTGTCGAAGCGTTTCGGCGAACAGGTGGGACTGCATGACGTTTCGTTCATCACCGGACCGGGCGAGATCGTCGTGATACTCGGT
This sequence comes from uncultured bacterium, assembly GCA_937871295.1. Classification (GTDB taxonomy): domain Bacteria; phylum UBP6; class UBA1177; order UBA1177; family JAKLFG01; genus CALMRE01. The sequence continues at coordinate 25,389 of CALMRE010000074.1, read as the reverse complement.
CCCAACGGTTCGGGGAAGACCACCCTCATGCGCACCGTGAGCGGCGAACTGCCCCCTTCGGCGGGCTATATCCGTATCGACGGCGGACCGGTGTCGCGTTTCCGCCGCAGCGCCGTCGCCTCGTCGGGCGACCAGCGTTCGGTCTTCACCGGGTTCACCGCCCGCGACTACCATCGCGTCTGGAAACTGCTCTATCCCCGTTTCGACGATACGCTGTTCCTCCGGTTCGCCGATCAGTTCGCGTGGGACCTTTCGCGGCGCATCGATTTCGCCCCGATGGGAATGCGCTCGCTGTTCCTGACACTCGGCGCTCTGGCCTGCCGTCCGCAACTGCTGCTCATCGACGAACCGTTCCAGCATATCACGCCGCAGGAAAGCGATATCCTCTGCGACATCCTGCGCTCCTTCACCGACGAACACCGCTCGACGGTACTGCTCGCATCGACCGAACTCTACGAGCCCGAATCGCTGATAGACCGTTTCGTCATCCTCAAGAACGGCAAACTGCTCTACACCGCCCGCCTCGACGAGGCGCGCCGGACCCACCGCATCGTATCGGGCGCCGGGGACGAAGCGAACTTCCTGACCATCGGACCCATCATAGCCGAATGGCTGGTCTTCACGGAAGAGGATATCGGCAGACCGCCGACGATGCGGGAACTGGTGATCGGTTATCTGAACGGCGCCGCCGATTAGCGGATGTCGACCGGCTCGCTCTCGAGCCGCAACCCTGTCTGTTCAGCCTTTTCGATGAGCGCCGCGAGCGCCGCGATGCGCCGCAGGATCCCGGCGATATCCGACAGCAGTCCCGCTCCGGCCGCCGCTTCGTCGTCTCCGGCGCGGTCGAACAGATAGTCGAAGAGGCGCGGCTCTTCGGGGTAGAACTTGAACGAGAGGGGCGCTCCGGGCTGGAGTCCGATCCGCTGCCGCGCCGCATCGAAGGCCTGCGCGTAGCCGCCCAATTCGTCGACCAGCCCCCGCTCCTTGGCGTCCTCTCCGGTCCAAACCCGGCCTTTTGCGTACTGTTCGAAATCTTCGGGCTTCTTTTTCCGGCCGTCGGCGGCGCGCGTCACGAAGGTGTCGTACACATCGTCGAGCACCCGGTCGAGAAGCGCCTGCTGTTTCTCGTCCAGCCGCGTGTTGGAGGAGAAGAGCCGGGCATTCGCCCCGATCTGCGCCGCATCGAAGGTGATCCCCAGCTTCTTCCACATCTCGGGGGTGTAGAATTTGCCGACGATGACCCCGACGCTCCCGGTGATGGTGGCGGGCTGGGCGACGATATGGTCGGCCGCCATCGAAATGTAGTAACCGCCCGAGGCCGCGAGCGAGCCCATCGAAACGATGACCGGTTTTTCGGTGTTCCTGACCGCCGTGACGACCTCATGCCAGATCGTTTCGGAAGCGACCACCGACCCGCCCGGCGAATTGACCCGCAGAACGATCGCCTGCACCTCGGGATCGGCCGCCGCGTCGCGGATCGCCTTGGCCGTCGTGTCGGAACCTATCGTATTGCGCCGGCCGAACGGATCGGTCTCGCCCCGGCCGCGCCGGATCTCGCCTTCGGCGACGACCACCGCGACGGTGGGCTGCGAACCCAGCCCGTCGAACGGCGAAGGGGTGTAGCGCGCCAGCGGCTGGTAGCGGGCGCAGCCGGCCTTCTGTTCCATCAGCGCCAGCACCTCGTCGCGGTATTTCACCCCGGTGATGAGTTTCGCCGCCAGCGCTTCGGCCGAAAAAAGAGGAGCGCGGTCAACCAGCGCGCGCAGGGCCGCCGGATCGACGCCGCGATCGCGGGCGATATCGCTGACCGCGCGGTCGAAAGTCGAGGCAAGCAGCCGTTCGACCGCCTCGCGGTGCGGAGCGGTGTACTTATCCTCGGTGAAGATGTTCCACGCATTCTTATATTCCTTGCGGGTCTCGCCGATCGGTTCGACGCCGAGTTTGGCGAGCAGTCCCTTCAGGAACAGCCCTTCGGCGGCGACGCCCGATATGTCGACCATCCCCGCGGGCTGGAGGTATATTTCGTCGAAAGCTGCGGCGAGGTAATAGGAAGGGAGTCCGCGGGTGAGTTCGCCGAAGGTGTCGGCATAGACCACCGCCGGTTTACCCGACCTGCGGAAGGCATGGACCGCATCGCGCAGTTCCTGCACCTGAGCGTAGGAAAGTTCGTGTGCGGCGATGCGGACGAGCAGTCCTTTGATGTTCGGATCGGCCGCCGCCTGTTCGAGCCGTGTCACGGCGTCGAACACCGTGACGGACGGACCGATAATCTCCGAAAGGACGATATCGCGCGAAGCGTTCTCGACGATGCGGCCGTCAATGGTGAGAGTCAGGATCGCCTCGGCGGGCGCGAGCATATCCTGCTTCTTCGCATAATTGACCGCCGCGGTCACGCCGCCCGCGATGAGCAGGAAGACGAGCAGACCGAACAGCGCGAACATCACGACAAAAAACCGGAAGACACTCTTGAAGAATTCCATGACGCCGCTCCCCCTATCCGATGGTGACCTCTTCGAGCGTCTCGGTGCCGCCGGTCAGGACCCGGAGCCGTCCGCCCTCCATGAGGTAGGTGTTCTCGATACCGACGATGCCCCAGCCGGGGACGAATATCTTCGGCTCTATAGCCACGGTCATCCCGTCGGCGAACGGGACCGCCTGTTTCGCGGCGATGACCGGCAGTTGATTCACCTCGGTCCCGATACCGTGGCCGAGGAACCGGACCTTTGTTTCAAGCCCCATGAACCAGTCATGCCACGCGCATTCGGCGACCAGCGCGGTCGCGTAGTTCCATGCCTCTTCGCCGGTAACCCCGGGGGTGATGAAGGAGACGACGCGATCGAGAAAACCGACGAGTTCACGATACATATCCCCGATCCGTTCCTCCGGGCGGCCGACGAAGAAGGTGCGGGTCGAATCGGCATTGTACCCGTGGGCGGTGCCGATGAAATCGACGACGAAAGAGCGCACTATCGTTTCGCCCGACGCCCCCTGCGCGACCGCCGGGGAAAGCCCCCGGCCGCCGATGGGAAAATCGGTATAGGTCGGTTCGAGCGCGGAAGTGCCGGTGACCACCAGCGACAGCGCCGCCTCCATGTTGGGGCCGCGCAGCCAGAAGGAACCCTGATGCCCCAGTTCGCGCCGGGCGTACGATTCCAGCGTCACCTGCATATCGATATCGCGCATCCCGGGGCGGAAACTTTCGATCGCGTGCCGCATGACCGCCCGGTTGATGGCGGCCGCCTTTTCGAGGAGCGCGATCTCGGCGGCGCTTTTCACCATCTTGGTCAGGGCGAGCGGCAGGGACATATCGCGCAGTTCGGCCCCCGCGGGAAGCAGTTTCTTTTTCAGGAACTCGTATTCCGCCACCGTCATGCTGTCGGCCGCGAACCCGACCGCGTCCGCCCCCCGGAATAGGGCGGTGACCGCCGCCGCGTCGAAGGGTTCGACCGCAAGCGGCGATTCGCGCAGCGCCCGGTCAAGGTATTTCCGCACGAAGTAGCGCGGTTCGCCGGTCGCCGGGATGATGACCATCCCGCGCTGTACCGATCCGGTGAAGTAATAGAGATCGCTGTTGGCGGTCAGCAGCGCCGCACCGATGCCGGCCTCGCCGAGCCGCTTCTGGAAACGACCGCCGCGCCACAGCAGTTCCTCTTTGGTGAACAGTCGCATCGCTCCTCCTTTTCCTCACGAATGACGGTGTGATTATAGCGCGGCGAAAAGCGATAGCAAAAAAAAGGGCCCTCCCGCGCGGGGAGGGCCCGAAGGTACGGAAAAAGGTCCGGTTATTCCTTCACGCAGATGGTGATCTGCTGGCCAAGGTCGGCGGAGATGTCGCCGAAGGGGGTCTCGGTCGGATGGTAGAGTTTGAGATTCGTGGCGTTGAAGGTGATCGAACCGCCGCTGGGCGCGGTGGTGTTGGTCGACGCGGTCACATTGACCGTGCTGCCCGACACGAACGCCAGCATGCACTGATTGTTGTTCGCATCGACATTGATGAGATAACTCAGCGCCGTCGCCTCCTGAGTCAGATCGACCGTATACTGTCCGGGAGTGACCGCATCGGTGGTGAACTGAAAAAGGATTATCGGATTCACGAGCGCCGTTGAGGTCTGGGTGAGCTGCTGGACCTGCAGGGCCGCCGGGTTGGCGCCATCGGCGGCATAGTGGATCGCCAACGCGAAGGTCTGCTGGCCGCCATTGGGGGGGAGCGGCTTGCTCGGGCCGTAGGTGCCGGTGAACACGCCGTTCATGACCGCGCCGCTTTGGTTGGCCTGAAGTTGGGCGTTCACGTCACCGTCGCCGTCGTAGATGTAGGGAATGTTCGCGTTCGGGGCATTCATCGTGCCGTACGGGGTCACATTGACCGTGAAGCAGGCATCCATCTCGTCGGGGCACTTCTCGCCGGCGCAGGTGTTGCACGCTTCGTTCGAACCGCCCGATCCGCACTCGGTGGCGCAGTTGCCTTCCACGCAGGTCATCAGGGCGTTGTACTGGGCCTGAGCTTCTGTGGTGCCGGCCGCAAAGCAGGCATCGACACACGCCTGATCGGCGCAGTCACCCATGCAGGTGTTGATCTCGGAGCAGGTCTTGCCGCTGGCCACGGTGTCGGTGTCGGGGGTCGCGGTGTCGGTGTCGGCCGCGCCCTGACAGGAACTGGTGTCCCAACCGGTGCAGTCGGCTTTGCACAGCGCGATGCCGCCGGTGTAGGAGGCGCTGATGTCGACGCAGTTCTTGGGATCGCCGTCACACACGTCGGTGCCGTTGGTGATGTTGTCGCCGCAGGTGCCGGTGACCGGGGTGTCGGTGTCGGTCGGGGTGGTGGTGTCGGTGTCGGTCGGAAGGGTGTTGTCGCTGGTGGTGCCGGTGCAGGAGGCGACCGTACCGTTCTGGGTGCAGGTGCCCTGACCTTCATCGGCGCAGTTCCAGATCTCGGCCCAGTTGCCGCCGGTGCACTGAAGGATGGCGTCGCCTTCACACATCAGCGCGTTCTCGGTGGAGCAGGTGCCGCCGATGTTGGTGTTCGGGTCTTCGTCGCCGCAGGAAACGGCGAAAAGAGCCACGACGATCATGATCGCGAAAAGGTTCCAATTCTTCATCTTCGATACCTCCATAAAGGATGATAAAGGGTTAACCCCACAAAAACATCGTCAATCCTATGAGCGCATGCCCGTAAGTCAAGTATTTTTCCCTCTCAAAAAGCTACAACAATACCAGCGCGCAACCGTTCGACCCGTTCTTGGGAGGCTTGGTGCCGGGGTAGGTGCAATCGGGATCGCAGGTGTCGCCGGGGACCAGATTGCCGTCGTCGCATTGTTCGCCTAATTCGAGGACGCCGTTGCCGCAGACCGCGTTGCCGCTGGCCGGGAGGGTGCAGTCGGGGTTGCAGGCGTCGCCCGGTATCAGGTTGCCGTCGTCGCACTGTTCTCCCAGTTCCTTGACGCCGTTGCCGCAGACCGCGTTCGGGTCTTCGGTGAGACAGGCGGCCGAACAGCCGTCGCCGTTATTCTTGTTGCCGTCGTCGCACTGTTCTCCCGTCTCCTTGACGCCGTTGCCGCAGGTCGCCGGGGTGAGTGTGCAGTTGGGTTCACAGCCGTCGCCGGGGGTGAGATTGCCGTCGTCGCAGGCCTCGCCCGCCTCCTTGACGCCGTTGCCGCACTCGGCGTTCGGATCTTCGGTGAGACAGGCGGCCGAACAGCCGTCGCCATTCACCTTGTTGCCGTCGTCGCACTCTTCGCCCGTCTCTTTAGTGCCGTTGCCGCAGACCGCGGTCGCCTCGATCAGGCACCCGGCCGAACAGCCGTCGCCGTTGACCTTATTGCCGTCGTCGCACTGCTCGGCCCCCTCCTTGACGCCGTCGCCGCAGACCGGCGTGTCCCCTTCGCTCTTACAGCGCGAGGAACAGCCGTCGCCCGAGGTGTTGTTGCCGTCGTCGCACTGTTCCAGCGCTTCGATCGCGCCGTTGCCGCACAGGATGGTCCCGTTCGCGCAGTCGGAGACATCGAAACCGGAGCAGTTTGCGTTGCAGCGGGAGTAGAGATATTTATTGTAGTCGCCGAGCGTCTCGCAGGAGGTCATCTCGGTGTCGCAGAATTCGTTCCCCTCCTTGAGACCGTCGCCGCAGAGGGTGGCGGTGCAGTAGGCGGTGTTGTAGCCCGAACAGGCGTCGTTGCACGGCGCGGTGTCGCCCGGCAGGAACTGGCCGATGGTGCCGCAGTCGGCGGTCATCCCCGCCTCGCACACCTCGGGCGGCAGAACGAAGCCGTCGCCGCAGACCGGGTCGCACACCGAGGTGTCCCACCACGAACAACCGGCGTTGCAGGGGGCGCTGGTCCCCGGTTCGTACTTGCTGTCGACCTGCGCGCAGTCGAGCGTCTGGCCCTGAGAGCAGACATCGTCGCCATCGCCGCAAGTGCCGCCGCTCAACAGGCCGTGGCCGGTGAACTCGATGAGGGTATTGATGATCCAGTCGCGGTATTTGATGACCCACGTATCCCAGCCGTCACGGTCGGCGTAGCAGGTCTGACCGCCGAACGAGGTGATCCCCGACACGACGAGCATGCCGTTCTGCGTGGTGAGGAACGGACCGCCCGAATCGCCCTGACAGGTCCCCGACGGGTTGCCGACCTCGATGAGTTTCTTCGTGCTGTCGCGGGTGAGTATCTTCGCGTTGCCCCAGCGGTGGATGCCCGAATCGTAGGCGCCGGTCTTGGTGATGCCGTAACCGACGATGACGCCGGTCTCGCCGAGCGAGTCCTCGGGAAGATCGCGCAGACCGAACATATCGATATCGGTTATCTTTTTGTTGAGTTTGATCATCGCGATGTCGTTGTTGACGCTCCAGCCGAGTTCGCCGGTCCACCCTTCGTGTTTCTTGACCTGCACAGCGCTGGCGAGGGTGTTGTTCATGATGTTGGCGCCGTTCTTGACCTGTATGGAAGAGGGATTGGAAACGGCATCGTAGACCAACTGGTTATACTCCTTGAGGTAGACGCAGTGGCCCGCGGTCAGCAGGACCTCGGGATCGATGAGCGACGCAGTACAGATCGCCTGCCCCTGCGAGGTGTTCATCAGGAGACCGACCGCCCCCTGATACATCGTGTAGTTGGTCGCCTGACCGTTGACGATGAAGGGCTGTATCTCGCTGTCGCCGTCGGGATCGAGCGGGTCGCTGTAGAGGTTGGTCAGGAATTCGGGGAGGACCAGCCGGTTCTCGAGTGAACGGGGATCGTCGAACCCGTACAGAGCGCCGCACAAGGCAATAATGGCCGCCAGAAGGGATAGTCTGCTCATCAGGCACCTCCTATTCGTCTGTCACTTCGTTAGACAACGCAACGTGATTGTAAGTTCCATCCGCCTCAAAATCAAGCACTTTCTACTAGCAAATTGTGAACCGGACACTTTACCCTATTTATTTCGGCATGTTATGTTTTTGCCGGATGTCCACTCACCGGGAGATACACCAAAAAACTTTCCTAATATCGGGGGGCGGCTATAATCGCCCCACTGCATGAAGGGGAGGCTTCCTCATGGCAAAAACGGCTCTCATCACCGGCATCACCGGTCAGGACGGCGCCTATCTGGCCGAACTGCTGCTCGACAAAGGCTATACCGTCCACGGCATCAAGCGGCGGTCGTCGCTGTTCAACACCGACCGCATCGATCATCTCTATCAGGACCGGCATGACAAGGCGGTCAAGTTCTTCCTCCATTACGGAGATCTGACCGACGCGACCAACCTCATCCGCATCATGCAGGAGGTACAGCCCGACGAGGTCTACAATCTCGCGGCGCAGTCGCATGTCAAGGTGTCGTTCGAAACGCCCGAGTACACCGCCAATTCCGACGCACTCGGCACGCTACGGCTCCTCGAGGCGATACGGATACTCGGTCTTGAAAAAAAGACCCGCTTCTATCAGGCGTCGACCTCCGAACTCTACGGACTGGTGCAGGAAACGCCGCAGAAGGAGACGACCCCCTTCTATCCCCGCAGTCCCTACGCCGCCGCGAAACTGTACGGCTACTGGATAACGGTCAACTACCGCGAGGCCTACAACCTCTTCGCCTGCAACGGGATACTGTTCAACCACGAATCGCCGGTGCGCGGCGAGACCTTCGTCACCCGCAAGATCACCCGCGCCGCGGTCCGCATCGCGCTCGGCCTCCAGAAGTGCCTGTTCCTCGGCAATCTCGGGGCGAAACGCGACTGGGGCCACGCAAAGGACTATGTCCGCGCCATGTATCTGATGCTCCAGCACGACACGCCGGAGGATTTCGTCATCGCCACGGGCCGCACCACCGAGGTGCGCGAGTTCGTCCGGATGGCCTTCGCCGAACTGGGCGTGACGCTCGGCTTCAGCGGCGAGGGAAAGAACGAGGTCGGCCGCATCGAGGTGCTGGATGAGGCGCGGCTGATCGCGACGGCCGGCACGGCGGGAACGCTCAAGAAGGGCGACACGGTGGTCAAGGTCGACGCCGCCTACTTCCGGCCGACCGAGGTCGAACTGCTCATCGGCGACGCCACCAAGGCGCGGACGAAACTGGGTTGGGTGCCGGAGCATACGCTCGAAGAACTGGTGCAGGAGATGACCGCCGCCGACATGGCCGAGGCGCGGCGCGACGAACTCCTGAAACAGCACCATTACAAGATACGGCCCAATCTCGGGGACTGACGCGATGGAAAAGAACGCAAAGATATATGTCGCGGGGCATGTGGGGCTCGTCGGCGGGGCGCTGTGGCGCGGTCTTGAGAAGAAGGTCTACGCCAACCTCGTCGGCCGGAGTCTCGCCGAACTCGATCTGCGCGACCGTCACGCGGTCGACGCCTTTTTCAAGGCCGAGAAACCCGAATACCTGTTCCTTGCGGCGGCCCGCGTCGGCGGCATCGTCGCGAACAACACCTACCGTGCCGATTTTATTTATGATAATCTCGCCATAGAACTCAACCTCATCGACGCCGCCCATAAACACGGCGTGAAGAAACTGCTCTTCCTCGGCTCGTCGTGCATCTATCCGAAACTGGCCTCTCAGCCGATGACCGAACCGGCGCTACTGACGGGAGAACTCGAATACACCAACGAGCCCTACGCCATCGCGAAGATCGCGGGGATCAAACTCTGCGAATCGTACAATATCCAGCACGGGACCAACTTCATCGCGGTGATGCCGACCAATCTCTACGGCCCCGGCGACAACTTCGACCTGCAGACGAGCCACGTCATGCCCGCGATGATACGGAAGTTCCACGAGGCGAAACTAAAGGGCGATAAGTCAGTGACGCTCTGGGGGACCGGGACGCCGAAGCGCGAGTTCCTCTATGTCGACGACCTTGCCGACGCCTGCGTCTTCCTGATGGAGAAAGTGAACTTCGCCGATCTCTCGAAGGGGATGACGGAGGTGCGCAACACCCACATCAACATCGGCACCGGCGTCGATCTCACGATACGCGAACTGGCCGAACTGGTGAAAAAGACGGTCGGCTTCAAAGGCGATATCCTCTGGGATACGACCAAGCCCGACGGGACACCGCGCAAACTGCTCGATGTCTCGAAACTGCAGTCGCTCGGATGGAAGCCCAAGACGATGCTCGAAGAAGGTGTCCGCAAAGCCTACGATTGGTACCGTTCTAAGAACGCTTGATCCCAACGGCCGCCGTGCAGGCGGCGAGCGCCAGCAGATAGGCCGCCACCCCGACAAAGAAGGTCACCGATATCCCGAAAAAGAGCGACAGCGCCGTCGCCAGCACCGATGAGACGACGCCGAGCGCGCCGTTGATCCCCCAGAGCCACGGCCCCCATTCCTTCTGCTCCCCTTCCAGTGACGCCATCCCGGTCGGGAAGGGCATCCCGAGCACCGTGCCGATGGCCGCCATCACCCCGGCGCTGTAGAGTATCCGCACCGCGAGCGGCAGACCCGAAAGGTGCGGCAGAACGAACATATTCACGCCGCCCGCCGCCGTCACCACCGCGATAAGCAGGATGAAGATGTGGACCGGCGCGAGTTTCCCTTTCAGCCGTCCCGCGAGCCAGCTGCCGAAGCCGGTGAAGAGGAGTATCGTGCAGAGGACCACGAGCAGGCTGTAGGTCGGATGGCCGAGGAAGACGGTGAACTTCTGGATGAGCGCGATCTCAATGAGCATGAAGCCGAAGCCGATGGCGGCGAAATAAAGGCTCCACGGATGGAGGAGCATCGCCGCGCTTTTCCGCTCCATCGCCGAAAGTATCGGGACGACGATGAGCAGAAGCGCCAGCACCGTCACGATGCCGAGCAGGATGACGAGGTTGCGCACCGCACCGAGGTTGGTGTTGAGCGGTCCCTCCTTCTCGATGCCGCGGTATTGCAGGAGCGCCGAGGGTTTGAGCATGTTGAAGAAGAACGGATTATCGTCGGTCGGCGCGGTGAGTTTGAGCGGATAGGAGGCGATCATCGCCGCACGCCGGTCGCCATCGACGATATGCTGGAAGATCGACGCCCCCTCGTAGCCCGCCGCGAGGAACACCTCGAATTTGTAGCGTTCGCAGGTGGTCAGGAACTTGTTCACCGCATCACCGTCGAACGGTTTTTTCGACACGATGATGGTGCCGGTGCCGTAGGCGTTCTCCGCGCGCGCCTTTTTCTCTTCGTCGGAGAGTCCCGTATCGTCACCGAACGAGAAGGTGGTCGCCGCGAGCATGATGTGTTCCGCCGGTTTTTCGACCCCCGCCGCCGCCAGCGCCTCGTAGGCAAGCGACGCGAGCCGCAGGAGCTCTCCCGGCCGTTTTTTGTAGTACCAGCGCGACATCGTCACCGCGCCGCGGTCGGAGAGTTTCGACAGGAACGCCTCCCATCCTTCGACGGTGTAGAGGCTGTTCTCGGTCAGGACGAAGGCGCCCGACGCGGTCGCCGCCCACGAATCGATGAGCGACGCCTGAATGATGTCGAATTTGAGGTCGGTCCGTTCGATGAAACTGCGCGCCTCGTCGTGAACGAGGTGTACGTTCGGAAAATCGGCGAAGGGATAGGTGAAGTCGCGGTACGGCCCGGTTATCGCCTCGAGTATCCGTTCGTTTATCTCGATCCCCCAGACCTCTTTCTGTTTGAAATGGAGCGCCGACAGAAGATCGCGGCCGCCGCCGACGCCGATGACCGCCACGCGGGCGTCGGGAACGATATGATGGGCGAGGTTGGTGATGTCGTAGCGGAGGTGCTGGAGATCCTCTATCGGTCTGCCGCGCATCGTGATGATGGTCGCCGCCGCCGCGTCGATGATGAGGTTCTTCTGCCCTATCTTGTAGTCGGGGAATTCCTCGGGGAAGGCGTTCGAGGTGCCCCAGCCGAAGGCCGAATCGAAGTAGTTCTGGACCGTGATGCGCGAGAACGGCGTCCATCCCTCCCACTCGGTGAGGGTGTCGACCGCGACGATGAGTTGTCCCGTCTCGACCTTCTGCCATTCGATGCGGAAGAAGCGTTCATCGTGGTTGGCGCCGGCCAGCGCGACGAACAGGAGGCAGACGGCCAGAGCCGTGCGGCGGCGATTCAGGAGATAGCTGGCGAGCGCCGGGAGCGACGCCACGAGTATCACAAAACTGACCGCGTCGGTCAGCCGCAGGAAGAAGAAGAACAGGAGCGCCCCCACCGCCGCACCGGCGAGGTCGGCGGCGTACAGGCCGCTCACCAGCGCGATGAAACGGGTCGAGAGTATCGCCGAGACGATCACCCCCGAGAAGTAGAACGGGACCGCCGCGACGGCGTAGATGAAGGCCATCGCGTAGATGCCGACGCCGGTCGACCGCGGCACGAAGGGGATCGAAAGGAGCGCAAGGAGCGACAGCACCGTCGCGACCGAGAAATAGAGAGAGTACCGCGCAATGCGCCCGGTCAGTTCCTTCTCATCCAGTTCGGTCCAGCGCGCAACGAAGACCTTCGCCGCGCCGGTCGCCATCCCGAGCATCGCCACCGACACCGCCATGAAGGCGTAGTGATACCACATCGTGACGCTGAAGATGCGCGGCAACGCCGTTTCGAGGGCAAGCGTCGCCAACGCCGTCAGGAAGATGGTGAAGAAAAGCCGCCGTGTCATGAGTTCCCCGTCAGAAACAGAACCGCAGGCCGAGCCCGACATTGAAGTCGGCCGCAGGCGCGGGCAGGATATTGAACAGGAAGGCCAGTTCGAAGAGCACCTCTATCGGGAACGACTGCACCTGATAGAGAATGCCGCCCGGCAGACGCAACGCCAAAAGAAAACGCCAATCTTGCTTGTTGTGATAATAGTTGTCATATTCTTCGTGATCAAAAACGCCCACCTGCAGACCGCCGCCGACATAGAGGGCGGTGTCGCCCTTCGGTATCGGGATGAGATCGTAGAAACGGAAGAGATAGTCGGCGTGGATGACGATCTTCTGATGATGGTTCCAGCCCCAACCCCACGCCGCGAGGAGGTCGATCCCCTGCATCTCGTGGAAGAACCAGCGGAACGAGATACCGGTCGGTTCACCGAGCAGGAAGCCGAGGCCGAACTGTTCGGCACGGGCGCCGGACCATTTTTCGGGAAGCTGTATCGGCGCGTCGTCCTGCGTCTGTTCGGCGGGAGCCGGCGCTGGTTCGGCCTGCCCGGCGGAGCCTTGTGCGGAGTCGGGTTCCGGGGCCGACTGTTCGTTGATCACTTCGCCCTCGGGGGTAACAATGGACCCCTCCTGCGCCGACAGGAGGCCGGTGCAGAGCGTCAACAAACCGACGAGCATTATGAAACGCCGCAGCATACCGTTCTCCTTCAAGGTCCGGCGCGATTATAGAGTGGGTATCACGAAAAATAAAGTTATTTCGGGGATTGATTTTCGGAGGTTGTTCACTACAATGCCCCCCTTGGGTAGAGAACCGTAATGGAGGATGAACATGACCCGCACGATCCTTTTCGCCCTTATCGCGTTTTTATTTGCGGTCGGGTGCGACGACAAGAAGAACACCAATCCCGACATCGATGAAATCGACACCGACGACAGCATGGCTGAAGCGGACGACGTGGACGGAATGGACTCTGTGGACACGACGGCCGATGAAGACTTGGTCGGGGATGACGGCATGGCCGACATGGACGAAATGGACGATATCCTGCCGGACGGCGACGACCTGCTATCGGACGAACAGCCCGATGAGAACGACACCCTCGTCACCGACACCGATACGGCCGATCCGCTCGACCTCGACAACGATCCCGGCACGGCGCTTCCGGCGGGCGATATCGGCATCGGTCTCTATTTTTCGGCCCATGTCGAGGGCAGTAACTACGGCGATATCTACCGGCTGAAGATGGACGGCCTGACCATCGAGAACATCACCGACACTGCCGACAAGTTCGAATACTGTCCGGCGCTCCCGGCCGATGCGTCGTTCCTCCTCTACTCGAGCGCCGACTACAGCGACACCCACCTCGGGAGCATCTGGAAGGCGAACCTCAACGGGCAGGGTCTTATTTCGGGAACGCCCGCCATTCTCATCGCCCGCGAACTCAAAGAATACGATGTCTACGGCGACGGCTCGATCATGCAACAGTATGTCGTGGGCCGCTGGAACCCGGCGGTGAGCGAGGACGGGTCGCGCATCGTCTTCACCGGCACCTACGAAACGGGCGAAACCGATATCGACGGCTATCTCACCTTCGACATCGAACTGTTCACCGCCGACGGGGCGGGCGAGAACATCGCCCCCTTCCTGCCGACCGGCGACGGCAACCCGATGTACATGAAGCCGCTTTCGGCCGAGTTCGTCCACGGCACGAACCGCATCATGGCGTCGTTCCTCGGGTTCGGTCCCGAAGAGATATCGAGCGAGATATTCTTCGAGGATGAGGGGGGCGCCGACATGACCGCCTACACCTTCTACGGCGCCTGGACCGACGGCAATGTCGCCCAGCGCGGACTGGCCGCCGCGACCCACGCCGACGAGATGCTCTTCTACCGCTTCGTTCCCGATCTCTCGGTGCAGAACGGCCTGTCGATCATGGGGAACATCCTCGACGCGCCGTGGAACGAGACCTACACCGGCTACCGCCAGCCCGACGAGACCTTCGTCGCCTATATCACCACGGAACAGTTCGCGTCGCACTACCGCCCCTTCGCCTTCTCGCCCGACGGGCAACTCATCGCGGTGACCATCTACACCGGCTCGGGGAGCGACCGCGAATCGCGGCTGGCCATCATCGGCCGTGACGGCACCGTCTACCGTGTCTTCAATCTCGACAACGCTCTCTGGGATATCGACGGTCTGGTCTGGCGCTAATAAACCGACTTTATTCCGCTGACAGTTCAGTACAATAAAAGTATATAAATTCTTGACTAGTCTTCGTCTTTTGATATTATCAGCCGCGTTGATAAACGACGAATTGAGGAGTCATGAGGTCGCTTTCCTATTGCATCGTGTGCGTTTTCGCACTTCTTTCCGCTTCACTTTCCGCCTCCCCGACCCGCGAACTCATCGGTTCCTCGGAAGGGACCAACCCCTTCAGCGCCCGGGCCTTGCCGCAGGGGCCCGAGACCGCCTATTTCAACCCGGCGCTCCTGCTCGATGTGAAGGATAATGTCACCATCTCCTTTTCCTACTCATACCAAGGGCTCGACCTATCGCTGTTCGATCGGCCGACCGGAGCCGACATACAGGGTAGAATGGACGCCAACGGCGGCTTCGGCTCCGGCATTTATACGGCGCGGGTGGTCCGCGACGGGCTTCCCCAGCGGGGCGTCCCCTTCAAGGCCCAGCCGACCGACCTGCTCGCCGCGCGCGGCTCCGACAGTCCGGTGGCTCACGGCTACTACGCGACGGTCGGCGCGGTGGGTGCGATCATCGAAAACTGGCTTTCGCTCGGCTTCACGATGATCCTGCCGCTGACCGAACTGCAGGGACAGCGCTCCTTTTTCGTCGACGAACGGGAGGCGAATTTTTCCAACTCGCTCCACTTTGAACTCTATGAGGACCGACTGCAGGGCTTCTCGATAACGCTGGGGCTGGGCGGACGCGTGTACTGGGAATGGCTCACCGCCGGGGTCGGCATATCGCTCATCAACAGCACCGAGATAACGGCCGACGCCTATATCCCCGACGCCGCCCGCAACGAAAAGGACATACTCGCCCGCTCCTCCATCGGCCTGCGGGTGACGCCACACTTCGCCATCGCCGCCAAACCGTGGGAAAAACTGCGAATCAGCGCGACGGTCCACCTCGCCTCGCATAACGCGATAGAATCGGACATCGATATGAATTTCTGGCGGATGCAGGGGCCCATGGAGAATTCGGTCGGTCAGAGTTCCTTCTCCATCGTGCACGCCTACACCCCGCTCAATGTCTCGCTCGCCTTCGCTCTGGGCCGGTTCGACTTCGACGGGCTGGGGCTCACCGCGACGCTCACCGGCACCTACGAACGGTGGAGCGATTACCGTAACCGCCAGAACGCCCGACCGCAGGAAAACAAGTATTGGGACTACGACCTCGAGACGGAATATGTCGACGAAACAACCGGCCAGACATCGATACTCTACGGCGGCTTCGTGAAGGAAACGATCCCCGGTTTCGCGTGGAAGGATATCTTCAAGGCGTCGGCCGGCGTGGCGATGGACCTCGGCGCGAACCGCTGGGGGCTCGATGTCGCCTTCACCCCCACCCCGGTCCCCGAACAGAGCGGCCGCACCAACTATGTCGACAACCACCGTCTGTCGTTCGGCGCCGGATTCGTCCGTAACTGGAAGCTCGGCGACTATTCGTTCGATACCGGCCTGTCGCTCCAGTGCCACTACCTGATCGACCGGACGCAGAAGAAGGCGACCGGCATCGCGGCGACCGCAACGGACCCGAAGACCGGCACCGGCAGAAGCGGGAAGGTGGTCGACGAATTCCCCGAATCGGTCAGCGACTACGACGGCAGTCATCTCGCCGAATCGGACGGTTTCCAGACCAACAACCCCGGCTATCCCGGCTACAAAAGCGGCGGCGTGCTCATCGGCGCCGGGCTCTGGCTCACCTTCTATTTCGGCAAGGATAAGGAAGAAAAGGGCAAGACCGCGAACAACGATACGGAGAAAAAGGAATGAAACGCCAACTTTCGACCCTGTGCCTCGCGTGCGGCGCGGCGCTGTTCATCGTCTCATGCGGCGATGAATCGACCACGACCACCGACACCGACAACACCCCCGACACCGCCGTCATCGACGAAGACACGGCCGGCGACGACAGCATGGCTGAAGTGGACGATGTGGACGGAATGGACACGGTGGACGCGGCGGCTGATGAAGACATAGTCGAACCGTCCGATGACTCTACGACCTTCCCCGACGAGACGGGCGACGAGATGCTTTCCGACGAGGACGAGCTGGTCCCCGACGATGTTGATCCGAACTGTGCGCCGGGCGCCTTCCCCGAGGTCTGTGGCTCGTGGGCACAGCAGATGATATTCACCGCCACCGCGAAGGTCGCCGGGTTCGACGCCGCCACCGCCGAGATCCGGACCCTGTTCCTCATGACCCAACGCCAGCAGGAAGGCCACCTCTGGGTTGACTCCAAGATATGTCACATCATCATCGAGAACAAAACGGCGCTCAATCCGATAGACATTCTGATGCCGCAGTCGTTCGCCGATTCGCTCATCATGCTTCACAAGGAGGCCGACATCACCCCCTCCGGCGAATATTATCAGCCCACCTTCTGGGAACTGCGCTCGATCAAGCAGTCTATACTGCCGACCGATCCGGGCACCTACGAACTGCCGACCGACCCCGCCAGCCCCGATGTCGAGGATTGGGACAACGACGGCGAACCGGGGCTCCGCGTGGTGGTCAACGCCGGTCTTTCCAACGGCGTGACCCACATCGTCGAGAAATCCTCCTCGGAACTCTGGGGGCAGGTCAACGGGACCGGCGCGACGCAGACCATCGAAGGGACCGTCTTCTGGACCGATAAACAGGTGGTGCTCAAGACCGATAACGCACTGTTCAAGAGCGGCGCGCAGAACGTCATCAAGGAGTCGGGGCCGAACATCTGGCGTCAGAAACGGATCGACCCCTTGTGGACCTGCACCGAGATCATGGCCAACGGCGATACGCTCTTCCCTCCGCTCTGATAACTACTTTTTCCGGAAATTCTAGGAGACCTTGACCCGTTCGCGGAGAGCGTGCCCTATCGTCTTGCGGTCAAGGTATTCTATCTTCGAGTTCGACGGCATCCCGCGGGCGATGCGGCTCACCGTGACGCCGGTCGGCGCCAGTAGTTCGTGCAGGTAGTGGACCGTCGCCTCCCCCTCGATCGTGGCGGGAAGAGCGAGTATCACCTCCTCGACGCCGCCCGCCTCCACCCGGCGCAGGAGCGCGTCTCCGGTCAGGTCTTCGGGAAGCAGTCCTTCGAGCGGCGCGATCAGGCCGCCCAGCAGGTGGAACGAGCCGGTGAATTCGCCGGTGCGGTCGATGCCGATGAGATCGGAGAAACTTTCGACCACGCAGATGACCCGCCGGTCACGGGCGCAGTTGGCGCACGGTTTCCCCTTTTCGATGAACCAGCCGCAGGCGGCGCACGATGAGGCGCCGTCCAGTATCGTGGAAAGTTCGGCAACGGCGCGCTGCGCGTCGGGGTCCTGCAGGAGAGAAAAGGCGATCCGTTCGGCCAGTTTCTGCGATACGCCGGGAAGACGGCGGAGCGTCTCGACCAGACGCCGGACGATGCCGTAATCCATCAGAACATGCCCGGCATGCCGGCGCCCGCCTTGCCGAGCAGTTTGGACATCCGCGTTTCCTTTTCACGCCGCGCCGTATCGAGCGCGACGTTGACCGCGAGAAGCACGAGGTCCTGCGCCATCTCACGGTCGCCGCTCTTCATCAGTTCGTCGCCGATAACGACATCCTTGAGCGTCATGTCGCCGCCGACGGTCGCCTTGACCGCGCCGCCGCCCGCTTCGGCGGTGAAGCGTTCCTGCTTGAAGCCCTCTTCGACCTCGAGCATCTTTTTCTGCATCTTCTGGGCCTGCTGCATGAGGCTCTGCATATTCATATTCATCGCGCGTCTCCTTTATTCCTGACCGGTGCCCGGCTTGACCTCGACCGGATACCAGCGGAAGTTATCGAGTATGATCTCCGAATCGAGGATATGGTCCAGCGCGTCCCAGATCGCGAAACGAAGCGTTATCTCCTCGCCCGGAACGATGTTCCCTTTGGTGACCAGCCAGCCGGTGCCGCCGTTCTTGTCGTTGTCGTCGTACAGGCCGGTGCCGGCCAGTTCGTCGGGCCCGAGCGTGCAGAACTGGGCGTAGTTGTTCATCGGATCGTAGCCGCAGGCGATGAGCCCGCCGTTACAGCAGGCGCGGAACAGCCCCGACTTGGCGAGGTTGATGCCGACCGGGTTTTTCGCGTCGTCCATCGCGAGGTTCTTGTCGACCGGGTTGGCGAGGTTCGGATCGCCCGAGGTGAAGGTGGAGTCCAGCAGCGCCACGAAGAAATCGTTGTACTGGCAGACATATTCGGGGAACTCGCGGCTGAAGAAATAGATGTCGACGCTGAAGGAGCGGGCGTTGACCGGCACCTTCACCTTGAGTTGGAGCATCACCGGATCGTTGAGCGGTTCTTTGCCCGGATCGCCGCCGGTCAGACCGCCGCAGCCGGGGGAACTCGGGAACTCGTTGCCGTTGGCGCTGTACCAATCGGTAGGGGCGTTGGAGCGGGTGCACATGAACTCGGTCGAGGTATTGTCGGGTTTAAGCGCCTGCGCCGGTATCGGATCGTCGGCGACGCCCGATGACATCATGAAGAAACTGGCCCCCTCCTTCGGCGTGATGACATTGCCGAACTTCGGCAGGATGGCGTATGAATCGGGGTTGGGCGGCGTCGCGGTGCAGTCTATCGTAACGGCGTTGCCCTGCGCGTCCTGTCCCTGCAACTGGAACACCTGACTCTGCGTCGTGCCGTCGGGAAAGAGCATCTCGGCGCTCACCAGACCGTAGTCCTTGCCGTCGCCCGTCGGGCACAGGCCGATCGACTTCGCCATGTCGACCGGGTCGGTCGAATCCTCGGAAAGCCCGGTATCGCACGATTCGACCTCGTCGATCTCATCGTTGCAGTTGTCGTCTATCCCGTTGCCGGGGAAGTCGTAGCCGCCGGGGCCGACCAGTTCGGGATGGAGGCATTCCGACTGTATCTCGCAGCAGTCGCCGGTGCAGTAGGTGTAGCCGTCGCCGTCGATGTCGACGGTGTTCTCGGGGGTGCCGTCCACGCCGTCGCAGTTCTCGTCGACGCCGTTCCCGCAGATCTCGGGCGCGGGGAGCACCATACCCTCGCAGTTACCCCAGTTGCCGCTCTCGGCGCAGGTCGAGGTGCCCGACTTGCAGATGCCGACATCCTTCGAGCCGTTGGGTCCCAGATAGCAGTCAACCGTATCACCGGGGTTGCACTGCGCCTGATCGATATCGGGATAGAGATCCTCGGGCCATTCGTCGGGCGTTCCCTCGGTCGGCGTACCGTCGCCGGTCGTATCGTCGGGGACCTGAATGCCGTCGTTACCCGGATCGGTGTCGGCGCCGCCGATAGTATCGGTCAACCCCTCTTCGGTCGGGGTACAGGCCGCGATCGACAGGAGCGCCGTCAGCGACAGCGCAAGAAGAAACAATGCGCGTTTCATGGAACACCTCTTTTTCATGTCACACCAACGGAGGCATTATATCCGGAGCGTTCCCGATATCAACAGAATTTTTCAAGGGAACGGCGGGGGCTATTCCTGTATGCTGGTGCCGGGGTTGACCTCTTTGGGAAGCCACTTGAAGTTATCGATGAGGACCATCGAGTCGAGTACGTTGTCGCGGGTGTCCCATATCGCGAGCCGCAGGGTGATCGTCTCTCCCGCCACGACATTGCCGCGCGTCACCAGCCACCCGGTGCCGCCCTCTTTCTGCCCTTCGTACAGACCGGTCCCCTCCAGTTCGGTGGGGCCGAGCGTGCAGAACTGGCCGTAATCCTTGCCGGGGGTATAGCCGCAGGCGATACCGCCCCCCTGACAGCAGACGCGGAACAGCCCCGCCGGGGCGAGGTTGATGCCGACCGGGTTGCCCGCCTCGTCCATCGCGAGGTTCTTGTCGAAGGGGTTCTGGAGCGTCGGATCGCCCGAGGTATAGGAAGAATCAAGCAGGACGATGAAGAAATCGTTGTAGTCGCAGACATACTCGGGGAACTCGCGGCTGAAGAAGTAGATGTCGATGCTGAAGGCGCGGGCGTTCATCGGCACCTGAGCGGTGAGGGTCAGCATGATCGGGTCGTTGACCGGCTCTTCGCCGGGGGTGCCGGCGCCGCAGGCGGGGGAACTGGGGAACTGATTGCCGTTGGCCTGATACCAGTCGGCGGGGGCCGACGAGTTCTGCGTCAGATCCTCTTCGGTCGAGGTGTAGGGATTGCCCGCCGTCCCCGACGAGAGCATCAGGAAACTGCCGCCGGTGTGTGGCTTGATGACGTTGCCGAACCCGGCGAAGATCTTGTGCTGGACCGCCTGCGGAGAACCGGTGCCGTCGGCCATCGACAGCGACGCGGTCAGCAGGCCGTAGTCCCGGCCGGTCGGTTTCGGGCACAGATCGATCGACTTGACCATGTCGACCGGGTCGGTCGAATCCTGCATGAGCCCGACGTCGCAGGCATCCGTTTCGTCCACCGTCCCGTCGCAGTTGTCGTCTATCTGATTTCCGGGGAAGTCGTACCCGCCGGGGCTCACCAGTTCGGGGTGGAGACATTCCGATTCGAATTCGCAGCAGTCACCGGTGCAGTAGGTGTAGCCGTCGCCGTCGTAGTCGAACGTATTATCCTCGGTCCCGTCCTCGCCGTCACAGTTCTCGTCCACGCCGTTGTGGCAGATCTCGGGCGCGGGGAGCACCATCCCCTCGCAGTTGCCCCAGTAGCCGCTCGCGGCGCAGGTCGAAACGCCCGCCTTACAGATGCCGCGGTCCTTCGAACCGCTCGGCCCCATGTAGCATTCCATCGTGTCGCCGGGGGTGCACTGACTCAGATCGGCGTCGGGTCCCACCGTCCCCTCCGGATCCGGATCGTCGGGATTCACCGCGCCGTCGTCGCCGGTCGCGGTATCGGCCGTGACCAGACCGTCGGCGGCCGGATCGTCGTCGGGCGGCGTACAGGAAACGACGCACAGGACCAAAGAAACCGCAAAAAAGACGACCCGGAAAAGATCTCTCATGGGCTCCTCCTTTCGAGTTGCTTTACACTACGCGGTCAGTATAGCATCGCGGCGCTTTATTGCAACTGTTCTCTTCCCCGAAAAAGGGCGGAGGGCACAGCACCCCCCTTCCGGGATCGAAAGAATGCTTACACCGTTGAAGCGGGGCAGAGGTCGCTGACGGGGCAACGGTCGCAGTAGTGTTTCTGCGGCTTGCAGATGGTCTGGCCGAGCGTCACGAGATCCTGATTGACCGAGCGCCAGTGCTTCTTGGGAACGACCTTCTTGAGCGCGGGGCGGGTGTCGTCGGGCTGTTTGGTATCGACGATGCCCCACATGTTCGCGATACGGTGGACATGGGTATCGACGCATATCTCGTCGATGCCGAAGGCCTTTATCTGGACGAGCGTCGCGGTCTTGATGCCGATGCCGGGAAGCGCGGTGAGTTCGTCGAGCGTCCGGGGCACCGCGCCGCCGTGCCGAACGATCACCGCCCGGGCCAGTTCATGGAGTCGGGCCGCCTTCACCTGATAGAAGCCGACCGGAAAGATGAGTTTTTCGAGTTTCGCGACCGGCACTTTGAGCGTCTTTTCGGGGTTGTCGGCGATAGCGAAGAGTTTCCGCGCCGCCGCCGCGGTCGTCTCATCCTTGGTTCGGGCCGAGAGCATCGTCGCGGCGAGTATTCTCCAAGCGAAATTGGGGTCAGGCGCACCAGTTGCCTGACCCCTTTCGCTTTCGGCAGCCATGAGGTCGATGATGGGGGCATATTCGAGCGACGCCGACCACTGCCGGAGCCGCGTGAAGATCGCCGCGATATCGCGCGGCGTCAGACTACTTTTTCTTTTCGACATTATCCTTGATGACCTGATCGAGTTCCTCGCGGTCCTTTTTGGAGAACTCGGACTTCTTGGTCTCGCCGGTCACTTTATCCTTCACTTCCTGCGCGGTGTCGACCACGGTATCCTTCGCTTTTTCGAAGCCGTCCTTCGTCGCGTCGCCGACCTTGTCGACCGTCGCCTCGACGCTCCGGTCGAGTCCCGGGAACAGCACTTTGTAGAGCGGCTTGCCGCCCCAGCAGAAATTCGCCAGCAGTATCACGAAGACCACGAACAGGAGCGCCTTCAACAGAATACCGACCGCTCCGCCCCCTTTTTTCGCCATCTTATACCTCCGTCAGTATGCGCGGACCCTGCGCCGTTATCGCGATGGTGTGCTCGAACTGCGCAGATAAGCCGCCGTCGGTGGTCACCACGGTCCAGCCGTCGGGAAGCACCCGGCACCCCTCCCCCTTTTCGTTTATCATCGGCTCAATGGCGATGACCATCCCCTCGCGGAGCCGTTCCCCTTCACCCGGATTGCCGTAGTGCGGCACCGCCGGATCCTCGTGGAGCCGGATACCGGTCCCGTGGCCGACATACTCCCGGACGACCGAGAAGCCGTTCGTTTCGGCGTATTTCTGGATCGCCGCGCCGATATCGCCCACATGGTTGCCCACCACCATCTGCCGGATGCCGATGTCGAGACACTGCCGCGTCACCTCGACCAGCCGCCGCGCCGTATCGCTCACGCCGGGCATCATATAGGTCATCGTCCGGTCGCCGATGAAACCTTCGAAGGTCACGCCGCAGTCGACCTTGACGATGTCGCCGCGCTGGACGACGCGATCCTTGCGCGGGATGGCGTGGACCACCTCGTTGTTGAGCGACACGCAGGTGGCGTGGTGATAGTTGGCGACCGTCTTGAAGGTGGGCCGTCCGCCGTTCTTCTTGATGAAGCGGTCGGCGAAGGCATCTATCTGGAGCGTGGTCACTCCCGGCTTTATGTAGCCCTTCAGTTCGTCGAAAAGCCGCCCGGTGAGCGCCCCCGCCGTGGCGATCCGCTCTATCTGTTCCGGGGTCTTGAGGATGATGCCGCCCTTGTGCATGTCAGCCCTTGAGCCTCCACCCCTGCTTGTCGAACGCGGCGATGAGCGCCTCCTGCGTCCCCTTCATCTCGTCGGTGGTGAGGGTCCGGTCGGCCGCCGCGAGCGTCACGCGGAGGCTCAGACTCACCTGTCCCTCGGGCACTCCCTGTCCTTTGTAGGAACTCACGAACTCGCAGCCGGAGAGGAGCTCGCGGTTGACGGTCCGTTCGACCACCTTCTGCAGCGCTTCGGCCTCGGTCCGCTCGGGGGCGAGCACCGTGAGTTCGAAGAAGGTGGCGGGGAACTTCGGGAGCGGCTTGTATTTCTCGCTCTTCTCGGGAAGTTCGCACAGGAGGTCGAGATCGATCTCGATATACCCGGCCCGCCCCTTGATGTCCCACTGGGCGAGGAGCGCCGGGTGGAGTTCGCCGAGTATGCCGACCTTCTTTTTCATCGCGGTCAGCAGGGCGCCGCGCCCCGGATGGAGCGTCTCGGCGGCGAAGAAGGGGTTGTCGGGGCTCGGCCGCTCGAAGCGGAACTGCGGCACGCCGAATTCGCGCATGAGCGATTCGCAGGTCCGTTTGGCGGCGCGGAAGATATCGGCTTCTCCCCGCAGGAGCACCGCAAGCCGTCTGGACTCGCCGCCGCGCCGGAAGACCCGGCCGAACTCGAACAGCGTGAAGCTCTCGAACTGCCGGTGGTTGACCGCCAGCCCCCGGAGCATCCCGGGGACCATCGTGTAGCGGAGCCACGGCGATTCCTTCGCCCCCTGCACCATGACAAGCGTCTCGTCGGGCGCCGGGAAGGCGTTCTTCTCGGTCTCGTTCAGGAACGAGTAGGTCAGTATCTCGTAGCCGGTATATTCGCGGACGAGGAGGTCGCGTATCTTCTCCTCCTTTTCGAGGAGGCGATTGCGCGGCGGCGGGAGCATCGGGAACAGCGGCGGCCGCGGCATGATGTTGTCGTAGCCGTAGATACGCCCGATCTCCTCGACGATATCGGCCGCGAGCGACACATCCTTACTGCGGCGGTGGGGCGGCACGGCGATGGTCATCTCGTCGCCGGTCCGGGTCACGCCGAATTCGAGGAGCGTCAGGATGCTTTCGATGCGGGCGTCGGGCAGATCGTCGCGCCGCACGCCGAGCATGGCGCGGATGCGGTCGGCCGAAAGCCGTATCGTCCCCTTGAAGCCGTAGTTCTGACTCGCGTCGCGGTGGGCCGCATCACTGGTGATCTGCGCGCCGGGGACCAATTCCTTTATCAGTTCGATACAGCGCTGTACCGCGAGCCACGAGTTCTCGACCCACTGCGCCTTCTCGAAGCGCTGCGCCGCGTCGGTCCGCAGGTCGAGCCGGTTGGCGGTGCGGCGTATCGTCGCCGGATCGAAGAGGGCCGATTCGATGATGAGTTCGGTAGTGCCGGGTTCGACCTCGCTGTGAAGGCCGCCCATCACGCCGCCGAGCGCCACCGCCTTGTCTTTATCGGCGATGACGATGTCGCGGTCGGTGAGTATCCGTTCGATGCCGTCGAGCGTCGTGAACTTCTCGCCCGCCGCCGCGCTCCGGACGATGATGGTCGATCCGACGATGTTCTTGCGGTCGAAGGCGTGAAGCGGATGCCCCGTCTCAAGCATCACGAAGTTGGTGATGTCGACGATGTTGTTGATCGAGCGGCTTCCCACCGCCTCAAGCCGCTCAACGAGCCAGCGCGGCGACGACCCGACCTTCACGCCCGACATCTTGACGCCGATGTAGTGGAGCGCCTTGTCGGTGGTGAATTCGATGGCAAGCGTCTCTTCCTTTTTGTCGGGGGTGATGCCGGTGAAGTCGAGTTTCTTCTTCCACGGACGGTTGAAGATGGTCCGCAGTTCGCGAGCGTAACCGTAGTGACCCCACAGATCGGGCCGGTGGTTGACCGTCTTGTTCTCTATCTCGATGACGAAATCGGCCGCGCCATAGATCGTCGAAAGCGGCGTGCCGGGATCCATCTTCCTGTCGAGCTGCAGTATCCCCGAGTGATCTTCGCCGAGCCCGAGTTCCTTGGCCGAACAGAGCATACCGCGGCTCTCGACGCCGCGTATCTTCGCCGGTTTTATCTCGAAGTTGCCGGGGAGCACCGTACCGAGCGCCGCATACGGCACCACCTGCCCTTCGGCGATGTTCGGGGCGCCGCAGACCACCGTCGCGCGCTCTTTGCCGTCGAATATCGTCGCGAGGTGCAGTTTATCGGAGTTCGGGTGGTTCTCTATCTTCTCTATGCGGGCCGCTTTCACCTGCGCGAAATGGCGGCCGACCCAGTGGGCCGCCTCTATCTCGGCGGTGGATAGCGCCAGCCGT
>CALMRE010000073.1 GCA_937871295.1 uncultured bacterium | reverse complement strand
AAACAGGGGATCCTCTCTCTTGTCAATAAATGTGCGAAAGATATTGTACGTTATCTGGCGAAGGCAAAACGACTCGCTACACGCTGCCGTGACCGGAACGCTCCGTTTTCTTGACTTCTCGCGCGGGAACAATATGGTTTCCGCGTGGTTTCGATAACCAGAAAGGATTGATCTCCGGGAGAACCGCATGCAGTTCCTGACCACCTGGCTCGGGCAAGACGCCGCCACCATGAACGAACGCCGCACCGGAAAACTTAATAATCTCGACAAGTTGTTTCTGATATCCATCGTCGTCATCGGTGCGATCCTCTACATGGTCAAACTGAACTACCTGCTGGTCGATCCGTGGGAGAGCCACTATTCGCAGGTGACGTGGGAGACCATCAAGCACGGCGCTTTCGGCCGCCTCTGGTATCAGGGAAGCAACCGCTTCTGGTCCAAGCCGCCGCTCCTGTTCTGGCTCCAGATGCCGTTCTTCGCGACGCTCCCCATCACCGAGTTCGTCTGCCGTCTGCCGGTGGTGATCTTCTCGCTGGGGGTACTTTCGGGCGTCTATATGCTGCTCACCCGCCTGTTCACCCGCAAGATGGCCGCCATCAGCGCCTTTGTCATGATGATGTCGCCGATGTACTTCCAGTTGTCGCGGCAGGTGATGGTCGATCTTCCCTTCATCGGGCTCAATATTCTCGCGATACTCTGTGCGGCGCTCTACTTTTTCGGTGAATTCGAGGAGGGGGAAACGGCCCGTGTCGGCTTCAGGAAGTTCGGCATCACTATACCCCGCCGCGATCTCTACCTGTACCTCTTCTACTTCTTCGAAGGGTGGGGCTTCCTCGCCAAGGGGCTGCTCTCGCTCATCATTCCCGGCGCCGCCTTCTTCATCTACATGCTCATCACCGCCGATTTCGCCGCCTTCTTCGCGTGGCGCAATCTCAAGAAGCACCTGCTCGGCTTCGGGGTCTATCTGCTGGTCGCGATGCCGTGGTTCGTCTATATGCTCATCGATGCGGGCTACGACTTCTTCAACGAATTCATCATCTATCATCACTTCAAACGGGTCGGCGGCGAGATACACAAGCCCAACGATCTCTGGACCCTCTATCCGCGGGTGCTCGGGTACGCCCTCTTCCCGTGGTGCGCCTTCATACCGATGGCCTTCTACCGCTTCTTCCACGGCGACAACGAAGGGAACGCCCTCAAACTGCGGCTCTTCCTGTTCAGCGCCTTCATCGGGCCGTTCTTCTTCCTCTCCTTCTCTTCGACCAAGTTCTGGCACTACATTGCGCCGGTGGTCCCGGTGCTCGCGGTCATCGTCGGCTACTACATCAACGGCCTCTGGAACGCGAAGTGGGGGCTGTCGCGTAAACTGGAGATACTGACGGCGCTGTTCATCGTCGGGGTGGTGGCGCGCGACATCGGCAACAAGTTCATGGTCTGGATGTATATGGTGACCTTCTATCAGGAGCGCAAGGGTCCGGCGCTGCCCGCCTTCATCCCGGTGCTGGCGGTGGTGTTCGCGCTGTTCGGTCTCACTCTGCTCATCGCGATGTTCAGCGATCGTTTCAAGAAGTGGGCGCTCGGTATCCTGTTCGTCCTGCCGGCCGCCTTCATGATCTACTTTTTCGCCGACGGCATGCCCAAGATCGCGACATGGTATTCCTACAAGCCGTTGTGGGACGCCTATGTGAAGGACAGCCCCGAGCGGGCGCCGATAGCGCAATACTACAAGTGGCTCGAGAAGTCGCTTTCGTTCTGGTCGTTCAACGACATCACCTTCCTCGCCTCCGACAAGGAGCAGGCGGTCCTGCGGTTCTTCGATCGGCCGGGAGTGCAGTACGCCATCGTCAAGAACCCCGACAAGAAGCGGTTCGAGAACCTCATGAAGCGCGTCAACAAGCAGTTCAGCATCGTGGCGAAGGTGCCGCAGAATTTCCTCTACAAGGTCCACGGCGGCAACCAGAAGGAGTTCAATAACAAGGACAAATATATCCTCCAGAGCATTCCCGACGGCGCGATCAAGGTCGGCGCGATCTTCGATAACTCGGTCGAGATGGTCGCCTACCGCATCCTGCAGGGCGACACGACCCCGAAGGAAGGGGAGACGGTCCGCATCGAGGTCTATTTCAAGGCGCTGCGCGACAACATCCCGCGCGACTACACCGTCTTCGTCCATGTCGAGGGCGATCTGCGCGACAAGCGGACCAAGGACGACCAGCCGATGGCGATGGGGGAGTATCCGACCACGTTCTGGAAGAAGGGCGATATCGTGAAACATCCCATCACGGTGCGTATCCCGGGCGACAACAAGAACAACTACTACTGGGTCCTCGCCGGCATCTATCAGGAGGACATCCGCGCCAATATCACCAACTATCAGGATGTCGAGCACGACGGCGACAACCGCCTGAGGCTCGTAAAACTCGATATACAGCGGTAGGTGCCGCGTGAGCTGGCACCGGCTGGTGACACTGCACAAGAAGGACAATGTCGTGCTGCACTATCTGGTCGAAGCGCATGAGAACGCCGGTCTTTCCTCGACCCTCTCGCGGGAAGGCGATATGCTGACGATACAGTTCTCGACCCCGCTGACGGCGGCCCCCTATTTCGACCGGCTCATCGATCATATACTCGACGAGATCGCGCGGCGGAGGCGGCCATGAAACGGTTCGTGTTCGCCGTGGCGCTCTTTCTGGCGGCAGTCCCGCTGTACGCCCACCTCGACGGCCGCATTCAGCATGCGGGGATACCGTCGCTCACCGCCGAGATCGGCATCGAGCGGCAGTTCTTCCTCTACAACGCGCCGGTCCACGAATACATCTCGATCAACTTCGGCTACGGCGGGACGCGCTACGAGTTCCACGGCCTGACGCTCGGCGCTTCGTTCCAATGGCTCGACGCCGAAAAGGCGGCGGGGATACTGCGCGTGAATTCGCTCTACCTGGTCGACCGCAAGGTGTCGGAGTTCGTCATCGGCGGCTGGGGCGAGGCGGGTATCACCGCGGGCGGCGAAAAGACCGGTTTCGCGGGCGGCGTCAGCGGGCAGTTCTTCTGGTCCACGCGCGGCCAGAAGTATGCGTGGGTCGCGCGCCCCGACACCCCCAAGGTCGCCGACTGGAAAAAGGTCAAGGTCAACCAGTTCTTTTCGACCATCAATCTGCGCGCCGGCATCTATATCGTGCCGCACGAAAAGGCGCAGTTCACCATTCAGCCGGGTGTCGGCTATAATTTCTTCACCAACGACACCTTCTTTTTCGACATCACCTTCGCCGTAGAGATCTACCTGTGGAACTGAAAACCTCTTTTCTCCGCTCGGTCGACAAGCCGGGTCGTTATTTCTCGCCCGTCATCATGCCCGACGCCGTTACGCCGCCGAAAGATGCGCCGAAGATACTGGTGGTGTTCCCCGATCTGTTCGAGATCGCGCGGAGCCACGAAGGGATCAAGATACTGCGCCATCTGTTCCAGCGCTACGGCGCGGCGGTCGACCACGGATTCGCCTTCACCGCCGACATGGAGGCGGCCTACCGGCGCGCGGGACGGCTGGAGGGGTTCTTCTCGGGACGCGACTGGCGCGCGTTCGACCTCATCGCCGTTTCGTTCCAGTACCAGTTGCAGTTCCCGACCTTCCTGCGGATGCTGGATGTGGCCGGGATACCGCTGCGGGCCGATGAGCGCGGCCCGAACGATCCGGTGATCATGGCGGGCGGGCCGGTCCTGTGCAACCCCGAACCGCTGCGCGATTTCATCGATCACGCCTACATCGGCGAGGTGGAGCCCAACGCGGGGCTTATCGTCGATATCCTGCGGCGGAACAAGGGCCGCGACGCGCGGCTGGCGGCGTTCCACGCCGAACTCCCGCCGAAAAGGAGCATCGCTCCCGACCTGAACGACCTGTCGCTCATTCCCGATGAACAGCCGATATTCGGGCTCCAGACGGTACACGACCGCTACACCGTCGAGATACAGCGCGGCTGTACCCGCGGTTGCCGTTTCTGCATGGCGGGTGTCATCTACCGGCCGCACCGCGAGCGCGCCGCCGGGACGGTGATCGATCTGCTGCAACGCGATGTCCGCAACGGCGGCTACCGCGAGGCGGGGTTCCTGTCTCTCTCGGCGGGCGATCACAGCCATATCGAGGATATCCTGCGGCGCGCCCGCGCGACGGCGGGCCGCGAGTTCTCGGTGTCTCTGCCGAGCCTGCGGGTCGAGACGCTCACCGACCGGATGGTGGCGCTGGCCGCCGCCGGTCGCCGGTCGGGCTTCACGCTCGCCCCCGAATCGGGGAGCGAACGGCTCCGCCGCGCCGTCAACAAAGGGAACACCACCGCCGAACTCATCGCGTCGGTGGAAAAGATATTCGACGCCGGCTGGTGTCATCTGAAACTCTACTTCATGCTGGGGCTTCCCGGCGAGACCGACGCCGATATCGAAGAAACCATCGCGCTATTGCGCGAGGTCTGTCAGATCGCCCGCCGTTACGGCGGCCGCGCCTCGGTGACCGCCAGTTTTTCCACCTTCGTGCCGCAGCCCTTCACCCCGTTCCAGTGGGAGGGGATGATATCGCTGGAGGAGACCGGCCGAAAACAGCGGATGCTCATCGACGGACTCAAAAAAAGCCGCAACCTGAAACTTTCGTGGCACAACCGGTTCCAGAGCCGCGTCGAGGGGATGCTCACGCGGGCCGATCGCCGCATGGGGGCGGCCATCGCCGAGGTGGCGCGCACGATGACCGGCCTGCAGAGCTGGGACGAGGATTTCGATTATGCGCTGTGGATCTCGGCGGTGGGATCGGCGGGATTATCGGTCGACGAACTGTGTGGTCCGCGGCCTATCGACAAGCCGCTTCCCTACGAATATGTCGACATGGGGGTGACGCGCGAGTTCCTGCTGGCCGAGCGCGAAAAAGCGTTCCGGGGCGAAGAGACGCCCGACTGCGCCATCGGCGGGGTCTGCGTCGACTGCGGCGTCTGCGATCACCGGCGGGTGGCGCCGATACTCGATCTTTCGCCCGTTGCGGCCCTTGCCGACAGCCCCGCGCCGGAGCGTGCCCCGGAGTTCTTCAACCGCGGGAACGCGGTGCCGTGGCTGTTCTCCTTCGAGAAAAAGGGACGCGCACTCTCCATCGGACACCTCGATCTGGTCGAATTCTTCCTCAAAGGCTTCACCCGCGAGGGGATAAAGATACTCTACTCCGAAGGGTTCAATCCGACGCCGCGTTTCAGTCTCATCGATCCGCTGCCGGTGGGGGTCGAGGCGGAGGAGGAGTTCGGGGTGGTGTGGCTCGTCGAGCCGCACGACGGCGCCGATCTGACCCGCCGCTTCACCGCCCTTTACGCCGGCACGGGGATACGGTTCCTCGAGTTCCGGCCGCTGGAGCGGGCGCAGGTGAAGGATGTCGAACGGGCCATCCGCGAGGTTCCCGCGCTCATCTACGAATGCCGTTTCGCGTCGCCCGAAGAGGCGCGCCGGTTCATCGGACTTCATCCCGGCGTCGAAGCGGAAGATCACGGAGCGACGCTGTTCCTGCATCATCCGCCTTCTTACGGCTCGGTGATGAAACTCTTCAAAGAGTTCGACGGCGAATATCATATCATCAGGAAACGCCGCGCGCCATGAGATCGCGTCTTGCACCAACGCCGTCCGGGTTGTTGCATATCGGCAACGCATTTTCTTTTATAGTGACCTGGGCGCTCACGCGGCGGCTCGGCGGAAGCCTTCTGCTCCGCATCGACGATCTCGATACCGACCGCAAACGGCCCGATTTCGTCGCCGACATCTTCGACAATCTCGACTGGCTCGGACTCGACTGGGACGAAGGACCGCGCAACCCCGCCGATCTCGACGCGCTCTGGTCGCAGCATCGCCGCCTGCCGCTCTACCGCGCGGCGCTGGAACAACTAACGGCGACCCCCGGCGCGCTCTACGCCTGCGAATGCAGCCGCGGCCGGTTGGCCCACAACGGCGCGACGGCGCGCTATCCCGGCATCTGCCGCGATAAGGGACTGCCGCAGGGCCTCCCCGGCACGAAACTGCGGTACCGGGCGCCCCTCGATGCGGCGGCGGGCGACTTCATCGTCTGGAAAAAGGACGGCTTCCCGGCGTATCAACTCGCCTCGGTGGTTGACGACGAACACTTCGCCGTCACCCATATCGTCCGCGGCGCCGATCTGTTGCCGTCGACCGCGATGCAGAAGCTGTTGGCCGCCGCGCTCGGCTATGCGCACTTCCCGCGGGTCCGGTTCCTGCACCATCCGCTTCTCATCGACACCGGCGGGCGGAAGTTCTCGAAGTCGGACGGGGCGCTGTCGCTTACGGCCCTGCGCCGCGAAGGGATGCGGCCGTCGGCTATCTACCGGTTCGTCGCCGGTACGATCGGGGTGAGCGGCGCGGTGGAGACGGCGGGGCAACTGCTCGATGCCGTCGATGAGAGATGTTTCGATGCGCTCGATATCGCGCGGCGGGGAGAACTGCCGCTGCCGGTCAATTTCTGAGCAGTTCGGCCATCAGGTCGAGCGCCGCCGCGACGCTTTTCTGCCGTATCTCTTCACGGTTCCCTGCGAACAGGCGTTGCTCCACGCGTACCTTGTCGCCGATCCGCAGGCCGATGATGACGGTGCCGCGCGGTTTGTCGGGCGATCCGCCGTCGGGCCCCGCGACGCCCGATACCGCGATGGCGGCGGGAGTGGTAAGCCCCGCGAGCATCTCGCGCACCGTTTCGACGCTCACCGCGCCGTGGGCCGCCAGCGTCTCGGGCCGCACGCCGAGACGCGCGGTCTTTTCCTCGTTGGCGTAGGCGACGACGCTTCCCGTGAAGACCTTCGATATCCCCGGCACCGTCACCAGCGTCGAGGCGATGAGGCCGCCGGTGCACGATTCGGCCACCGACAGGGTGAGTCCCCGTTCGGTCAGGAGCCGCGCGACAAGTCCGGCGCGTTCAATGACCGCTTCGCGTTTCCGGCGCTGTATGACCAACAGCAGCAGGATCGCCAGCGTCAGCACAAGGTTGAACGGCGAGGAAAAGGAGGGATCGTACACGCACATCAGAGACCTCCCTGCAAAAAGTGTATCGGCCCGAAACTTTCGGGTCGGTGGAAATCGGGTCGTTCGCTTGCGACGGGGTAGTGCGAAAGATACTGCCTCTCCGGCAGATCGTCGCCGCAGAGGTAGAAGTTACCGCGTACCGTCGAGCCCTGAGCGATGAAACGGGCGTCGTCGCCGAAGAAGGCGATCGGTATCAGCAGCGTCAGCGACCAGTCGATCGGACCGGCGGTGAGCGCAAGCGGCGCGCCGCCGAGCGACGCTGTCCGTTCCACCGTCGCGAGCCGTTCGGGGGCGATGAATACGCGATCCTGACGGGAGACACCGTACTGGGCGAGCATCGTTCCCGCGGCGTTCCATTCCATATTATAATAGTGAACGCCGTCCAGCGAGAGGAACCATTCGACACAGCGGTCGCGCCAGACCGGGCCGTTGTCGGCCGTCTGGATCGCCTGCGCCGCCGTGTCGCGCACCTCGAACCGCAGCAGTATCCGAACGCCATCCCACGCGATGCGGAACGACGCCGACGAGCGGGCGGGAAAGGCGGGCCAGTTGACCGTTGCAACGGAGTGGGCGGGAAGGAGAGAGAGGTCCGATGCGTGGCGGGGGATGTCTATCACGGGAGTTCGAAACCTTTCTGCCGGAAGAGGCGCTGGCAGGCGGCGACCGCCTGACGGTCGAGTTTTCCCTCGCGGCCCATCCGGTCTATTTCGTCGAGCGCCTGCGCGATGCCGAAAGCGGGGCGGTAGGGGCGGTGCGACGAGAAAGCCTCGACGATGTCGGCCACCGCGAGGATACGCGCCTCGAGCATGATGTCGTTCCCTTTAAGTCCGCGCGGATAGCCCGAACCGTCGAGTTTTTCGTGATGCTGGCGGATCATCTCGGCTATCGGCTGGTCGAACGACACGTTCTTGAGGATGTCCCAACCGGCGTCGGCGTGGACCTTGATGAGTTCCATCTCCTCCTTGCGCAGGGCGCCGGGGCGCGACAGCAGTTCGGCGGGAATGTATATCTTGCCGATGTCGTGGAGCATCGCGGCGGTCCGCAGGATGTTGGCGAAGCCTTCGGAATGGCCCATTTCGATGGCGATGGCGTGCGACAGCGCCGCCACCCGTTTTTCGTGATCGGCGGTGTAGGGATCGCGGATGTTCATCGCCTCGGAAAGCGTTTCGACCAGTTCGTTGAAGGTGCGGCCGATCTGCCTGAGACTCTCCTTGAGGAGCATCTCGGTCTTGTTCCGGTCGGTGATGTTCTCGATGGTCCCCTCATAGTAGACCGGTCTGCCGCTGTCGTCCTTGACCACGCGCGCGTATTCGCGGATGAACATGACCGAACCGTCCTTGCGCCGCCACGCCGATTCGAAACCGCTGACCCGTCCGAGCCGTTCCACCGTCTCTTTGAACAGGGTGCGATAACTGTCGACCGCATAGCCCTGTTCGGCGATGTTCTTCTTCAGGAGTTCCTCGACCGTGTCGTAGCCCATCATCTCGGCGAGCGCCCTGTTGGCCATGAGCACCGTGCCGTCGGGGGTGGTCCGGTAGACGCCGATGGGCGACGACATGATGAGTGTTTCAAAATTATATGCCTTGTCGCGCAGTATCTCGATCTCGGCCTCGAGTTCGCGGATGCGGCGCTCGTCGGCCGTCATGGGTCCCTTAAGGCTGTCGCTGCCGTCGATCCGGTTCATCGATCTCCTCTTCCTCGTTGCGCCATTATAACGGAAAGGAAGCGGTGCGCAAGATAAATTTCCAGTCGTTACGGTTCGTTGACCGCTTCGGGTCCTCTATTTTTATGCGAGTTGATCTCGGAAAGGAACAGTCCGCCGATGACCAGCGCCATGCCGATAAGCTTCTGCAGGGTGAACGATTCGGCCAGAACGAAATAGGAGAACACGGCGGTCATGACCGGGATGAGGTTGGCGAAAACATTAGCCTTCGAGATGCCGATGCGTTGTATCACCGGTATATACAAAAGGAAAGCGAGGACCGACGCGAACACCGTCAGCGTGAGGATCGCGCCGATGAGTTCGGCGTTCGGTGTGACGGCGCGGAACTTCTCGTAGTCGAAAAGATAGAACAGCGGCAGGAAATAGATCGCGCCGAGGAAACTCTGCCACGAGACCAGCGTCACGGCATGGTAACGGTCGGCGAGCCGTTTGATGAGGATGCTGTAGCCGACGGCCGAAAAAACGGCGAAGAACATCAGGAGTATACCGTGGAGCGGCGCGTCGGGTGACTCGCCGAAACCGTAGCCGCGGGTGTACATCATCGTCACGATGCCGCAGAAAGAGAGGAATATGCCGCCGATGTTGGTGAGCGAGAGCCGTTCCTTGAAAAAGAGTATCCCCGGAATAAGGACGAACAGCGGTATGGTCGAGATGATGATGGAGCCGACGGTCGAGGAGACATACTTCATGCCGAAGGCCTCGCCGAGGAAGTAGCAGAACGGTTCGGCGAAGGCAAGGAGCAGGAACCAGCCGATATCCTCGCGCCGTATCCGGAGCGATATCTTGAGGAGCGGCGCGATGGTCCACAGCAGGACCGACGCGATGAGAAGCCGCAGCGTAATGGTGGTCAGCGGTTCGTAGTATTTGTAGACGATCTTGACCCAGACGAACGACATCGCCCAGAACGACATCGACAGCACGGCGAAAAGATATATGTGGGCACTGGTCCGTTTCATCGCGGCCTCCGGTTCGGGGGGCGATTATGGTTGGGGAGGGTGGTTTGTCAACTATTTGAAAGTTGGGATAAGGGAAAAGAAAGGGTTAGGGGCACTCGGGGTTACTCTGCGAATCGTTCACCACCGTGGAAGTTCCATGCGCATTGATATAATCAATATT
>CALMRE010000072.1 GCA_937871295.1 uncultured bacterium | reverse complement strand
AAACAGGGGATCCTCTCTCTTGTCAATAAATGTGCGAAAGATATTGTACGTTATCGAATTCCGGCGGAGCCGACTTTATTTTTTCGAGCAGATCATAGGCAAGCGCATTCTTCATTTCAGAATAAGCTTGCTCAAAAATTTCTCTGGGTGTTGCCTCACCGGCGGCAGGTATCTGTGTCTCTTCGGGCTTGTTTTTTTTCGATATTTTCTTTACGAAATCGGAGTAACCGTCGAATTGGAAAAGCATCTTCATACGGATTTCCTTGGGACTAGTCTTGAGAAAGGCAAGGCCGCTGTCGGTGATAGTGTAATAGCCTCGTCTTACTATTTGAAGCAGCCCAGCCTTGTTCAAATGCGTCCTAGCCCAACTGACACGATCATAAAAGACTGTATGGTAACCACTCGGTATACGAACAGTTAATTCTTCATCGGTGAGTTTGAATTGCTTGGCAAGTTTCTCTACGCACTCGCTGAGAGAGTGCTCCCGCTTGTCGGCAAGCACTTGGAGAAACGGCAACATCGTCTTTTGAAAATCAGGAATGGTCATTCTGCTTCTCCCTTACTCACCATGCAGGGTTTTTAAGATAAAAAGCCATATGTTGCGAGAATCCAGAAAAAGACCATATCTCCCTCATGTTTTTGTGTTTATCTGGAAGCTTTCCTAGATTTTTCACCATTAATTTGTGTGCAGGTGTGATTTTTTGCATTTCGTTGATAATCTTCTCCATTTGATTGCGCACTGAGCCATCGTAAAATATTGTATCTGTGGATGAACGAGGGCCGGTTCCTTTTTCTAGAGCTTTTCTTCCGGAACTAAGAATTCTTTCTGCCTCATTTAAGCCGGGGCCATAACAGTTTTTGTTCCCATTAACATCATAAAAAACATCTGTTTCTCCTAAAGCGCACGAAGCCCGTATGGAAATTTTCTTATCTATGGCTTCTCTTTTAAATATATCTGCAAGTATTCTCTTCTGGTAAACATTTACCTCAGAGAAGATAGAAAATAATCCTTTATGAAAATCATTGTTGTATTCTTCCCGAAAAATTATATAACAGCCATCGCCCGTCGGAATAAACTGTTCTATAACATCAGAAGGTTGCATTAGATTCAAGGAGAATTTTAACTGTTTAAAAACACCGTTCATCAACGACAAAATGGATGCTTGATAAAGGGTCCCTCCGGTAGAATAATCTGCTACATCTATTAGTATCACCCCGCGTTTTCGTGGGTTGTACAGAGCATTACGAAATTCTTCACTATTTGTTAAATTACGAACTTCTTCCGATTCCATATCCAGAGGGAAAGAAGCAACCATAACATTTTTCTTCTCGGCGTCATATGTCATGATTATCCCTATACTCTTCTTTTCTTTCTCAAGATATACTTTCTTCCCTATTTTGATCCATGCCAAGATTTCGTTTATGGTTTCATTCACACACATTCTTTATGCCCTACTTGCTTGATATTTGAATGTATCTCTCAAACAGGAACGAAATTCGATCCTTGTCGTCTTTGAATGAGGCGGAGCGGTAACACTTCTCGACGGCGCGGTCGAGTTCGTTATGCGCCTTGATGAGTTCGGGCGGCATGGTACGCGGGTCGTAAAGATCGGCAAGCGAACTGTCGGAAAACTTGGCCCGCGCATCGAGAACCGCCTGCGCCTTCTCCTCGACCATCTTCACCAATTTTTCCGATGGATGCTCCGGCCACGGGAAATTGTTGTAGACGATCTCATTGGAATAACGGAACCGACCTTCAAGCCTTCCGCAAACATAATCGACCCATGCCACATGCATAAAGGATTGCAGCACACCATAATGATAAAGGGATATGTCTGGAACCATAAGGCACAAATTGCTGGCTATCAATGTTTCATCAGCCACCGCCATGGGGATATATTTCCGATTCTCCGAACTGACGCTGGGAATAAGGAGATATCGACCGGACGGTTGTCTGATTTCGCCGAATCTCGACGGATAATCCGCCAGTCTTCTAGTCATTGGACGATCACTTTTTAGACGATATTCTTTAACTGCTCCTATGCGGCGCAACACTTCCGGCATCGCTTTGATTTCATGAGGGGAGACATCAACAAGCCATAAACACCAGCGCTTGATGTTGTGAAGAAATTCCTTGCTCCCGGTAAACGGCCTGACAAATTTGGCTGCCGACGGTTCCTTGGCAATCAGCTCCTCTTTTTCTTCATCACTGAGCAAAAGATGACCGCCGTCATTCGGCATGCTTCCGAAAATAATCCGCGGTACAGCACAGAGCGGTTTCCGCCGTTTCAAAATAACTAACTCGACCCCTTCGACTAGATAAGGGTTAATGTCCTTCACCTTCATTTCATGCGCTTCGGCACCGGGTGTTTCATAGTCGTAAAGCATTTTCTCTTTTCGCCCTGTCTGCGAAAAACCTATAATGACCACAAAAACATTTGCATTCTTTCGAGCTTCATTGCTCCATCTAAATGTCCGGTGCGCAAAGTCGACATGGACATGATAGCGCCCGAACAGTTCGTTCCACAAAAGGCCGACCTGTTCGCCCTGCGTTATAGAATTCGTCGAAACGAACGCCGCCCGCGTTTCGGGCGATTCTTTCATGTACTGTGCCGCTTTGATGTACCATGAAGCCACATAATCGAGAACGCCCGCCCCGTCGACATCGTTGAACACTATATCCATATCTGCATTCTGGTCTGGTGTGCGGAACTGTTTTCCAACGAACGGCGGATTTCCGAAGATATAGTCGAAATGGATATCCGACACCGGCATCACGGGTTTCGACGGATCGACGACAGTGAACGACTTCACATACAGATTTACCTTACCGTACTCGACCTTGGGCTCACTGACTTGGAAAATATCGGCTTCCTTGGCGTGGATATCGACGGTACGCTGCGGATTGAGCAGTATATTCCAGTCCGTCCGCAGGGCGTTCCCGTGATGTATCGTCGCCGACCGCTCAAGCGGCACACTCGGGAAGTAGAGTCCGAAATCTTCGCAGAACCGCTTGTTCATAAGGTGGTCCATGAGCCACAGCGCCGTTTCGGCGACCTTTGCCGGGAATTCTTCTATCTCTATGCCGTACATCTGGTCGATGCGTACCTTGAGAAGCATTCTGATGTCCAGCGCCAACTCCTTACGCATCGCTTTCAGTATCTCGATCTCAAGGAGCCGGATTTCGCGGTAGGTAATGATGAGGAAGTTGCCGCACCCACAGGCAGGATCAAGGAATTTGAGGTTCGCTATCTTGATATGGAACTCTTTCAGTTTCTGGAAGTTCTTCTTGACGCGGTTGAACTCGTCCCACAGTTCGTCAAGGAACAATCCGCGAATCACTTTTAGGATGTTTTTCTCGGAGGTGTAGTGTGCGCCAATGCCCCGCCGTTTCTCGGGGTCCATGACATACTGGAAAAGCGACCCGAACACGGCGGGCGATATGAGACTCCAATCGAAATCGCAGCAAGAAAGCAGCGTCCGGCGCATCTTGGAATCGAACGACGGAATATGCAGTGTCTCGCCGAACAGATGTCCGTTGACATACGGGAAGCGTTGAAGCATTTCGTCGAGTCGTTTTTCACGATCACCTTCCGGCGTATTGAGCACCTCGAATAGCTTGGCGATATGCAGGCCGGTATCGGCGCCATCCTCGCCGGTGCGCGTTTCAAGGTATTCGCGGAACCCGTTCTTTTCAAAAATGCCCGTATCGTCGGCAAACAGGCAGAAAAGCACGCGGACGAGGAACGCTTCGAGTTTGTGGCCGCGATACCCATTCTCGTACAGTTCGTCATGCAAGCGACCCATAAGTTCGGCCGCCTGAATATTTACCGGATCCTCTTCTTTGTAAGTTTTCTTGGTATATCCGGCGATGAAACCGAAAAGATGCGCGTTGTCGGGAAGCTCGGCGAGTTTAAAATCATGCTCGGCATCTTCTTCTAGGTCGTATAGGCGAAAACATTCAAAATCCGACACCACGATGAATCGCGGTAGCTCCTTTTCTTTGAGGCCGTGGGTGTAGTCGATCGCCTGCTTAAAAGCGCTGTCGAGGTTCTTTCCGCGCGATTTGTGCTCGACGATGAGCATGCCGGGCCAGAACAGATCAATGTATCCCGATTTTTCACCGAGCTTCGCCACCTGCTTCTCAAAGGTGGCCACGCGGCGGCGCTCCATGCCGAAAATATGGAAAAAAGCATCCCAGAACGATTTCGCTTCGGCGTCCTCGCTCGATTCGCCGCTCCATTCGGTCACGAACGCATTCGCCCGTTCCCGTATCTCGTTCCATGTAAGCGCCATGTTTCCCCCATTCGATTATGGAGCCGATGAGGAAAGAATAATGAATCGTTTCTGTGGGTCAACTTTATTGCTATTCTTTACCTATTCATTTTTCTTTTGAATTTCGCGGAAAGAATTCTATAATGGCGGCGAAGTTCGTGAACCTGTACGGGGGTGTCCCATGCGGATGATACTGATCATCAATCTTGTGTTGCTGATAGCGGTCGGCGGCTATTTCTTCTTCAAGTATAAACAGTATCAGGATTTCAAGCAGACGCCGGTCGAGGTGCAGGAACCGGTGACGGTGGTGATCGAGAAGGGCTCTTCGTGGAAACAGGTCGCCGCGCGGCTGGCCGAGGCGAAACTCATCACCAGCGAGCGCTACTTCTACTACATGATAAAGGAAAAGGAACTGGGCAAGAAGCTCAAGACGGGCGAGTTCGAGTTTCAGGGGAAACTTTTCCCCGAAGATATCGCCCAACTCATCATCGAAGGGAAGGTCAAACTCTACACCATCACCATCCCCGAAGGCTTCAACAAGTACGATCTCGCGGCGCTTCTGGCGCGGCTCGACTGGGTCCGCGACGGCAACGAGTTCCTGAAATACTGCGACGCACCGCGCATTCTGCGTGAACTGGGGATCCCCGAGGCGGTCACCTGCGAAGGGCTGCTGTTCCCCTCCACCTACAAATTCGCCCGCAATGTGTCGGTCGAAGAGATCATCGATGTCATGGACAAACGGATGCAGGAGGTGATCGGCAAATACCGCGACCGCCTCAAGAAGATCGGCCTCTCCCCGATGCAGGCGCTCACCTTGGCCTCGGTCATCGAGAAGGAATCGGGCGTCCGCGACGAACAGCCGCACATCGCGTCGGTCTTCCTGAACCGTCTCAAACAGGGGATGAAACTGCAATCGGACCCGACGGTCATCTACGGACTGCTCCCCGACTTCGACGGCAATATCACCCGGAAACATCTCGAGACCGATCATCCGCACAGCACCTACACGCGGCAGGGACTCCCGGCCACGCCCATCTGCTTCCCCGGCGAGAACGCCATCCGCGGCATCGTCGAACCGACGCAGAGCGAAGATATCTTCTTCGTCGCCACCGGCGCGGGACGGCACCACTTCTCGAAGACCTACGA
Source organism: uncultured bacterium (assembly GCA_937871295.1). GTDB lineage: Bacteria > UBP6 > UBA1177 > UBA1177 > JAKLFG01 > CALMRE01. Next base: position 26,044 of record CALMRE010000072.1, on the reverse strand, counting down.
GGAGCACAACGCCGCGGTCGAACATTATCAGGTCAAAGGACTCCGCACCCCGTTCGTCTGGAAAAAATAGTCACCTTATTTAGTTAGAGGCATCCCATGTACAAAAACATTCTGACGGCGCTCGCCGTGACGGCGGCGTTCGCGCTGTTCACCGCCTGTTCCACCAACGACCCGGTCGACAACACCGACATCGACACGGCGACGGTTGACATCGACACGACCGACACGATCATCGCGGATGAGGACACGGCGGTCACCGACGATATCGTGACCGACGAAGACCTCGCCGAAGGCGACCCTGAGCCTGTCGAAGGGGATGATATCGTGACCGATGAGGTTGTCACCGACGATGTAGTGACCGATGACATCGTGACCGACGAGGTGGTCACCGACGACATCGTGACCGACGACATTCTTCCCGATGTCGACACCGTCGTCCCCTGCACGGCGGAGAACTGCGTCTACTTCAGCGAATACATCGAAGGTACGGCGAGCAACAAGGCGATCGAGGTCTACAACGGCTCGACCGCGGCGATAGACCCGGCGAAGTACCGCGTCCGCCTCTTCCCCAACGGCGCGGCCGGCGCCAACCAGACGCTCGTCCTGAACGCCTGCGGCTCACTCACGACGCTTGCCGCCGGGGCGATGGTGAAGATCGCCAACGGGCTTGCCGGCGCGACGCTGAAAGACGCCGCTACCTGCACCCACGGCGTGACCGACTATAACGGCGACGACGCCATGACGCTTGAATATTCGGCCAACGGCACCGACTGGACCGTCATCGACCGCATCGGCGTGGTGGGGACCGACCCCGGCACGGCATGGGCGGTCGCCGGAACGGCCGACGCGACGGCGGAACACACCCTCGTGCGCAAAGCGACCATCACCACCGGCGCCACCGATTGGACCGCCTCGGCGGGCACCTCCACGGGCGACTCGCAGTGGACCGTCAACGCGCAGGACGACTTCACCGGCTTCGGCGTCCGCTGAGGCGTTACCGCTCAACCTTCATCGCCAGATCAAGTATCGTGGAATAATCCTCTACTTCGGGGTCAGGGTTTCTGAGCCGGCGCCCTTGGCCCAAGTCCCTTTGAGGACGCCGTTCTCCTGCACGGTGTAGATGACCGGGTCCGGTTCGCCCCAGTCGATGGTGAGGATGTTCCCCTTCAGATGGCCCTTACCGTTGAAGGTATTGTTGGCGATGTACCAGGTCACATAATAGAGATCGCCCTGCTTCTTGATCGTGAGGGAACCCTTGTAGTGCGTCCCGTTGGGGTTGTAGCCGACCACATCGTAGTTCCCCTCGCGCACCGTCGGCCCCGCCGTCAGTTTCGTCACCCGCTCCTTCGCCCGTTCATGGTAGCGGCTCCCGACGGGGACCAGCTCCATCACATCGCGGTAGAGTTCGAGCGCCCGTTCGCGGTCGGCCGCCTCAAGGTCACGCCCCTTGTTGTAGAGTTCCTCGGCGCGCGCCTCGACCGACTTCCCGGCGGACGGCGTACTGACAACGGTTGGCGTGACGACCGCCGGTTGCGTCTCTTTGCCCGCCAGACGGGCCGTTATTTCGGTTATCGCGCGGCCCAGTTCCTTTTCAGAGCCGTCGAACTGCGCCTTGGCCCCCGCGACCGTCGCCTCTTTGGCCAGATCGACCAACTCGGCGGTGATGGTGTATGAGCCGCCGAAGAAGGTGATGGTGGTCGAGAGGATGCTGTCGGCCGACAGCGCCTGCCCCAATTCGATGCGGCACGACTGGTCGTAGCATTCCTTCCAGCTCTCCTTCTTGGCCTCTTTGACCGTCTCCTTACGTTGGCGTTCTTTCGAGATGACCACGAAGCGATTGCTCGCCACCAGTTCGCTGCGGAGCACTTCGGTCGCCGTTTCGAGCATCGTTTTGGTCAGTTTCCCTGAAAGGTCATGCATCTCCATGACCGCGACCTTCGGCTTTTTCTCTTCGGCCGCCAGCGTGAACGCAAGCACGACGACCGTCAACAGAATCGTGAGATATCTCATACTACTCCCCCATCACCGTGAGACACCCGATGATAGCGAAATAATCGGCCGATTACAAGGAAAACAACACGCCTTATAGGTAAATGAACGATACCGATATTATCCCGCCAGCCGTGCGGCGAGCGCTTCGAGGAGGGGCCATTCGATCTCCTCGATGCGGGCGTTCGCCCCGATGCCCGCCTCGGCGAGGAACGCGGCCGGGAGCCGGTGCATCTTGAAGACATTGGCGAGCGTCTTGCGCCGGTGCGAGAAAAGGATGCGGAAGGCGTCGGCCATCTTCATGATCTCGTCGGGGGTCTTGTCATGCGGCCGTATCGGTATCTGGAGCACCGACGACATCACCTTGGGCGGCGGAAAGAACGACTCGGGGCCGATGTCGAAGAGTATCTCGGCGTCGCCGATATGCCGGATGACGGCGGCAAGCGGCGAAAAATCGCGGCTGGCCGGCTCGGCCGCGCACTTCACCGCCACCTCTTTCTGCAGGAGGAATACCGCCCGCGAGATGTAACGGCTCTGTGACAGGACCGAGAAAAGTATCGGAGAACTCGCCTGATAGGGCAGGTTGCCGAATACGACCCCGCGCGTTCCGACGAAGTGCGGCGTCAGATCGTAGCGGACCGCATCGGCGTTGACGACCTGCGCTTTGCCGTCGAACCGCGCATGCAGTATCTGGAGCATCGTCTCGTCGATATCGAGCACGGTGAACGGGTGAAAGCCGCGCCCCACCGCCTTTTCGGTGAGCGATCCCACCCCGCCGCCGATCTCGACATAGAATCCGGCGCCGGGCGTCAGCGCATCGGCGATCTTTTCCAGCGCCACATCGTCGTGCAGGAAATTCTGCGACAGCCCTTTGCGCGGCGCGACACCCGCCTCGGCGAGGATGCGTCTCAGTTCGGTATTGTTCATTTCTGCGGACGGCAGGTGGCCGTCACATCGAAGTCGAGCGGCGAGAAGTCGCCCCGGTCGAGCCGCGGGAAGGCGGCCGCCGCGACCATCGCGCCGTTGTCCTGACAGTATTTGAGTTCCGGCAGATAGAGCGGCACGCCCCGTTTATCGGTAAATATCTGCGCCATCCTCCGCACCGCGCTGTTGGCGGCGACGCCACCCGCAACGACGAGCGCCGTGTAGGGTTTCTGTTCCCACGCTGCCGTCAGCCGCCGTTCGATCAGTTCGACCACCCGCGACTGGAAGCAGGCCATGAGGTCGGCGAGCGCCACCGTGTCGCCCTCTTCCTCGAGGATGCGCTTCACCGCCGACTTGATGCCGCTGAAGCTGAAGGCGAGCGTGTCTTTGTATTTTCCGCTCCGCATGAGATGCGGCAGATCGTAACGCAACGGATCGCCCGTCTGCGCTATCTTGTCTATCGCCGGGCCGCCCGGATAGGGCAGTTTGGCGATCTTCGCGATCTTGTCGTAGGCCTCGCCCGCCGCGTCGTCCATCGTTTCGGCGAGCACCGTCGGCCCCGACTCTCCGATCTCCATGAGCGTCGTATGACCGCCCGAAACCACAAGGGCGAGGTACGGGGCCGTCGGCCGATCATCGCGGTCGAGGAAGGCGCTGTGGATGTGCGCTTCAAGGTGATTAACGGCGATGAGCGGTTTTTTGAGTCCGATGGAAAGCCCCTTCGCCGCGCCGACGCCGACCAGAAGCGACCCGAGCAGTCCCGGATAGTTGGTCACCGCGACGGCCGACAGATCGGCCGGGGCGACACCGCTTTTTTTCAGCGCCGTATCGATGACGGGAAATATCCACGCGATATGGTTGCGCGCCGCCAGTTCGGGGATGACCCCGCCGAAGAGGGCGTGGAGGTTGGTCTGCGAAGTGGTCTGCACCGCACGGACGCGGAGCTGTTCATCAACCACCGCCGCCGAGGTATCGTCGCAACTGGTGTCGATGCCGAGGATGAATCGCGTCGTCATGCGGCGCTATCCGGCCGTCTGCCGCAGTTTGGCGAAATCGATCTTCTTGCCGAGCGAACTATCTTTGAGAACGGTAAGAAGCGCATCGGTCGGCATGATGCCGGCGCGGTCAAGGAGCATGGTCAGCGCGACGAGCACCGCACTGCGGCCGCCGAGCGGGCCGCGGAAATCGTGCTTCACGATGGTCGCCTTGGTCGCGGGCGCCTCAAGCGAGGCGTCGAGGTAGAGCGTCCCTTTCGTCATCTTCTCGACCAGTCCGCGCACCTTGTTCAACCCCTCCTGCGAGGTGGCGATCACCGCGTCGGGGACACTAATGCCGGTGAAGTGTATCGGTCGGGGCGACAGCAGTATCTCGGCGGTCGAGAAGCCGACGCCGACCGTGACCGGATAACTCCCCTTCTTGGTGGCGTGGAGATCGCACGAGATAGCCGCCTGCGCGAGGAATTCGGCCGCCGACTGGACCCCTTCGCCCGCCGAGCCGGAAAGGACCACGGCATAGCGCTCCGTGAGCGACGCCTTCTGCGAGGCCGTTATCGGTTTTTCCGCCGCGAACAGTGACGCGGGGGCGACATGGGTCGCCGGGCGGTACGGTTCGCGCGCCGGACCCTCCCAATGACCAAGCTCGATCCCCGCCTCTTTGGCGATGTCGTCGAGTTTGCGGTTCGGGTTGAACTTCACCCCGTAACTGGGACATATCTCCATCGCCTCGACGAACGCGAACCCGGGTGTTTTGAGCGCCGCCGCAAGATCGGCCGTGAGATCGCCGAGCGCGAGAAGCCGCCGCACCGACGGAGCGCCCGTCGCGTGGAGGACCTTGCACAGATCGTAGCCGATATTCGGTTTTCCGTCGGGCATGATGGGGGTCTTGAATCCGCGCGGGGTGAGCCCCGAAGGCTGGCCGCCGGTCATGCCGTAGAGCATGTTGTTGTGGACGATGACCGTCATGTTTATGTTGCGCTGGGCCGCCTCCATGAGGTGCTGAAGCCCGATGGTCGCCCCGCCGTCGCCCAGCAGCGCGATCACCTTTTTCTTCGGATCCTCTATCGCCATCGCGATGCCGGCGGCGAGCGCCACCGAACGGCCGTGGAGCCCGTGGACGGTGTGGGTCGTGAACTGTTTGTCGATGATGCCGATACAGCCGATGTCGGTCACGACGATGACATCGAGCGGGGAAAGTCCCTCGACGGACGACAGCGCCTTTTCGAGGTTCTGCGACACGATATGGTGACCGCACCCTTTGCAGAAGGGAAGGTTCTCGGTGGAAAGGAATTTGCCGTTCATGACCGCACCTCCGCCGCTATCTCTTCGGGTGTGATGAGCCGTCCGACCGCATTGACGCCGCGCACGCCGTCGCGGCACCCCTTCCCGAACAGGATCTCGCGGTACTGCCCGTGCAGGTTCTCCTCGGCGATGACGATCTTTTTATACCGGCCGAGTATCTCGAAATACCGGGGCGGCACCGGGAAAAGCGTCTTGGGGATGAACAGCGACGCCTTCTCCCCTTTCGCGAGGAGGAGAGCGACCGCCTCGCGCGCCGCCGCCGCCGTCACATCGTAGGCGACAACGACCGTCTCCGCCGCATCATCGTCCCAGTCGAAAAGCGTGTAGTCGCCGATATTCTTTTCGACCTTCTCGGCGAGCCGACGGCTGTTGGCGAGCGCCTCCGGGGTCGAATGCTGGAGCGCGGCGTTCTGATCGTGGGTCGAGGCGGTGATGCGGACCTGATGGCGCGCATCGCCCACCGGCAGGAGCGGCGGGACGCCGTCGGACTCCGGTGCGTAGGGCCGGTACGGGCCCTCGCCGGTATAGAAACGGCGCGTGACCGGTTCGACCGCGGTCATCACCGCCGGATCGACATCCTGCACCGTCATCACCGTCTCTTTCGAGGCGAGCAGTATCACCGGACAGCGGAGACGGTCGGCCAGATGGACCGCTTTAGCCGAGAGTTCCCATGCATCGCGCGGGTCGGAGATGCAGAGGGTCGGGATCGGGTAACCGCCCGAGTTGATGCCGTGGAGGAGCGAGATATCACCGGTCGCGCCGCCGGTCGCGGTGCCGGTCGCGGGGCCGAGCCGCTGGACGAGGATGATGACCATCGGCAATTCCATCATGTGCGACATGCCGATCGATTCGATCATAAGGGCAAGCCCCGGATAACTCGTCGCGGTCACCGGCAGTTTACCGGCCGCCGCGTAGCCCGCCATCCACTGGAGCGTCGTTATCTCGTCGGGGGCGGGAAGCACGACCGGGAACCGCTGGGAGGCGTAGAGATAAAGCAGGTTCGCCGGAGTTATCGGGTAACCGATGAAAACCTCGGCCCCGGCCCGCGCCGCCGCCTCGATGATGAGGCGCGAATTGTCGATGAAGTAGCGTTCGCTCATCGTTCATTCTCCTTGGTTATGCTGTCCGGAGGGGGTATCCTTGGCGTTGTCCGGCGCTCCGGTGATCTTTTCGTAGAGTTTGGTGAGAAGCAGGATCGTCACCGTGGCGATGACCGCGCCGTAGGTCTTGTCGATGGTGAACCACCCCATGCTCTTGGCGAGGATGGTGGCGAAGATCACGATGGTGCCGAGTATGAACGACATCCGTACGCCGCGCGCCGATATCCAGCCGCGGCCATAGAGCCCCATGAGGATGACGATGGCGCCGATCGCCCGGATGGCGTAGGAGATATAGGCGGTATCGAGTACCGCGCCGCGCAGGAATATCGCGAGCGGAATGGTGAGGATGCCGACGAGCACCACCAGTTTCCGCGCCGTCGCAATGATCTTTTTGTCGTCGGCCTCGGGGTTGATCATGCCGTGGTAGATATCCTTCGCCGCGATGGTCACCACCGCGAAGTTGACCGGCCCGACGGTCGAGAGTATCGCCGCCAGAGCGCCGGCGAGCGCCAGTCCGCCGAGGACCGGCGGGATGAATTCGGGGGTGGTAAGGATGCGGGTCAGTACCGTTTTGGCGTCGGTCACCGTCGAGAGGTCGAAGAACATACCCGTCTTCGCGTAGAGGGCTATGAAGGCGGTCATGACGCCGAAGGGGGCGACGATGAACCCGGCGAGCACCGAAGCCCGCTTGGCGGTCGACACATCCTTCGCGGCGAAGATCGGCTGGATGCTCGCCTGCGCCGCCATGCCGCCCATCACCCCGCCGAGCAGAAGGGCAAAGGCATCGGAGACCCCCGCGCTGAAGGGATTGTAGAGGTTGACCGGCGCCCCCTGCGCGACCAGCAGGGTGTGGAGTCCGTCGAAGCCGCCCACCTTGTAGAGGCCGATGAAGAAGGCGGTGCCGAGCCCGACATACATCGTCACGAGGTAAATAATGCCGGTGACGGCCAGCGCGTGCATCCCGCCGACATAGGTGTAAAAGGTGATGACGGCGGCCGACAGGATGACCGCCCAGTTCCAACTGATGTCGAACAGCGGCGCCATCACCCCGGCGCAGGTCTGCAACTGGACATAGGCGAGCGTGATGTAGGCGATGAGAAAGGCGATCGCCGACACCGACCGGGCGCGCGGGCCGAAGAGCGTCTCGATCATCTCGCTGACCGTATGGACCCCCTTGCGGCGGTAATGGGCCGCGACGGTGAAACCGATGATGACCATGCCGATCGCGGTCGCGATGTTGTAGAATATCGGCTGGAGCGTAGCGGTCTTGAACGCCTTTTCGCTCACGCCGATAGTGCTCATGCCGCCGAGCCATTCGGCGGCGACCACCACCGCGCAGACGATGACGCCGAGATTGCGCCCCGCCACCAGATAGTCGGAGGCCGATTTGGCCGCCGCCTTCTTGGTCAGCACGCCGATCAGGACCACGAGCACGAAGTAGCCGAGGATGATCCACGCGTAGATGTTCATGGGAACTCCTTCTTGCAGATATTAGAGTGCGGCCATCGCGCGGGCGAGCAGGAGGGCGTTGAGCCGGTTCTGCTCGTCGTCCGACCGCGAATTGAGCACCGCCGGCACCCGCGCCCCGAGGACGAGCCCGCCCCAGGTGGCGCTACCGTGGAACTTGTAACTTTTTCCGAGCGAATTGGCCGTCGCGAGGTGCGGCGCGATGATGAGATCGGGGTCGCCGCAGACCGGCGAATTCTTGATCCCCTTGGTCAGCGCCGCCTCTGCGCTTATCGCCGCGTCGTAGCCGAGCGGGCCGTCGACGATGAAATCCTTTATCTGGCCGCGCATCGCCATCACCACCAGCGCCGCCGCGTCCTGCGTCGCCGGCTGTTTGGGACTCACCGTTTCGACCGCCGCAAGGAGCGCCGTCTTCGGTTTGTCGACACCGAGCGCCTTCCAGAGCGGGCGGGTGTTCTCGATGATGGCCCGCTTCTCCTCGAGTGTCGGGGCGACGATGATGGCGTTGTCGGTCACGCCGAGGAATTTATGATAGGAAGGCATCTCGAAGATGCTGATGTTGGAAAGGACCTGCGCCGCCTTGATGCCGCGCTCCTTGTCGAGTATCGCCTTGAGGTAGAGTTCCGATTTAAGACTTCCCTTCACGAGTATCTTCGCCCCCTGCTCGCGCACCGCCTGCACCGCGAGCATCCCCGCCTCGGCGTCGTTTTTCGCCGCGACGATCTCGTAGAGTTTCGGGTCGTCGTGCGCCTCTGCGATGCATCGTTCGATCGCCGCGGGATCGCCCGTCACGATGCAGGTGCCGACAAAGCCCATCTCGTGGGCCAGTTTCAGGCCGCCGATCACCTCGGGGTCTGCCGCCGCCGCCACCGCGACCGTCACCGGGGGAAGCGCCCCCATCGCCTTTTTGAGTTCCGTGTAGTTCCTGATCGCCATCGTGGTCTCCGTTATCACAAAAGGGCGTGCCGTTGGCGCGCCCCTACATTTTGGTTTTCCGCCATTCGTGGAGCGGATCGATATCCGCGTCCTTGATGATGCAATCGGGCCACCGCATAGCCGTGTCGACGCCCGTCAGGACGCGCCAGACGCTCCCGGCGATCGCTTCGTTCTCATTCTCGCCGGGGAAAATGAAGACCTTCCCGAGCCGTTCGCATTTGCGCGTTATCTCGACGGCGAGATATTTCTCGTGGGCCACTCCGCCGGTCACGATGATGCCGTCCATGTCGAAATCGAGCACCGACGCCATCGCGCCGATCTCCTTGCATATCTGATAGATCATCGCGTCGTAGACGAACTTGGCGAACGCGTCGCCCTCCTTGATGCGGCGGACCACCTCCTTGATGTCCTTGGTCCCGAGGTAGGCGTAGATGCCGCCCGCGCCGTAGAGTTTCTTGAGCAGTTGCTCCTTGGTGTATTTCCCCGAGAACGACGCTTCCACCAGCGGTATCGGCGGGATGCCGCCGGCCCGTTCCGGCGTGAAGGGAGCCCCCTCCATCCGATTGTCGCTGTCGACGATGCGGCCGCGGTCGAACGGCGCTATCGAGTAGCCGCCGCCGAGATGACAGGCGACACAGCGCATCTCCTCGAAGTTCTTCCCCAGTTGCGCCGCCAGTTTCCGGACCGTCGCCCGGATATTGAGGGCGTGGACGAACGAAAAGCGCGGAAAATCGGGCGCGCCCGAAATGCGGGCGATGGGCGCCATCTCGTCGACGCCGACCGGATCGACCGCATAGGTGGGACAGCCGTAGTCCTTCGACAGACGGTGCACCAGCGGCGCGGCGAGGTTCGACGCATGCTGATAGACCGGCGTCTTATGGCTGAAAAGGGCCAGTTCATCGTTCATTTCGATCACACCGCTCGGGACCGGCGGCAACATCCCGCCGATCGCCCCCATCGCCCGGCACTTCCGGTCGGGCAGATGCTTGTCGAGGAAGGCGCGCACCAGTTCTTCGCGGTGATCCAACTGGTCGGCGATCGTGGGAAAGCGATGCACGAGATCGTCGGGATGACGGATACAGTCGTTCACCGTTTCGACCACGCCGTCACCCTCGCCCCGAAAGATCGAACATTTGGTCGAGGTCGAACCGGTATTGACCACGACAAGGCAACCTTGATCACTCATGGGAATATCGCTCCTCTTTTTCAGTTGCTCGAGCGGTTTACCGCCTGCCGCGGGCACGCTAACACAAAGGATCTGCGCTGTCAATAAAAGGAACGGGGGGCGCAAGGCCCCCCGTTTGAACAGGAACTAATTGAAATGACTTAGAAGACGATCGAACAACCGCAGCCGTCGTCCTTCTTCTTTTCGGTGGCGTCGGCGTCGGGGACGATGACGGTGTCGACGATCTCATCCTCGTCGGTCGCCACTTCGTCGCCGCCGATGGTATCGTCGTCGGTAGCCGCCGTGTAATCCTCGCCCATGAGGTTGATGCCGGTGACCGTCGCGCCGCCGTCGCCGTAGTTGACGAACTGCAGGTAGTATTTCTCGCCCGGTTTCACGCCGGTGAGATACCACGCATTCTTTCCCGAATCCTTCTCGATGTTCTGGTCGTAGTCGACCGTCACGCGGACGGCGGTCTGGGTCGAAGCCTCCTCGTCGATGGTGTAGATGATCGGCGTGGTCTTCTTCGCATAAACATGGAAGTCGGGAGTGCCGCCGCCGCCCAGCGGGCTGCTGCCGCTGGAGGCCGACACGCCGGCGACGATCTTGACGGCGTTGAACTCGAAATCCTCGGGAACGGTGTAGTAGAGTTGGAGATAGCCGGGGGCTATCGAGACCGGGGTCTCCTCCTCGAGCACCTGTATCGCGGTGCCGCCGCCGCCCAGCGGGCTGGTCTGCGCCTCCGGATCGACCGCCGCGTCCTGATAGAGCCGCGTGATGGTCTTGGAGGCGTCGCGGGCGCGGATCTCGGCGAAGTAGTTGAAGTCGGTCAGCAGGGTCTCGATGTGGGCCTTGTGCGACTTGTAGGCGTCGTCGTTCTCGATCTCGGAAACGAGCGTTTCGGCCCAGAGTTTATGGGTCCCCTGCGCGGTGCCGAGGGCATAGAGGGTCTTCATGAGCAGTTTCACGAAGGTGTCCTTCTGCTCCTGCAGTGTCGCGCCGCCGATCTGATCCTTCTGCGCCAGTTTGTAGATGGCCCAGTTGGCCGCGAGATGCGGCTGGCCGTCCCAGTGAACCTCGCCTTGATGGTCTTCGAAGACCTTGTATTCGTGTTCGGCGTAGCGCATGCAGTAGTTGTCGTTCTCGTCCTTGTCCATCTCGACGAAACCGCCCTGCGAAGTAGCCCAGTCGACGATCCCCTGCGAGGCGTATTCGCCGGTGCACGGGTCGTCCGACATGAAGAAGGACCAAGTGTCGCCGAAGCCTTCATGGAGCGCGCCCGGCTCGCCGTTCATGCCGTACTGGTCGATGAAACCGCCCGAATCCAGACCGGTGGTATAGACCGTCGCGTGGCCGAACTCATGGTAGACCACATCGCCGTCGAAGCCGAAATCGGCGAAGGTCCCCTGCCCGAAGACCAAGAGGTCGCCTTTCACGCCGCGGGCGGCGAACAGTTGCGCCATCATCGGATTGTCGGGACTGAAGAAGGCGTTGTCCATCGGCGCCAGTTCGGCGGTGCCGTTCATGATCGCGTTGAAATCGTTCATGTCGATCAACTGGAAGTTGCCGATGACATTGAGCGGCGCCTCGGCGGTGTTGCCGGACAGATATTCGAACTCGGTGTCGAGCTGGCGGAGATACTGGTATATCTTCGACGCGTGATAGTACATCGCTATCTCGGCGCACCGATCGATCTTATCCTCGGTCATGTTCTCCTTGACCCAGGTCTTCCCCTCTTCGCAGTCGTCATAGATGAAACTGCCGTTATCGATCTTGTTGGCCAAATGGATCGGCGAACAGATGGGGATCGATATCGGGTAGCCGACGACCTCCTGCAGGTTGAGCATTTCCCCGGTATTGGGGCAGTTGTAGGCCTTGATCTTGCGGATGTCGTCGCTGTCTTTTTTGGTGGTGAGGAAGCCGCGTTCCGCTTCGGTCAGCTCGGCGTCGTCGGCGGCGGCGACCCACGGCAGGGTCACTTCGACCAGATCGGGCGTGGTGATCGGGTTCTTGGTGTAGACCTTCGCGGTATCGAGCGCGACGGCCGGATCGTCGGTGAGCAGGGAATCGTCATCGGCGAACATGGTGTGGTTGAAGCCCTTGATAAACTTCCCGCTCTTGGCGTTGACATAGTAGATGCGGCTGTCGGCCATCGAGAGGGGCATGAAGCGCACCTTGTAGGCGGGCAGGTAGAGGCCGGCGCCGACATGGATGATGACCTTTTCGGCCATGTGCCGGGGCAGCGCGGCGGGCAGTTTCTTGAAGTGTTTTGCCATCGCCGCCCTGACCGCGGTATCGGCCGGGACGACCTTCGAAAGGTCGAGGTCGATGCGGCCGAGGCCGTTATTGATGCGGTAGGCCTTGCCGTTCTTGATCGAAACGGTCGTGAAGGTCCCTTCGACCGGCCAACCCTTGTAGGAGTGGCCGTACTTGAAGATCGAGGTGCCGTCGATCGTCGCTTTTTTGAAAGGAACGAGTGCAACATCCTTCCCGAGTTTGAACTGCGGGAAGAACTCCGTGGTCACGAACTTCTCGACCGACGCGGTGTCGGCCTTCAGCGGGACCGCGAGTCCCTTGATCAGGACCGGCACATCCTTGGCGTAGCGGACTTCGGCCTTCTTGAGCGGGGCCGGAGCGGCAAGAAGCGCCGCGGCGCACAGGACGATCACGAACATACAGGCGATTCTCATGCGATTCCTCCTCTAGAGGTTTAAGGTTCCCACAACGGGCGATTATATAGTGGCCCCGTTTTGAATGTCAACACTTATTTTTGACAGGAAATGCCTTGACTTGCCGCCTCCCCTGCGTATCTTTACCAAGGTCGGTTGATCATTACCACCCTAAGGGAGATACCCATGACCGAGACCACTTGGAAAGACAAAGTCCCCGTAGTGCTTGAGAAGGTCCGCCCGATGCTGCAGCGCGACGGCGGCGATGTAGAACTGATCGAAGTGACCGACGACGGCGTGGTCAAGGTGGCGCTCCGGGGCCACTGCCACGGCTGTCCCATGTCGCAGATGACGCTCAAGATGGGGATCGAGTTCGAGCTCAAGAAGCAGATACCCGAAGTGACCAAGGTCGTCAGCATCTGATGGACGATCTCATCCGCCGCATCGCGGCGCTGAAAAAAGAGAAGAACGCCCTCATTCTCGCCCATACCTACACCCGGGCCGAGGTGCAGGATATCGCTGATGTGGTGGGCGATTCCTTTGAACTGGCGGTCCGCGCCGCCGATACGACGGCCGCTATCATCGTGCTCGCCGGTGTCCGCTTCATGGGAGAAACGGCGGCCATTCTCGCCCCCGACAAGAAGGTGCTCCTGCCGGTGGCCGACGCCGGGTGCCCGCTTGCCGACATGATAAACCCCGACCAGCTACGGCGGCTCAAGACGGCCTATCCCGACGCGGCGGTCGCCTGCTATGTCAACTCGTCGGTTGAGGTCAAAGCGCTCTCCGATGTCTGCGTCACCAGTTCGTCGGCGGTCCGCATCGTCCGCAATCTGCCGCAGAAACAGATACTGTTCGTCCCCGATCAGAACCTCGGTTCGTGGGTAGCCGAACAGCTTCCCGAAAAGGAGATCATCCTCCACAGCGGTTTCTGCCCGGTCCATCATAAGATAAAGCCCGAAGATGTCGCCGATGCGCGGAAACTCTTCCCCGGCGCGGTGGTCCTCATGCATCCCGAATGCACCAAAGAGACGCGGCGCAAAGCCGACCACATCCTCTCGACCGGCGGCATGGTGGCGCTCGTGAAGGAAAAGAAGCATAAACGCTACATCATCGTCACCGAGTCGGGCATCACCCACACGCTTCAGCGGCACGACCCGACGGCCGAATTCATCGATCTTTCCAACCCGGCGCTCTACTGCCGGAACATGAAGAAGATAACGCTTGAGACCATCTTCCGGTCGCTCGACGAGGAGGAGACGGTGGTCACGGTGGGCGACGATATCGCCGACAAGGCGCGCCGCGCCCTCATCCGCATGCTTGAACTGAACAGGTAGGAATATGGAACGGAAACTGACCGTCGGGACCTTCTCGTTTTCATCGCGCCTCTTCCTCGGCACCGGCAAATACCGGTCGAACGAGGCGATGATCGCGGCGGTGAAGGCCTCCGGCACACAGGTGGTGACGGCGTCACTGCGGCGGATGGACCTCGGCGGGAACGACATATCGCTCCTGAAACCGCTCCTCGATTGTCCCGGCATAATCATTCTCCCCAACACCGCCGGGGCGCGGACGGCGGAAGAGGCGGTCTACTATGCCGAGATGGCGGCCGAGGCAGGTCTGCCCAAATGGGTGAAGCTCGAACTCACCCCCGAGCCGCGCTATCTCCTGCCCGATCCGATAGAGACTTTGAAGGCGACCGAGATACTGGTGAAGAAGGGCTTCGCGGTCCTTCCCTACATCAACGCCGACCCGATGCTGGCGCTCCGGCTGCAGGATGCGGGCGCCGCGACGGTGATGCCGCTCGCCGCGCCGATAGGGACCAACAAGGGACTGCTCATGCGCGAGATGATCCGCATCATCATCGAACAGGCGCGCGTTCCCGTTGTGGTCGATGCCGGTATCGGCTCACCGTCCGATGCGGCCGCCGCGATAGAACTCGGCGCCGATGCGGTGCTCGTGAACACGGCGATAGCCACCGCGAAGGATCCCGCCGCGATGGGTACGGCATTCAAGATGGCAATAGAAGCGGCGCTCATCGCCCGCGACGCCGGTATCCCAAAGAAATACGACAGCGCGCAGGCCTCCAGCCCCGAACTCGACTTCCTCAAGAAGTAACCGACAGATAACTATAAAGCGCTTTCCCTAGAAAATTTCTTCTCGAGCAAAACCGTACACTACAAACGCAATAACAGGCGACACAACATTGTATAAGACCACAGTTACCAGAGAAATAATGAATTTGTCAGGAACAGTAAAAGCCATCAAAAGCAGTGGCAAAAAAAACGCCGCCACAAAGGCAAGCAACGACGAAATAACACTAAAATTGACCCGCAGTATCAAGGCAAAAACTAATTCTGCGACCAAAGCACTCACAACTGGAAACAAAAAGAACAAAAGAATGTACCCGCGGGTAAGGGTTGGGCTAATTGCAAAAAGAAGAAGGAACAATCCTCCGTCTATCGCGTAGGCCACAAGCAACTTGAGCGCGAAAGTTTTCATGCCCACTCCCGAACACCGACGCTATGATAGCCGAACTCGTCCCACAATGCAATTAGATTTTGTCGCCTCTCCCCTTGACATCGCCCCCGCCCACAAAAAATGAAAGTATACTTTCAAATTTTGGTCAAAACCACAGAAAAAGAAAGTATGTTTTACAAAAAGGCGTTTTCAGAGGAAAAAAGAAAGTATGTTTTAAGATTTTGAGCAAGTATACTTGATCATAATCCAAGATTTTAAGCAGGTATACTTTATCATAATCAAAAATACACCGCCTCCCTGCCGAGAGATTTCTCCTTGACTTCACTTCACAGTGACATAGAGTGATGCCCATGAACGGGCCGACCTTCCGCACCGATAACGACCAAACCCAGCGGCTGTACGACCGCGCCCTGAACAGTACCCCCGCCGACATCGCGGCGGTGCTCGGCGCCGAACACCTGACGCTCGACGACTTCGCGACGCTCCTCTCCCCCGCGCTCGACGACGCGACGCTCAACCGGCTCGCCGCCGAGAGCGCCCGCCTCACCCGCCGCCGCTTCGGCTACGCCCTTTCGCTCTATATACCATTATATTATGATAACCGTTGCGTGAACCGGTGCCGTTACTGCGGCTTCAACGCCGGGAACGATCTGCCGCGCGTGCGGCTGACCCGCGACGAACTGCGTTCCGAGGCGGCCGCGATACGCCAGCAGGGCTTCACGAGTCTCTTGCTGGTCGCCGGTGAACACCCCGAGAGCGCCGACCCGGAAATTCTCGTGCCGCTCATCCGCGACATGCACGAAGTGGGGTTCCGTTCGGTCTCCATCGAGATCGCGCCGCTCGCCGAGGCGGCCTACCGGCGGCTTTTCACCGACGCGCACCTCGACGGGCTCTATATCTATCAGGAGACCTACGACCGCGCAGTGTATGCCGACCAGCATCCGGGCGGCCCCAAGCGCGATTTTGACCGGCGGCTCGCCACCCCCGAACGGGGCGCGGCGGCGGGCATTCCGAAGATCGGCGTCGGCTTCCTGCTGGGACTCGCCGACTGGCGGCGCGATGCCATCGAGCTAGCGCGGCATCTCAGTTTTCTCCAGAAACACTACTGGCAGAGCGAATTCTCGGTAAGTTTTCCCCGCATCCGCGGCGCCGTGGGGGTAGCGGGCGGCCCGCACCCGGTGGATGACCGCGACTTTGTGCGCCTTGTCTGCGCGCTCCGGCTCCTCTTCCCGGTGACCCCGATGTCGCTCTCCACCCGTGAACCGGCAGAATTCCGCGACGCCCTCATCCCGCTCGGTTTCACCAACCTGTCAGCCGGCAGTTCGACCGCACCGGGCGGCTACACCGGCAAGCACGACGAACTCGCGCAATTCGAGGTGGTGGACGACCGGAGTCCCGCCGAGGTCTCGGCGATGCTGAAGAAAAAGGGGTTCGATCCTATCTGGAAGGATTGGGAGTAGCGGCCTCCCCGATTTTATTTGACCTCTTTCTTTGCTCTCGCTACACTGGAGCGGTCATTTTTCACGGGGGTAACTCATGCGCCGGATTTTTTTATGCGGGCTTCTGCTGCTTGCCACCATCCTCTCGGCCGATGAGCCGGAGGGTCCCGATTTCCGCGACGGTTTCCAGAAAAGTTGCAACGCCGGCATTGCGGAAGCCTGCGCGGTGCTGGGCGACATGTATTTCCGCGGCGAAGGGGGTCCGGTCAATACCGTCCGCGCCCGTACCGCCTTCGAAAAGGCCTGCGGCGGCGGGGCGGCCCACGGCTGCAATATGCGCGCCTTTATGTGGTTGAAAGGGATCGCGAGCAAGGTCGACAAGAAGAAGGCCTACGACCACTTTCGCGACAACTGCGACGACGGCAACGGCGAAGCATGCCTCAATCTCGGGCTCATCCTGACCGACGGCGACGGGCAACCGGTCGACCTCAAGCGGGCGGCCGAGGCGTTCGAACGGGCCTGCTTCAACGGCTCGAACGACGGCTGTTACCGGCTGGCCGGGATGCAGATGAAAGGGGCCGGGGTGCCCGAGAACAAGAAAAAGGCGCGCGAGAATCTCCAGAAAGCGTGCGACTGGGGCAACGGCGACGCCTGCGGCTTCCTCGCCTTCATGTGGTACAACGGCGAGGGGGGCGACCTGAATAAGGACAAGGCGCGCATCTACAACGAGAAGGCGTGCGGCAAGGAGAAATCGATCGCCTGCTTCAACCTCGGCGTCTACTATTATAAAGGAGAGGAGGGGAATCCCAACAAGGAACAGGCGCGCCGCCTCTTCTCGCGGGCCTGCGAACTCGGCAACAACGACGGCTGTTTCCTCGTCGGGGCAATGTACTTCACCGGAGAGGGCGGCCCCGTCGACACCGAAGTGGCGAAAAAGTTCGTCAAGAAAGCCTGCACCAACAAGATCGAGGATGCCTGCATCTTCCTCAAGAACAACTTCTAGACCCCGGACCTTCTCCCTTTTTTCCTTGACACCCTTGAACGGGGCGTGATACCGTCCGAACGGTCATTGTTCACTCATCCGCTTGCGAGGTCGCCATGTCACGATTCAAGGATTTGGTCGCATCGGTTCCGGGTTCCCGCCATATTTTGCAGGGGAACGAGGCCTTCGCGCTGGGGGTCGTTCACGCCGGTTACCACGCCGCCGACGGCTATCCCGGCACCCCGTCGACCGAGGTCATCGACAAGTATCTGTCGCAGGTACAGGATAAACTGGTGGTCGGCTGGTCGGTGAGCGAGGCGGTGGCGACCGCCGTCACGGTAGGCCACGCCGTCGCCGGGTCCGACGCGGTGGTCACGATGAAGATCCCCGGGGTCTTCCAGGCGGGCGATGCCATCACCACATCGGCTTTCTACACGGCGCAGATGGGCGCTTTCGTCATCTACGCCGCGACCGATTATGTCCCGAGTTCGACCCAGCATGTCATCGACGCGCGCCATTTCTTCGCCGCCGCCCGCGTCCCGGTGCTCGAACCGCGCGATCATCAGGAGATGTACGATATCGCCTTCATCGCCGCCGATCTCTCCCGCCGCTTCCGGACGCAGGTGGTCATACTCGCGTCAGGGATACTCGCCCACTCCGAGGGGCTGGTGACGACCCGCGCACCGCGCACCGTCGAGAAACGGCCGCTCCCCGAGAACCTGCACGGCTGGATGCTGATGCCCAACATCGCGCGGCAGAACTACAACGCCGTCAACCGCGAACGGATACCGCAACTGCTCGCGTGGGGCGAACAGGAAACGGCGCTCGTGAGTGAACATATCGGCAAAGACGATTTCGGCGTCATCGTGGTGGGCGAGTCGGACATCATCGTCCGCGAGGCGTTGACCGCCGCGAAGCACGACCCGTCGATACTGTCGATGTCGCTCGCCTATCCGGTCCCGGCTGGCCGTATCGCCGCGTTCGCGAAGAAGGTGAAGGGAAAACTCTTCGTCTTCGAGGACGGCGACCGCTTCCTCGAGGAGAAGATACGGGTGCTCGGCATCCCGGTCATCGGCAAGGAGGAGCACTCCGTCATCACCGATTGGACCCCCGACATGGCGCTCGAAGTGCTCTCGAAACACCTCGGCATTGCCCTTGCCGCCGCACCGAAACCGGCAACGGTCAAACCGGTCCCGCGGCCGCCGTCGATCTGTCCCGGCTGTCCCTACCGCGCCTTCGCCCTCGCGGCGCAGAAACTCAAGAAACAGAAGAAACTCTACGCCTCGTTCGGCGAGATCGGCTGTTCGACCCTGCTCCACTTCTTCAACGCGGTCGACACCATCCTCTGCATGGGCGGCTCCGACGGCATGCGGCAGGGCTTCGTGCTGTCGCGCCCCGACCACGCCGCGAAGACCGTCAGCGTCATCGGCGATTCGTGCGAATGCCATTCGGGGCTCGACGCGACGCGCAATGCCGTGTTCCGCAATGTTCCGGGGGTAAAGATACTGCTCGACAACCGCATCACCGCGATGACCGGCGGCCAGCCCGCTCCCACATCGCCCCACAACCTCGCCGGCGTGGCGAACAAGTTCAGCCTGCGCGATGCGGTCTCCGCCGAGAAATGCCGCATGGTCGCCTGCAACTCCTACGATCTCAAGGAGGTCGAACGGCTGCTGACCGAGGCGCTGGAACTGGCCGCGAAGGGCGAATTCACCTGCCTCATCCTCGAAGGGGCCTGCGTGCAGGAGGTGGCCGCCGAGAAAAAACGGCGCCAACTTACGATAGATCGCGACAAGTGCAAACAGTGCGGTCTGTGCGGCATCTGCCCCGGCATGGAGCACGACGAGAATAAAAAACCGAACTTCACGAGTCTTTGCACCAACTGCGGATCGAGTACGCAGATATGCCGCCAGCGCTGCCCCTTCGGCGCGATCGTCGAAGAGAGCGCCGACAAGAAGAGCAAGTCGGCGCCGCCCGACCTGCCCAAAGCGAAGGAGATCGCCGCGGTGACGGTCGGCCGCGACCACCTTCCCCCTTCGCTGCGGGTCGCGATCCGCGGCATCGGCGGACAGGGGAACCTCTTCTTCGGTAAGGTGCTTTCGGAAGTGGCGTTACGGACCCCCTACGCCGAGTCGGGTATCGTCAAGGGCGACACTCACGGCATGGCGCAGATGGGCGGCCCGGTCATCTCGACCTTCGCCTGCGGCGAGGTCCATTCGCCGATACTCGCCCCCGGCAGCGCCGATGTGCTGGTGGTGATGGAGATGAGCGAGGTCCTGCGCCCCGGCTTCCTCGACCTCTTGAAACCGGGCGGCACGGTGATACTCAACCGTTTCGCGGCGGTGCCGGTGGCGGTGAAAAAAGAGGACTATCCGGCGTTCGACGAGATAAAAAAGGCGCTCGCCGGCTACCGGCTCATCGAACTCGACGCCCTCGCCGCGGCGCGCGGCTACGGCGACACGGCGGGACGGACCGCCAATGTGGTGGTGCTCGGCCTCCTCTCGACCATAGCGCCGTTCAACGCGATCCCCGAAGAGATATGGCTCGCGGCGCTCATGGCGGTATCGCCCGCCGACGCGGTCAGATCGGCCAACCAGATCGCCTTCGCGGCGGGCCGGGGACTCGGGAAATAGACTACAACCTCACCTCTTTCCCGCCCTGTCAAGGGAGGGCAGGGAGGGTTTCGCCATTCACGATCCGTTAAACCCCCTTATTCCCCCTTGACAGGGGGACATTCCCGGAACGGTCGGGGTGAGGTTTACCTATATCCGTATTCTTTCATAAGATCGGCGTAGGCCATCTCGAGCGTCGCACCGTGCTTCCCTTCGGCGCCGAGATATTTGATGAGCGGCGCGCGCCACACCTTGCCGGTCATCTGGTTGGTGATGCCGGGGCCGACAAATTTATAGTAGTCGCCGCCGGCGAAGATGTATTCGTGGATGACCGTCTTGTAGCGCTGGTCGGGATCGAGCGGCGTACCGTCCTTGTGCCAGCGGTCGTTCACCTTCTCCATGCCGCACACGGCGTTCTCGGAAAGGTTGAGATTGTAGATGAGGTCTTTGCCCGGTATGGTCGACAGCACGATGCGGTTCTCGAACGGCAGCATGGAAATGATGTCGCTCACACGGATGTCCCCTTTCCGGATGACGTCGCGGAAGGCGCCGGGGTTGGAGAGCGCCACATCGGCGTCGGGGTATTCGGCGAGGGCCGCGCAGGTGTACAACCGCATGAACTTCTCGACCGGGAAGTCGCTTTCGGCCTCAATGACCACCGTGCCGGCCACCTGATCCATCTTGACCAGATAGCGGTTGATGAGACTTTTCAGGGCGAGCGTTTGGGAGTCCTGCGATCCCGACGCGTCGCGCAGGGTCACCAGTTTCGCGTCGACCACCTCGAACTTCCCCTTTCTACGCAGAAGTTCGACCCGGGCGTATTTTTCCAGATATTTCTTCGCCTGAATGAAGTAGGTCCCATCGACATCGCGGACATATTCTTCGTGGGTGTGGGCGTTGAACACCAGCAGCGGCCGGTCTTCCGGTTCGAGCGCCGCGAACCATTCGCGGGCGCTTTCGAACGACTGGTGCGCTATCGCGATGACCGCGTCGGTCTGACCTCTGACGCGGCGCGTTTCGCGCTGGACCGCGTTGAAGGACTGAACCGTCTTGATATCCTTCAAATACGATGAGAAAGAGACCTGCCGCAACTCCTCGGTGGTCACCCCGATGAAGGTGATGCGGCTGCCGCCCCGCTCGAGCGTTTCGGACGGCGGAAAGACCGGTTTGGTGTCCTTCCCGATGATGTTGGCCGAAACATAGCGCATCTTGGAGGCGGTGCGGTTCTGTTCGAACTCGGTTATCCCGTAGTCGAACTCGTGGTTGCCGACCGCCGATATCTCGTAGCCGATCTCGGCCATCACTTCGGCCATCGAGCGTCCTTTGAAGATCGATGAAACGGCCGACCCGGTGTAGTTGTCGCCGCCCGAGAGACGGATGACGGTGCAGCCGGCGCAGTTCTTTTCCTCTTCGCGCCACATCTGGTCGAGTATCAGCGCCTTCTCCCGGCCGTCGCGCTCCCAGAGGTGGCCGTGCTCGTCGTTGGTGTACAGCAGGAGGAAGCGGCGGGGATCTTCGGGTGTTATCAGACCGGTGATCTGTTCGCACGAAAGAAGCGACAGAAGCGCCGCGGCAAGCACGATGAAAACGATATGTCCGCGCGTCATGCCCCGTCCCCCGTCCGGAGAAACTCTTCAACAGCCGGTCAATGCTAACCATTTCAGCGGCGAAGTAAATTTTTTATGAAGTCGTTGCTTCCCGGCGCGGGACGCGCTAGACTTGACCGAACGGGAATGGAGCGGACATGCCGGCGACCGTGTACGACCACATCGTCATCGTGAACGGACTGGGGGCGGTCTATCTGCGGGTCAACCGCCAGGCGCGCCGCATCATCCTGCGGCTGACCGACGAGGGGGAGATCGCCGTCACCCTGCCGCGCGGCGTCCCCTACGGCGAGGCGCTCGATTTCGTTCTTTCGCGCCGTGATTGGATAGCAGCGCAACGAGCCGCCCGTGACCGCGGCGAGAGCTCTCTGCCGCCGCTCCCCTACGAACCGCCGCCGCTCGACCGGGCACAGGCGACCGCCATCCTTGAACCGCGCGTCCGCGAACTGGCGGCGCTGCATGGACTGGCCGTCGGCGCGGTGCGGATAAAGGCTCAGCGCACCATCTGGGGTTCCTGCGCCACCGGCGGGGTGATCAGCATCAACTGGAAGGCGGCGCGACTCCCCGATCACCTGCGCGACTATGTGATTCTTCACGAACTGGCACACCTGCGCCACCGCAACCACGGTCCGCACTACTGGCATACCCTCGACCGGCTCCTCGGCGGCGACGCGAAAACGCTCGACCGCGAGATGCGGCGCTGGCCGCTGAAACTGCTGTAGGAAAGAATTATTTGAGCTGACGCACCAGATCTATGACGACGATATCGGGCGGTGCAAGGACCCGTATCGGCGGACCCCACGTCCCGGCGCCGCTCGAAACGACGATCATCGAACCGTCGGGCTGTTTGTAGAAGCCGCCGCGCATCGGGAACGGTATCGACACCAGTAGGGAGAAAGGCCATATCTGTCCGTTGTGGGTATGGCCCGACAACTGGAGATCGAACAGCCCCGCGACATCGGGATCGGGGCGCGGCTGATGCTTGAGCAGCACCGTGTACTTGTCGCGCGGCAACGACTCGAGCACCGACCGCGCCGACGGCGGCGCGTCGCCGAACCGTTCCGCGGCAGGATCGTCCACCCCCGCGATGGTGATGGCGTTGGCCCGTGTCTCTCCACGGTTACGCAGTACGGTGAAGCCGCTTTTCTCCAGCATGGTCAGGGCGTGGTCGAGCCCGTTATAGAATTCGTGATTGCCGGTGCAGGCGTATTTGCCGAGCGGCGCGTCTACCGAACGCCATTTTTCGGCGATCCCCTCCTCGTCGACCATCCCGCGATCCATGAAATCGCCCGTCATCAGAAGCATATCGGGCTCCTGCGCCTTGATGAGTTTCGTCAATTTCTCGGCGAAGGCGACCCCGTGCAGTTGGCTGAAATGGACATCGCTCACCTGCACCATCCGTATCTTCGTGACGAACTCCGGCAGTTCGGTGGTGGCGAGGGCCAGATGGCGCACCCGTATCTTCGACGCTTCGTAGAAACCGTAGAGGATGACGAGTATGCAGAGCAGGGAGGCCGCGAAGAACAGCGCCCGGCGCGGGACATCCTCCCCGGCCAGCCGCTTCAGGGCGAAGGCGGCCAGTTCCAGCGCGCCGCCGATGAACAGGAAATAGAACAGGAACCCGAGCCACAGATAGCCGACCCACGCCATGCCGCGCATCGTGCAGGTCGCGGCCAGCGCCGCGTGGGCATGGGTGATGACCGGGAAGAGGTACATCAGTGCGAAGAACGCGAGCACTCCCCACTTCACCGCTTTGGGCAGAGCGAACGAACCATTCAGCCCGCGCCAGAAGAACCAGTGCAGCAGCGTGAAGACGGTGTAGAACGACAGCAGGAACAGCGCGAACAGGAGCGGGTTTCTCATCTTTCTCCCTCGGTATCGGAAACGGTGCCGTCACCACCCGGCACATCCGGTCGGTGATGCCCCATTGTAGCGATGAAAAAAAAACAGTCAAACTAAACGGTTCCGAAAAATAACGGAGCGCTCATAAAATTTATTTCACATCCTTGAAGGAAACGGTATAAGGGAGGGACACTAAACGGTGGTCGGAGGCAATTGATGCAGGCGTACAAACAGGAATTCATACGGTTCATGCTCGAATGTGAGGTCCTGCTGTTCGGCGATTTCGTCACCAAGAGCGGCCGCAAGACCCCCTTCTTCGTCAACACCGGCAAGTACCGCACCGGCGAGCAGATAGCGCGGCTCGGCCGCTTCTACGCCGAATCGATCATGGAGCACACCGGCGGCGAGATAGATGTCCTGTTCGGACCCGCCTACAAAGGGATACCGCTGGCCGTCGCGGCCGCATCGTCGCTCTACAACGGCTTCAACCGCAATGTCGCCTTCTGCTTCAACCGCAAAGAGGCGAAGGATCACGGCGAAGGCGGCGTGTTCATCGGCCATAAACTCGTGGCGGGGAACCGCGTCCTGATCATCGAGGATGTCGTCACGGCGGGGACATCGGTCGGCGAGACGGTGCCGTTGCTCAAGGCCGAGGCGCCGGTGAAATTGGCGGGACTGGTCGTGTCGGTCGACCGGCAGGAGCGCGGCAAAGAGGGGACGCGGACGGCGCTTACCGACATCCGCGAGAGTTACGGCATGAAGACCTTCGCCATCGTCACGATGGCCGAAGTGGTCGAATATCTGCACGGCCGCGAGATAGGCGGCAAGGTGCTACTCACCGACGAGATCCGCAAACGAATAGGAGAGTATTATGCGCAGTACGGGGGTACCGAGGTCTAAAAGAGACTTCGTTTTTCTGCTGGAGGACCTGATGGACGAGAAGAGACGCGGCGTCCGTTTCAAACTGAACGGCGAGGCCGAGATCAAGCGGGCGGGAAAGAAGAGCAAGGGGACGCTCCGCGACCTTTCGATCAACGGCGCCTTCATCGCCATCAACAACGGCTTCGAACCCTATGACGACATCGACATCGAGATAACGGTCCGCAACGACCGCAAGAGTCTCGCGGCGACGCTCAAGGGGATCGTGAGCCGCAAGGACGGCGAAGGGATCGGCGTACAGTTCACCGGGATGGACATGGACGCGTTCCGCATCATCCGCGACATGGCGAAACTGTATGCCGACGATCCGAAAAAGATCGAAGGCGACATCAAACGGCTCAATATCAATTCAGCGATCCGCTAGGATCCTTCCGGGCGACCCGAAATTTTCTATTGACATTGGCACCACATTCGGTACCGTATTCAGGTCTACTAGTGGGGAGAGAAGCCATGAGAGCAAGTCAGGACATCCGGCCGGTCACGTATCTGAAGACGCATCCCGCCGAACTGATACGCGACATCTCCGCGTCGCGGCGGCCGGTGGTCATCACGCAGAACGGTACGGCCAGCGCCGTGGTGGTCGACATCGCAAGCTGGGAAAAGGAGCGCGCGCTGATGGCGGCGCTGAAACTGGTCGCGCAGGGAGAGCAGGATATCCGCGCCGGGAAACACGAGGCGCAGGAGACGCTCCTTCTGCGGCTGGAAAAGAAATACCGCTCATGAAGAAGAAACTCCTGCCGGTCCGCTGGACCGTCATGGCCGCGAACGATCTTGAACGCATCTGCGATCACATCGCCGTCGACAACCTGACGGCGGCCGGAGATATATTGCAGAAGATACGGAAGGCGGCGCGCGACCTCGAGCGGCATCCGTTCAAGTTCCGGGCGGTGCCGGAACTGGTCGAACTAGGATTGCCGCAGTACCGCGACATGGTGCTGACGCCCTACCGGGTCATCTACAAGGTGACCGACGATGCGGTCTTCGTCATCGCGATATTCGACGGTCGCCGCGATATCGAATCGCTGCTCCTCGAACGGATGCTCTACGGGAAATGATCCTTCTCAAATGTATCGTTTCAACGCCCTGACCCCAGATACAAGTTGAAGGAAGTGGTGTTCCTTGAATTGTCGGATCTCCTCGTGAACAATATCGAGAGCAAAGGCTACCTTAGTTTCGATGTCGAGGAGTTGCTGGGTATCGAGAATCCCACCGCTCGGAAACTGCGGCTCCTTCTCGAGAAGTGGCGCGGCATCGAGAAAAGCGATACGCTGAAGCGGTCCTGCGGGTTCATCGCGGGACGCATTCCGTTGTCATGGGAGGACAAGAGCGTCTCGGGAACCTTGAAGGTCATTGAGCGGGCCGCCGAGGAACTCAAGAAGAAAGGTATCATCGCCGGCTACCAAATGTCGAGCGAAGGAAAGGTCAGCCAGACTGAGATCGAGTTCATCTTCAAGGAAGCGAAGAAAGAGAGCCGGTCGACGGGCCATGAAGACCTACAGATAACCGGCGTGAAGTACAAGGGTCGGAAGAAGTGACCTCCGCATTTGGATAACGTACAATATCTTTCGCACATTTATTGACAAGAGAGAGGATCCCCTGTT
>CALMRE010000071.1 GCA_937871295.1 uncultured bacterium | reverse complement strand
AAAAGCGCCAAGAAATCGGTCATCCGCGAACTGCTGAAACTGACTCAGCGCCCCGAGATCATCTCGTTCGCCGGCGGACTCCCCGCCCCCGAATCGTTCCCGCTCGACATCCTCTCCGACCTCGCCACCGAAGTGCTCAAAAAGGACGGCGTCGCGGCGTGCCAGTACAGCACCACCGAGGGCGACAACGGCCTGCGCAAGGCGCTCATCGAGAAGTACCGCCGCGACGAGGGACTGGAACTGGCGATGGAGAACATCATCATCACCACCTCCTCCCAGCAGGCGCTCGACTTTCTCGGCCGCGTCTTTGTCGACCCGGGCGACGCGGTCATCTGCGGCCTGCCCACCTATCTCGGCGGCCTGCAGGCGTTCAATGCCTACGGCGCCCAGATGCACGGCGTCAAGCTCGATGAACAGGGAATGCGCCCCGATCATCTCAAGGCAAAGCTCGAAGAACTCAAAAAGGCGGGCAGGAAGCCGAAGTTCATCTACACCATCCCCGATTTCCAGAACCCGGCCGGCATCACCATGCCCGAATCGCGCCGCAAGGAGATCATCGCCGTCGCCCATGAGTACGATGTGCTCGTGGTCGAGGACAGCCCCTACCGCGAACTGCGCTTCGAGGGAAAGAACCCCAAGATGATCTACCAACTCGACGGCACCGAACAGGTGCTCGTCCTCGGCACCTTCTCCAAGATATTCGTCCCCGGCTTCCGCATCGGCTGGATCGTCGGCAACAAGGATATCCTCGACAAGTTCGTCACCGTCAAACAGTCGGCCGACCTCTGCACCTCGTCGTTCGTCCAGAAGATAGCGGCGCTTTACCTCTCTCAGGGCCATTTCGAGAAAAATCTTCAGCGGGTCATCGCAATGTACCGCGAAAAACGCGACGCGATGCTCGAAGCGCTGGAAAAACACATGCCCGCAGGGGTCACCTGGACCCATCCCGAGGGGGGCCTGTTCCTCTTCGTCAATCTTCCCGAGGGGATGGACGCCGAGAAGATATTCCCCAAGGCGATAGAGAAGAATGTCGCCTATGTGCTGGGGAGCGTCTTCCACTGCGACGGAACGGGACGCAACACGATGCGGCTCAATTTCTCGTTCGCCTCGAAAGAACAGAACGCCGAAGGCATCCGCCGCCTCGCCGAGGTGGTAAAAGAGGCGATGGGATCGAAATAACCGCTACTTCCCTTTCGGGGCCGTCCCGGCCGGTTTCTCCACCCCTTCTATCTGCTTTGTGTGATCGTTGAGCATTTTCCGGAATTTCTCGCTGACGAAGGTCGGTTCCTTGACCGGGGTAAGAAGGCGCGGCTCGTCGGCCTCCGGCGCCGGTTTCTCCTCCTTTTCCGCAGCGGGGGCGGCCGTCGGCAGAGCCATCGCCGGGACCGTCGGGAGCGGCGCCGTGTATCCGGGCAGGGCGGCCCGCGCCGCGATGAGCGGTTCGGCGACCAGCGCCGCGAGCGGCAGGAGCGCGAAGAACAGGAAACCCAGCGCCGCGCCGATACCCATCTCCGGCAGAGGTTTTTCGACGCGACCGTATTCGGTGATGCGGATGATCCCGGCAGGACCGGCGGGGCGATCGGACGCGTCGCCCGCCGAAGGGGCGGAGTATTCATCGCCGACCAGCCGCGGCCGGTCGTCGGCGACGCCCGTCCACTGATAGCCGCGCTCATGTTGCGCCGGACCGTCGCCGACGACGTTCCATGTCCGTATCGATATCTTCAGGACGCGCGCGCATTTGACGCAGTCGAGCAGTATCGCCTCGCCGTCGGTCATCTGATGCTTGCTGAGGCTGATCCCTTCGCGGTATTTCTCGAAGGTCTCTTTCGCGACGCGGAAGGTGTACCCGCAGTTGGGACAGGTAACGGTCTGCTCCATGAGGCTCTCCTCTCGAACGCCCGATTATACCCGCGCCGGCGGCGCTTTGCAATTCTTTCCGCGGCGCGGGAAAATTTGCGCTCGGCCGCGCATGATGCTACACTCCCCGCGACTTGACCGGGGGAAATATGCGGAGCCTCTTTTTCTGCCTCATCGCGCTCGCCTTTGCGACGCTTTCGGCCGACACCCCTCCGTCCCCCGATCTCTCCCGCGAACTGCGCGCCGCGGCCGACGCCATCGGCGCCCTCAACGGCATCGAACTTGAGCCGGCGATCGTAAAGATGCGCACTCTTTTGGACGAAGCCCGCGTCAGCGACGACTTCGGCGCGGCGCTTACCCTGCTTGACCTCACCGCCGGTCCCGGCGTCGAAAAATTGCGCTCGGTCACGAGCCGCTACGCCGTCGGACTCGCCCCCCATCTCCCCGAGGCGCACCTGCGGCACGCTCAGCGGCTCTATGCCGACGGTTTCGAGACCCGCTACTGGCTGACGGCGCTGGGCGGCTACTTCCGGGCGCTCGACCAGCCGCTGTTCCTGCGTCCCCTGCGCGACGCCGTCGCCGGTCCGCTCCATGTCGGACTGCTGATCCCGGCGCTGTTACTGCTGCTGCTGCTCTTTCTGCGGCACTGCGAAGCGCTCTCCCGCCGGTACGGCATAGCGCCTCTTGCCGCCGTTTTCGCGCTGCTCATCCCGTGGAGTTTCGCCCTGCTGGCCCCGGTACTCACCG
Organism: uncultured bacterium; assembly: GCA_937871295.1. Taxonomy (GTDB): domain Bacteria; phylum UBP6; class UBA1177; order UBA1177; family JAKLFG01; genus CALMRE01. The sequence goes on along the minus strand of CALMRE010000071.1, from coordinate 2,591 downwards.
CCTCGCCGGTCGGGCTGCTGTTCGCGCTCCTCCTCGCGGCGTTCCTCTTTCCGGCGCTCAGCCGCCGGGAACGGTGGCTGCTCCTGCCCGTGACGCTCCTGCTGCTGCTCGATCACGGCCTGCTGACGGCGCTTGGACACCTGCCGCCCGCCGCGCCGGAGTCGGTAACGACCCCCGCGACGCTCCTCTCCTTCACCGCCCCCGGAAGCGCCGGCATAACGACGGCGCCCTATCTTTTTCATGAGTCCGCCTTCCGGTGGCTGCTGCGTCACGGCCTGTATGCCTTTTTCTCCGGTCTTTTCCTCTTTTTCTCCGCCCTCTTCACCGCACTGCTCCTCGCCCGGCATAGCGCACGGTACTGTGTTGTCTGCGGCGTTCCGATCGAGCAGGGCCGGAACGCGCGCCCCGACGGCCGCTCCTGCATCATCTGCGAACATATCGCCGAACGGCCGCGCCAGATACGCGAACCGGAACTGCGGCGCTACCGTGAACAGGCGGCCTTTCGCCGCCGCCGGAAAACCCGCCTGCAGAAACACGCCTGCTGGCTGGCCCCGGGGGCCGGGCTTCTCCTCGGCGGCAGGGTGTGGGAAGGGGCGGCCTATCTTTTCGGCGCGGCCGGACTCCTCTCCTTTGCGGCGCTCTGGATAGGCGCGGCCGACCTGCTGGCCCTTTACCGGCCGCTGACGACCGCCCCCGCGATGCGCTTCATCATACTGGCCGCTGCGCTCTACGGCGTTTCGGTCGCGCGGACCTATCTGACGGAGCGTCGCTCATGAAGCCGGGAAGCACCGACATCACCTGCCCGATCGGCGAATTCATAACCGCCGGCGCGCGCGAACGGCTTTTCACCGGCATCCTCTTCTCCGAAGGGACGACGCCGCTGTATCTTCATTTCCGGCAGGGGCAACTCATCAACATAGAATCGTGGGATCCCTTCTACAACCTCGCCGCCTTCGCCCTGCAGACGGGCCTGATCACCCGCGAAGAGTACGACCGTCTGCGCACGGCGCAGATAGAGACCGGTGAACGGCTCGTCGAACTTCTGAAAAAAGAAAGCCGCACCGATCATACGACCATCCTGCGGCTCCACGAGACCTTCGCCTATGTAACGCTTCTGCACCTCATCCGCGAGAACTCCGATTTTTCGGCGGTCGAAGGGGCGGTCACCGCCGACCCGGTCCTCATCGAGGCGATCAGCCCCGAACGGTTCACCGAACGGTTGACGCCGCTTGTCGACGGCAAAAGGTGCGCCTCCCTCCTTACGCTCTGGCAGAGCGATCTCATGATCCTCGACCCCGCCTGCGGACTGGAAAGCGGACCGGCCGCCGCCGCCTTCCTCCACACCGGGCGGCGCTTCCCGGAACAGATCGCATTCATCGAAAGAACGCTGGCGTCGGAGGCCAACGGGAAAGCGACGGCGCAACCCGACCACACCGGGATACTGGCCATACTGCTCTCCTTTTTTCTCGTGCTGCTCCTCGCCGGACTGACCCTGCTCTACGCCGACCGGCGAGGGCAGGCGCACGATGAGCGGACCAATGCCGCGCAGCAGATCGATATCCTGCGGGGGGAACTCATCGGCATTACCGACCGGCTGGCGGCCATGATGCGGGTGCGCTAAAGGCTAGAAACGCCCTTCGAGGCTCAGATAGAACGAAAGGATGTTGCGGGTCTCCTCGTCATCCCAGAAGAGGATGTTGTTGCCCGTCTCGGCATCGGGGACCGGTTTCGAGCGGTTCGAGTCCTTGGTGAAACTGAGCATGAAAGAAGCCGCTACCGCCGGGGTGAGCTGCGCCTTGACCGTCAGCGCGTAGAAGGCGATGTTGAGCGGTTCGGCGTAGTCGGGCAGATCCTCGCGAAGACGCTCGGTAAAGACCTTTTTCGAGTTCGATACGATCCTATCCTTAACCACCGTTATCCGCGACGCTCCCGGCGCAAGGTAGGCGGCGGGCGTCTTGATGCCGGCCGAAATACCGAACCAGAGCATCCGCCAATTGTAGTCGATAGCAAAGGAACCGGAAAATTCGTCGCGTATCTTGGAGCCCTTCGCGAAGGTCTGATAAGGAATGAGTCCCGGGGAATCGAATACGAGGAACCGGAGCGAACGCCATGAGAAGAGTCCGAAGGCCCGCAGGTGATCCCAGCGGAAGGCCCCTTCGACCGCCGCCGCCATCGCCCAGAAGTTCTCGGTTATCGGCGCGATCTTGAGCGAATCGCCCGCTTCCCACGAAAGATAGTCGGCATTCTGGAGCCGCTCGTTGAGGAAGATCAGTTCGCCGCGGGCGCGGACCGCGAAGTCGCCGTCGTAATCGGGCTGCTGCCACTCGCCGTTGTTGTAGGAGGTGAGTCCGAGCGGGTCGCCGATCGGCTTGCCCCATTCGTACTGGGTGAACAGGTCCAGACCGTAGGAAAGTATCTCGTCATCCTTGGTGTCCTTGAGCGCCGACTCGTCGATCATCACATTGTCGCCCTTGTCGATGAAGGCGGCCTGCAGACTGGCGGTGAATCCGAAGTCCTTATAGGTCACCCCGCCGAAGCCGCCGTAGGTCGTTTCGAGCGGTACCGTCTCCTCGTTGAGCTTATCGACCAGC
>CALMRE010000070.1 GCA_937871295.1 uncultured bacterium | reverse complement strand
ATTGATCGTCTCCGGCATCCAAATTGAATGTCTGCGATATCAAGTTGGTCGTCGATGCCGGAGTAACCGTTAATTCGACATAGGGCTTAACAGTATCGTATTGCCAAGTAAAACTCTTGGTCGTCGCGTTGCCCGACAGGTCAAAACAGACCGCCTTAACGGTATTGAGTGCGTTAGGAGCAAAATAGGTGTCATCGGCAAAGCCTTTAAGCCATAAACGCAGTTCGATCTTGTAGGTATCGTTGCCCGCGTTCCCGTCATTAGCCGGGTCCAAAATTATGGAAGCCGGGGCGATATCGGCAATGTCGTTGTCGTTCAATGTATAAATACAGTGCGAGAAATGCGGCTCCGTTTCAACATGAGAAAGAACGGTGGTCCCCCCCGTCTCAAGTCTGAAATTCCACGGATTGGTTTTGGAGGCTGTTATGAAGAGATCGGGCGCTATATTGTCGATGGTGAAGGTCCGGCGGTATTCGATGCTTTTGTTTCCAGCGGTATCGGTGGCGGAGATAATGAGGGTGTAAACGCCGTCATCATCCCCGGTATCGCCAAAAGGGCAAGTCACCGAGACCGCGCCGGAGCCGCTGTAGGAAATATCTTCCATGCAGTCGGTATTTATGCCGCCGAGTGTGAGCGTGTAGCTTATGGTCGCCGGTTCGTTGAGTGTCAACGAAATGGAACCCATATCGTCCTTGAGATAGGTGTTGTCGTTCTCTAGCACGGTTCCCAGAAATGGGTCGGCCCCGCCGTTGAAGATCGGCGGAGTACAGTCGAAATTAACCGACCGGGCGGCTGGCCCAGCGATGTTTCCCGCGTAGTCTTCCGCATAGAATTTGAAATCGTAGGTGCCGTCCGCAATTCCGCCAGCACCGCAAGCAAAAGTGATTTGCTGATCATTGCCCGAGCTGACATCTAACTGGACAGCGGCCCCATCGTTCACGGTGTAGTAAACACTCTTGAGGTTGTTGTCGGCCGCGTTGTAGGTGAATTGGTGGGAAGATACCGCACCGGTCGGTGCAACCGACACGGTGAGCGTCGGGACAACCGCATCGACATAGAAATAGAATTCAAGAGCTGTCGAAGCGTTGTTGCTCTCGTCCTCGACCCATGCCTTGATGTAGTGACGAGTTCCCGGTTTGTTAGAATCTTCTGTTTCAGATAATCCGTTGAAGAACACATTTCGCGTTGTTTGTGCCGTTGGTCCCTGCATCTGCTCATCTTCTGCATCTAATATGTAGTGGTAGGTATAACTGACCGTGCCGGTCCGGTTTGGGTCCGTAACGCCAGCAAAAGCAACATAGAGGTCCGCATCCTTTGCCCATGTCAGACTTGCAATTTCTTCGTCGAGGCTTTGAGTTAAGAGCTTAATTGTAGCATCGGGGGAGGTCCGGTCAAGGGTCTTGAAAAAATCGAGCGGCTGGCATTGCGCGGAGGTGTCCTTGGCATGAGCGTTGCCCGCTTTGTCGGTAGCCGCGAAAACGAAGTGGTAACGGCCGTCCTGCCACGGAGAGAGGTCTATCGCGTGCGGTAGGCCGTCCGGGTTAAGATCGCCCCATTTTGTATCGTTCACGGTGAGTTCGTAGGTGTTCGGGTATTTCTCGGTGATTTTGTGGGTAATGCTCGTTCCGACGAACTCGCTGGCTGTGTTGTATTCAACGCATATCTTCGGGGCGAGGGTGTCAACGGTGACGCTCTTTGTTTCTTCGGTGCTGGTGTTGTTGACATCATCACTGACCTTGAACCGGAGGTCGTAGGCCGTTTGATCGGCGAGATCGAGGGCGACGATGTTATTGGCGCTGTCGCTCCAATTCAGGCCGCCGTTCACGCTCTTCTTATAGGTGAGGGTCGCCCCTACTCTATCGGTGGCCGTCATGGTGACGGTAAGGTCGGTCTGTGCGATGAATCCCTCGGCGTTGGGGGCTGGGTCGTAGGCATAGCCGACCGAGGGCGCCGTGGTGTCTATCGTCCGGGTGAATCCCTGCGAGCCGACATTGGCCGCCTTGTCCTTCGCGTAAAGGGTAACGGTGTAGGTGCCGTCCGCCGGGATCTCCGAAAGCGCGATGGAGCCGGAGAGCGCGGTCCCGGCATTCGGGTATTCGGTGGCGGAGCCGCCGGAGGGCAGTATCGAGTAGTATTTTTCGGAGAGGTTCTCTTCGGTGATAGCGTAGTCGAACGAGAGGGTGCCGGAGATCACTTCGGCGACCGGCGGGGTCACCTCCACCACGGGGGCCGTGGCGTCTTTGACGATCTTAACGGTCTTGAGACCGTAGTTGCCTTGATTATCGACTACATCGAGGGTGAGTGTCTTTTCGCCGTCGTCACCGGTAACGACGATCCCCTCGGCGGTATAGGTGGAGCCTGTGACGGCGATGTCGTCGAGGTGTTTCAGGGGGTCGGTTTCGACAAAATAGATGTCGAGGGTATCGACGGCGGCCGACGCTCCGAGTTCAACATCGAACCGGAGATCGAGGGAGTCTTTGGTATAGGGGATGGTGCCGGGGTCGGCATAATCGGTGAATGTAGGGGCCGCAAGGGTCTTGTAGGCGAGGTTTTTGACCTCGGGGGCCTGTGAGACTACCTCGATTGGTTCCTCGGCGGCCGGGAAGAGTTCGCTTTCGTCCATTGCGATGTTGTAGATCAGGTTTTGAAAATCCTGATAGGTGTATTCGGTTTGTTCCTCGATGAACTTCTTGAGGGCGACCGCGTAATGATAGCGGAACAGGTACGAATCGACCGCGAAGGTCTTTATCTTGAGTGGGTCTTCGTTGGTATCGAGGCCGTCAAAGAGCGCGTCGGGTTCGATGAGGTCGGTCCCGAGGGTATTCAAGATGTCGTCCATGAGGACCGCGCCGTCGCTGAGACCTTCCGTTTCCGCGATGTCGGCCGCGAGTTGTTCCAGCGCCGCGATCGCTACCCATGTAAGGGTGGCGTTCTCGGCGGGCTGACCGGCCAACGGACGGGCATAGGAATTCAGGTCTTCGAGGTAATGGGTCTCGAAGAGGGTCAAGGATTTCTGAACCGCTTCGGCTTCGGTGCGGCCTTTCTCGATGAGGGCGAGGTAGATGTATTCGCGGATGGTGGTTAAGGGGGTGACATATATCTTGGTAGTGGTGCCGACTTCAACGATGGCGCGAGAGCGCAACGGAACGGAGAGGGTAACGACTTTCGCCGCGCCGGTCCCGTCTTTGAACAGGGTGGAGGTATAGTCGCCTCCGGTGACTTTCACGGTGTACTCGCCGGGCGGCAATTCGCCTTCGATGGCTCCCGCTTCTTCCTCAAGGGTGGCGATCTTCTTTCCGGTCGCGTCGTAGATTTCGACTGAATCGACGCCCGTTATTTTATCGGTGACGTAGGGAAGGACGGTAACGGGGTTGTGGTTGGCGAGTGTGAATTTAAGGCTCTTGACGGCCTGCTTTATGCCGTTCGAGCCGGTACAGGTCAGGGTGTATTCGCCGTCGGCGATCTCCTCGGCGATGGTGTCAAGCGTTCCCTCGAACACCTCCGCGTTGCTGTTGGTATCGGTGAGTTCCTTGGTGTAGGTGGCGTCGGCGTTCTTCACGATGCAGGAAAGGGCGATCAAGGGACACGATTCGAGAGTGCGTTGGGCTTTGACGGTCACGGTGTTGTAGAGGACCGCGCCGTTG
>CALMRE010000069.1 GCA_937871295.1 uncultured bacterium | reverse complement strand
CCCTGCACAAGGACCTCAAGACCATCGCCGCCGACATCGTCATCATCGACGGCGCAAAGGACGATACCGACCTTCAGCGGAACTCGATGCGGGTCAGCGACCTCATCCTCATCCCCTTCCAACCCTCGGCGGCCGATATGTGGTCAACTGAGGACACCTTCAAGAACACCCTCGAACTGCGGCAGTTCAAGCCCGACGCGAAGATCTACGCCGCGCTCAACCTCTGCTCCTCCGGCACCAAGACCATGGAAGAGACCCTGAGCCTTCAATCCGACATCATGCGTGACTTCGACATCCCCTTCCTCAAAAGCATCCTCTACCGCCGCGAATCCTACAAGCGCTCCTTCTCAGAGGCGCGCGGTATCCTTGAAAGCGGCGATGCCCGGGCCAAGGCCGAGTTCAAGGCGTTTTTCAACGAGATACAGAAGATATTGAAGTAGCGATATAAACCACGAAGCGAGAGGTAGCGCCATGCCCATGAGAAAACCGGCAGAAGAGAAATTCGAGAAAAAAGCCCCCATCAAGGTGGCCGTCCCCAAAAAGCCGACCTACCTTCATGCCGAACTCGATCCCGATCTACACGCCAAACTCAAAAGCTGGGTCGCCATGCACCGGACCAACATGACCGCCACCGTGCAGAAAATGGTCGAGGAGTTCCTTAAAAAGCACACCTGACCCCGCCTCCTATAAAACAACATACCAACACAACAACACATAAACAAAAAACCATATAAATATTTGTTGTTCGCGTTACGCCGCTTCCGGACGGCCTATAGCGGCTTTGCGTTCATCTTCTGGCGATACGCCACGACCAGAAAATCTTCCCACAGACTTCGCTCGTCGGTATCCAGATCCGAGCGCTTGCGATTGAAATTGAAAAGCACCTTTTCCTGGAATTTGCAGTAGACCAGACCGCGGTCCTCGTTCGACATGTTCCGGTACCAGTTGCGCACATCCTCTGTCGTAAAATCGCCGGCCGCCACCGCGGCCGCCTTTTTGTCGCGCAGCTTCTCGGCCCGCAGTTCGGCTCCCCAATCGCCCTGGAGGGCCGAGTGCAGATAGCCCGTAAAACTTTCGGGAGCCCGCTTCGCGGTGTACTCTATATTCGACAGCACATAACCCTCGCCCTTCTCCTTCATGTAATATTCGAGCTTGCGCCTCCATTCCTCGGTAGTGCAGGCGTCGGGCAGTAGCTCAAGCATCTTGTCGAGCCCCTCCTTCTCGACCGGCGCAGCCTGTTTCGACATGTCGAACACGGTGGTCTGCCGGTCCTCCACGGCGAACATCTCCCGCTCTTCCATCCCGGTCCGCACGGCCAGCGCCTCGTTCAATTTTCTCATCACATCGAGCCGCGCGCTGTCGGTCTGCTCTTCGAAGAAGAAATGGAACTCCGACTTCTCCAGCCCGTCCTTCTTCTCCAGATGCCACCCGCCGATCATCCCCTTCTTCTGCAGTTCCTCGGCGGACCGTTGCAGATACGAGACCGACTTGGCGATATTCTTCTTGTCCCACGACAACGGTATCCGCGAGGCGAAGAAACGCGACGGCCGCGACACCTTCATCAGATGTTCGGCGCCGCGCCACTTCTCCAAAAGCAGGTATAGTTTCCGCGCCGTCGCGTTGGATACCTCCAGCAACTTCTGGCTGTCGTACCAAAGGAAACCCTTTGCTTCGATGTGGGTATGAAGAAAGTCGCTCAACACTATCAGCACGACCTCCTTGCGTCGCGCATTGAAATAGTCCTGCAGTTCCGCCGGCGCATTGGCCGTCGTGAAGAAGGCGAGTTCCTGTATGAGATTCAACTTCCGTTCTTTCTGTTCGACCGTCCCCTTTTCCTTGTTGTACAACACCCCCTGCATGAGATACCGCGTCCCGTGCAGTCGGTTCAACGCCTCCTTGGCCCGAGCGTATTTCTCGTTGTTCACCGCTTCGACCCCGGCAAGGCTCAAAAGCTCCCATATCGTCACGACGATCCGCTTGCCCTGTCTCTTGTACAGCACCATGATCGCATAGAAGATACGCTCATCAAAATCCTGCGGTATCTTATAGCCGGTATCCTCTGACGGGCTCGGCACCACCTTGATGTAGCTCTGTCTGTCGGGCGAGAAATAATATACCTTCGTCACATTCTCGCGGAGCTTATCGTCACGGCAAAAGAACGGCAGCTCGATCATGTTCATCTCGTACTGTATCGCCCGGTCGTCCTTGGTAAGATCGTAGAACTCCTCTTCGACGATGGGCTTGGGAGCGATGATGGTGTCGCTGGTTGCGCCTTGCTTGACCACCACGCCGCCGTCGCGGCCGCTGTTGGTCTTTTCGTTCTCCGGCATGCCCACCCCCGATACTAGCCCTCCAGCCGATGACCAACGATATCAATGTGTTACACAACACAAAGGGCCCCTTTTGGGCCAAAAACCCTGAAGATCTCGTTCTGGAAGGAGCATTTTCATAGGCAGAATACTAGCGTTCCAGCCGGAAGTCAAGAAAAAACATAGCCCTCCAGCCGTTTTTTTTATATTTATTGGGGCCTCCGAGGTACGATTTAGCTTTCTAGCCGTTTTATCCATAGCTTTCCGGCCGATACAATAATAGCCATCGAGCCGTTCCCTCCCTCTGCACTCCCTCTCTTATATAAAACACAAAAACAAACTACGACCGCGCGCACGAGAGAAAGAGAACAGCCGAACCAACGGCCGCGAAGCGGCCGGTCCTCTGCGCGCGAAGCGCGCATTTCGCGCGTAGCGCGTGAAATCGATCGCCCGAAGGGCCCAGTGGCGGCGGAGCCGCCTCGCGCGTAGCGCGATTTTTGAGTCTACATTTTTTTCTCCCCCCCCCTAATTCGGATGGGATCGCTCCTCCGTCGCTCCCATTCCCAATCCACGCTCGCCAAGGGCGAGCTATACATCTCCTCAGCCATCCCAAAGAACCAAACCCTTACACCCTTTCTCATTCGGATGGGCGTACCGCCCATACCCAACCACTTTCATATTCTACGCCTACATCGACCGACCGACAACGCCTTCGGCTGTCGGCCTGTCTCTTCGGCGTCACATCCAAGGGGACGGACTCAATCACCCTATCTACCTTCTCTGTTGCTGCCGCGATCGTGCCCTGTAACGGCCATAAAAACGGGACTTCCTCCCTTTTTTTACGCGCACGCTCTACGGCGTGCCCTCCACGCGCCGATCAGTGATGGACCCAGCCCCGGAGCCTCGTGTCTATATTGTTTTTTTAGGAGAAAAAAAATAGGGCGACTTTCGCCGCCCCTTGGATGTAAGATCATTCTATCACGCTCATTTAAGGAGTCAAGAAATTAAATTCAAAAACGACCGTTTTTGGCACAATGCAAAAAAAGACCAGATTTTTCTTGATTTATAGTGTCAAAACGCGTCTTATAATCAAAGTATCATTATTGATGAGTTTTGATATGCTTATCGGGTACGCGCGGATATCAACGGCCGACCAAACACTCGACCTCCAACTCGACGAACTGAAAAAAGCCGGTTGTGAAAAAATATTTCAGGACATCGGATCGGGATCCCGGACCGATCGACCCGAACTTCTTAAAGCGCTCGAATACGCGCGCGAGAAGGACACCATCGTCGTCTGGCGCCTCGATCGCCTCGGTCGCTCGCTCCTTCATC
>CALMRE010000068.1 GCA_937871295.1 uncultured bacterium | reverse complement strand
AAGTCGGTTCTATGGAAAGAATGGCAGTCTTGGTAGTGGGATTGATGTTTCTCTTGACGAGCGGGCTGTCTGCGCACTGCGATACAGCCGGCGGTCCGGTCATCCCGGAGGCAAAGGCGGCGCTTGAAAAAGGAGATGTCACACCGATCCTCAAGTGGGTGAAAAAGGAGAACGAAGCGGAGATCAAAACGGCCTTCGCCAAGGCGGTCGCCGTGCGTGCCAAGGGCCCGGAGGCAAAAGAACTGGCCGATCAGTACTTCCTCGAAACACTGGTGCGGATACACCGTGCGGGAGAGGGTGCCCCCTACACCGGTATCAGCAACGAGCCGGTCGAACCGATCGTCGCGATGGCCGACAAGGCGCTTGCCGCCGGTTCGATCGACGAGATGGTCAAGAAGATGAGCGGTCACATGACGGAGACCATCAAAGAGAAGTTTAAGAAGGCGCTGGAAGCAAAAAAGAACAAGGATAAGAGCGTCGAGGCGGGCCGGGAGTTTGTAGAAGCCTATGTGATCTATATGCATTATGTCGAAGCGCTTCACGACGCTATCATGTCAGGTGGCGCACACCATGCCGAGCCGGCCTCGGAAACTCATTCGGCGCCGAGCAAGGAACACCAGCATTAGGCCCCATTAAACGGAAACCGTCTCACCACTGTCTCAATCCTTAGATCGGTAAATCCCCGCTTATCGATGTAACCTTTCAGCACCATCAGGTGTTGAAACAGCGTCTGAATAGCGGGAAGGGGCTGTTCGTTGTCGTTTCCCGTCAGAAACAATGCCTGATTTTTCTGACTGAAAATCCTCTTTGATATGTCACATATTATATGTATTATTCGTGACAGATAGGAGGCTTGTAACATGGCGAATGACTTTTCGAGTAAGATACTTGCGCGGATATACGGCAAGGGTAGGGGTTATGTGTTCACGCCCAAGGACTTCCTCGACCTCGCCAATCATGCAACGGTGCGGCAGTCGCTTACACGGTTCGCGGCCGCCGGGACTATCCGCCGTCTCCTGCGCGGCGTCTACGAC
>CALMRE010000067.1 GCA_937871295.1 uncultured bacterium | reverse complement strand
TCAAACGCGAGCACCTGTCTGAGCGGAGCCTGTCGAAGCGAGTTGCGCAGCGTCCCTCACAGGTTTCTTCTTTCCCCCATTTCTTCTTTGCCGCAAAGAAGAAATGGGGTCGGCGAAGAGCGGAGCGCTCGCCGAAACCTTCCCCTTACATATTTTCAAACATTTTCGCGTATTGCGCCGTCCGGATCGGACGATCGAGATTTTCACAGAAATAGGCGCGGATATCGTCATGATGCTTATACTCGCTCTGCCGTATCCCCTCGATGAACTTGAACGCATCCTCCGCATTCTTCGTGATGAGCCCCCACGGCTCCTTGATATGCTTGCGCAGATCGGTCCCCTGCGCCGACACGCACAGCGTCGGCAGACCCGCCGCCGCGTAGGCGTAGAACTTCGACGGCACCACCAGCCCCTCGGTCCCCTCCTCCATCGTGATGATGGCGAGGTCCCCCAGCGAATAGGTATAGGCCAGATCGCTGCGCGGCACATAGGCGTGGAACTGCACGTTCTTTATGCCGTTGGTCCGGCAGAAGAACCGGATATTGCGCTCCTTCGGCCCGCCGCCGATGAACAGGAACAGCACCTTCTCCTCATCGCGGTAGCGCCGCATCAATTCGTAGACCACGTCGAAATTGTGCGCCCGCCCCATGTTCCCCGAATAAAGTATCACGAACTCGTCGGTGATGCCCCACTTCGGTTTGTAGTGGTTCTCCGCCGGATCGACCATCCATATCTCGCTGCCGTTCGCCCAGTTCTCTATCATCGCGAACCGGCTCTCGTGCAGACCCGGATTCTTCGACAGAATTTTATCGGCCATCACATCGCCGATCACCACGATCTTATCCGACAGTTTGTAGAGGAGCCGCGAGAAAGGCATGAAGAACGGCGCGAGGAACGACGCCTTCACCTTCGCCGCCCCCAGCACCTCGGGATAGAGATCCTGCACATTGAGGACGAACTTCGACCGTTTGACCGTGGCGATGAACCACCCGACGAAACCGACATAGGGGGGCGTAGTGAGCGCCATGACGATATCGTGCCGCCGCAGGAACAGCCCGTAGAAAAAGACCAGCACATAGAACGACAGCCAGTTGAGCAACTTCGCCGGCAGACGCATACTGCGGATAGCCAGCGAATGCATCCGCACCACCTTCACCCCCGCCAGCATCTCGCGGTGCGGCGCCTTTTCCCGCGAATAGAGCGGCGGCCCCGACAGCACCGTCACCACAAAACCTTTGGTCACCAGATCCTCCGCGAGATCCTTGAGCAGTTGACCCGTCGCGGCGAAATCGGGATGATAATGCTGATTGATCAGGAGCACCGAACGCGTCATACGCTGTATTTCCTTTTTCTACAGGCGGATATCTCTTCGCAACACCGGACAACTCTATCCGAAACGAATGCGGCTGTCAATAACAAAAATCCCGAAACCGTAGGGGCGGACCGACGTGTCCGCCCGACAATCAGGGTGCACACATCGGTGCACCCCTACGGGACAAAATCACATAATACCGGGCGATCACAAGGATCGCCCCTACAATTCGGTATTTCCCCTCACGTCTCAACCTCTCAACTCCCGCTCAACTCCCGCTCAACCGGGCGTGCCGTTGGCGCGCCCCTACAAAACAACCCGTTCCCGTATTTTAGACGCCGGATTCCCCTGATATATCCCATACCCCTCCAACTCCTTAGTCGCCACCGACCCCACCGACAATATCGCGTGGCTACGCACCGTCACCCCCGGACAGACCACCGCCTGCGCCCCGATCCACGCGCCATCCTCGATGGTAATGTCGCCGACGATGAGGTCGAAGGTCGTCTTCTTGTAGTCGTGGTTCCCGCACAGCAGCATCGCCCCCTGCGACAACGCCACATTGCTCCCGATAGTGACCTTCCCGAGGTTATCTATCCAGACACCTTCCCCTATCCACGAGTTGTCGCCCACCGACAGGAACCACGGATACTTGATATTCACCTTCGGCTTGATGACCACCCCGCGCCCCAGTTTCGCCCCGAAGAACCGGAGCGTCCACCGCTTCACCCACATCGGCCACGGAAAATAGGTATTGATGATCACCCGCCCCTTGATGAACCACAGCACCCGCCACAGAAAACACCCCGGCTTGTACCACCCGTTATTGAACCGCGCCAGATCGACCTTTCCGCTCATCTATGACCTCCCGTTCTTCTCAACCATCAACTCCTGCTCAACTCCCGCTCAACAGGGCGTACCCGCCCGCTCAACTCCCGCTCAACAG
>CALMRE010000066.1 GCA_937871295.1 uncultured bacterium | reverse complement strand
TCGGACCGGACGAGCGCCTCGGTCCTCTTCTCCTTGTTCGGCATGCTCCCCTCCCCTTTGCCTGACAGACAAGATTAAAAAGAAACCGCGTCAAAGTCAATAGCGTTGTTCACCCGCAGCAACGGGCGCACGGTTCGCCCGGCCCCTCGATCTCGATGGTGCAGTGGCCGACGCCGAGTTCGTTCATCGCGCCGCTCGCTTCCCGCTTGACGCGGCAGGCGGCCTCCTGCGTCACCGGAGCGTCGAGCACCAGATGGACCGTCAGTATCGTCCGTTCGCCGTCGAGACTCCACAGATGCAGGTCATGGAACGAGGCGACCCCGGCGACCGCCGCGAGTTTCGTCTCGATCGCCGCGAGGTCCAGCCCCTCCGGTATCCCCTGCAGGAGTATCTTCGCCGAGGAGCGCAGGGCGCCGAGCGCCGTAACGAGGATGAAGGCGGCGATACCGAGCGACAGGAGCGGGTCTATCCAGTACCAGCCGGTGAAGTAGATGACGAGCGCCCCGACGAGGACCGCCCCCCACCCGAGCACATCCTCCAGCAGGTGGAGCGCCGCCACCTTCGCGTTCTGCGAACTCCCCTTTTTGAGCCGCAGGACCGCCGCGCCGTTGACCACGATGCCGAGCGCCGCGAGCGCCAGCATCCCCCACGTCACGGTCGGCTGGGGTTCGATGAGCCGCGGAAGCGCGGCGAAGACGATGACCACCGACCCGACCACCAGTATCGCGCTCCCGACGACCGCCCCGAGCAGAGAAAAACGGCGGTAACCGTAGGTGAACCGCCGGTCGCGCCCCTTGTCCGACACCTTCTGCAGATACCACGCCAGAGCGAGAGCGAGACTGTCGCCGACATCGTGGAGCGCGTCGGAAAGTATCGCGATGCTATTGGTCAGCAGACCGCCGACGATCTCGATGAGGGCGAAAGAGAAATTGAGAAAAAAAGCGACGCCGATATGGCCGGTGTCGCCGTGATCGTGATGGTCGTGGCCGTGATCGTGACTCATGCGCCCCGGCTAGACATTGAACCGGAAGTTGATGATGTCGCCGTCCTTGACGGTGTACTCCTTCCCTTCGAGCCGGTAGTGGCCCGCCTTCTTGCATTCGGCCTCGGAGCCGTACTTGTTGAAGTCGTCGAACGGTATCGTCTCGGCGCGGATGAAGCCGCGCTGGATGTCGCTGTGTATCTTGCCCGCCGCCTCGACCGCCGGGATACCCTTGCGTATCGGCCACGCCCGCACCTCGTCCTCGCCCGCCGTCAGGAACGATATGAGCCCGAGCGTTTCGTAGGCGGTCCGGATGAAGCGGATGCGCGCCGATTCGGTGAGCCCGTAGCCTTTGAGGAATTCCAGTTGCTCCTCCTCGGCCATCTGCGACAGATCCTTTTCCAGCGTCGCGCAGACCGGGAACGAAAGGACGCCGTCGGCCGCGATGGCGGCGGTGAATTCGGGCGCAAGCGGCGCTCCCCCTTCCGGATCGTTGACGAGCGCTATCCGTTTTTTGAGCGTCAGAAAACTGTAGTTCGATATGAGGGCCAGTTCGTCGTCGGTGAAGGTGCCGGGCATCGGGAACTCGCCTTTCTCAAGTATCGCGTGGAGTTTCTTTATCGCCGGCATCTCGGGCGGATTCTTCTTCTCCTTCGCCTCGCGCTCGATACGCTTCTCGGCGATGATGAGGTCGGTCAGGAGCAGTTCGTCCTTGAGTCTCCGGTATTCGGTCAGCGGGTCCTTCGGTTCGGCGGTCATGATGGAGTCGAAGTTGCGCAGGACGAAGATGAGCAGATCGGCCTTCTGGATGAGGTTCTTCACCTGCGAGGCGAGAAGCGCATCCTTCGACGCCGCGATGTTGTAGTCGGTCAGGACGAATTCGGCGTAGGTCTTCTTCTTCGGTTTATAGATCTCGGCGAGCCGGTCGATGCGGGCGTCGGGGACCTTTATCGTCCCGATATTCTCCTCTTTCTTCGCCTCCGGAATGCCGGTAAGCGCTTCGAAAACGGTCGTTTTTCCCGAGAACGGATGTCCGATAAGCGCCGCGCGCATGATGCCTCCACTACAAATAAGGAGTCTCAACTATACCCGCCGACGGCGAAGTGTCAACTTGAAAAAGAAGGCGGGGAGGGGATTTTATTTCGGAGGTTTTTCCTTACTTCGCGAGCGGGTAGAATTTGCCGCCGCCGGTGGAGGGATTCTGGTAGAGATACCAGAGCGTCGAGGTGGTCATGTCGGGCATATTGAAATACCACATGATGCGGTAGGGGCTCGGCTCCTCGTCGACGCCGACATCCTCCTTGATGAGCGCCCGTATCTCCGCCTTGGTCGCCGCGTTGCTGTTCCCGACCGTTTCGAGCGTGTCGGGCAGCCATGATTCCAGCGAATGAAGGGCATGGTTCTTGTCTATTTGTATCATCAAGGTGAAGAAAGACATCGGGAAGCCCTGACTGACCACCGTATAGCGATAGGTCGGGGTCATCAGGGTACTGGAATCACCTTCCGAATCTTCTCCGTCGTTCTCCCGCGGGAGGAGAAGAAGGCCGAGAGAGGTAAGTTGCTCGGCGAGAGGCTGCGCGTCGGCGAGATATTCGGCCAGCACGGCATTATATTCCTCATCGTTTGCCACCAATATCCCTTCGGACTCCTCCGTCGTGAAGAGATCGATCTTTTGTCCCAAGGATTTGTTCTCTATCTGGAGTGTACCTTTCTCGGAGGTGTAGGTCGCCCCATCTTCGGTCTCTTCCTTCGTCGCATCCTCCATGCCGAGGATGGCGAGTATCTCCTCATCGGAGAGATACTTCGCCTTCACCAACGGCACCTTCGTGGGCCATGTCGGTTCAGGCAATTCGGCGGGCCAACCTTCCGGTTTCGGCGGGGAAACGACCGTCTCATGTTCCGGGAAGGTCTGCGCTTCGTTACCGGTCACAGTCAGTGTCGTTTCATAGAGAAGCGTTTGGCCCCCTTCGGAATCCAGTCCATAGACCTTGATCGGGAACCGGCCGGTCTTATGCAGTTTCACCTGCCAGAAGACCTCAAAATCACAGGTGCAGTCGCAGGCGCCCATGCCGAGTTTCTCTTTCTCGGTCAGGGTGATGGTGTCGGTCGCTTCGTCATAAGATATCTTCTTTTCTATCGCCAGCAGACAGCAGTTGTAGGCGGCATCGGCGTGGACCACCTCGATCTCCATGCCGTTCACATAGGTGGTGAACGACGGCGTTTCGGCGAACGGGACGATCCCCATGCCGCCCCCGCGGCACCCCTCGTTGGCCGACGCGGCGACGAGCGTCGGTGCATTGGTCGGCGTACCGTCGCCCGGATTCGTTTCCCCGCCGCATCCGGCGATAAACAACAACGCGAATACACCGATGGTGATAAAATAACGCATGGTTCTCCTCCCTGTTTTATAGGTCGAAACTCATAGTGAACATCGCCAATATCGATGCAAGGAATATGGCATGCTCAGCGTACATCTCTATCGCGTTTCCGATCTCGACACGC
>CALMRE010000065.1 GCA_937871295.1 uncultured bacterium | reverse complement strand
ATCAAGAAACACCTGAAGGAGAAATAAGATGAAGGAAGGTTACGAACTGGTCTATAAAAAGCCGGGGACGCTCCTGCCGCAACGGATGCACTACTGCCCCGGCTGCCTCCACTCGACGCTCCATAAGATCATCATGGAGGTGGTCGAGGAGATGGGGATACAGAACGACACCATCGGCGTGAGTCCCGTCGGCTGTTCGGTCTTCGCCTACGACTACATGGACATCGATATGCAGCAGGCGGCCCACGGCCGCGCCGGAGCGGTCGCGACCGCCATCAAGCGGATGCACCCCGATAAATATGTCTTCTCCTATCAGGGCGACGGCGATCTGGCCGCCATCGGCACCGCCGAGACGCTCCACGCCTGCAACCGCGGCGAGAAATTCATCTTCTTCTTCGTCAACAACGGCATCTACGGCATGACGGGCGGCCAGATGGCTCCCACCACGCTCGAAGGGCAGAAGACCTCCACCAGCCCGTACGGCCGCGATGTGAAGAAGGTCGGGTGGCCGCTCAAGATGGCCGAGATCGTCGGCACGCTCAACGGCGTCGCCTACTCCGAACGGCTTTCGATGAACACTCCGGGCAATGTCCGCAAGGCGAAGAAGACCATCCGCAAGGCGTTCGAGATGCAGAAACAGGAACTCGGCACCGTGTTCCTTGAGTTCATATCGAATTGCCCCTCTGGCTGGAAATGCACGCCGGAACAGTCGCTCGACTGGATGGCGAACCAGCAGATGGCCTACTACCCGCTGGGCGTGTACAAGGATGCGACGGCGACAACCACCAAGTAAGGAGAACTGATATGTTGCAGGAGATGATATTCGCGGGCTTCGGCGGACAGGGCGTCCTGTCGATGGGCAAACTTATCGCCTACGCCGCGATGAAAGAAGGGAAAGAGGTCAGCTGGATGCCCTCCTACGGTCCCGAGATGCGCGGCGGCACCGCCTACGCGATGGTCAATGTGAGCGATCAGCCGATATCGTCGCCGGTCGTGCAGGTGTACGATGTGGTGGTGGTGTTCAATCTGCCGTCGCTCAAGAAGTTCGAAGGAGCGGTCAAGAAGGGCGGCATGCTCTTCTGGGAAAGCTCGGTCATCAAAGAGGCGCCGACCCGCAAGGACATCAAGATATTCCCGATACCGGCCATCGAAAAGTCCGGTTCGGTGCTGGGCGATGTCAAGGTCATGAACATGGTCACCCTCGGCGCCCTGATCAAGGTCAACCCGCTGGTGAAACCCGAAACGCTTCTTGAGGCTCTCAAGGATACGCTCCCGGCGCGCCATCACAATATGATACCGATAAACAAGCAGGCGATAGAACTGGGCATGAGCCTCGTCTGAGGTTTCAGCGACCGACCGGCATATCCTTCAGTACCGCGGACAATTCATCGAAATGCTCCTGTATGACCAGCCGCTCCTCTGCGGACAGGGCGCGCCGGTAGATATCGGCCAGTTCGCGATCGCCCGGCAGGGCGCTTCCACTCAGTTTGAGCGACATCCAGCCCCGGATTATCTTCGCCGCCTTGCGCATGAATTCGAGCGGCTTCAAGCCCTTCCCCTTCAGGTAGCGTTCTATTTCCGTCTGCCCCTCAGCCTTGAGGGCGCCGCCGCCCTTTTCTTTACGATCCATTCTCCCGTTGTAATCCTCGGTTATCGCATTGACGGCGGGAAAATGTTCTATGAAAGGGGCGATGTCGGCGGAGACGATGACGACCGGCTTCACCTTTTCCGGCGGTCGCGCCGCAACGGGGGCGGTAGGCGGGTCGATCGGGACGACGGGCGGCGGCGGCTCCTTTTTGCAGGCGGGAAGCAGTGTCATTAAGAGTAGCAGATAGAGGAGCGACCGACCCATAGCGTCACCATACATCAGACGCCGTCATGCTACCTGCTCCATTCCGGAATAGCAATAAATTTGACCTGTCTCCCGTTTAGTGTATAGTTCTTTTGTTTTATTTCATTGGTTCGCGCGCAGGAGAGGCGTGCCGGATTGTAAACGGAGATCGTTCATGCTTACCTACACCATAAAGAACGCAGCCGGCAAGATGACGGTGACCATCGCCGGTCGGGTTGACAATGAGGGGGCGCTCCCCTTTCAGGAGGCTCTCGACAAGACCTTCGAGGTCAACCCGCGCAGCGTGGTACTGGACCTGACCGGCGTCGCCTTCATCAATTCGACCGGCATCGGCAAGCTTCTGCTGTTCTACAAACGCATCAAGAACCGCAGCGGCGAGATCACCATAACCGGCATCAACGACGACGTGTACACCCTTTTCAAGGCGATCCGGCTTGACAAACTCATCCCGATAGAGCGGTGAACGATGGCGAATTTCCGACTTTCAGGCGATACGGCCTTCATCGGCGGCGATCTCACGGTCAATGCGGGATCGGCGCTGCAGACCTTTCTGCGCAATCTTCTCTCGGCGACCCGGACCAAGGTCACGATAGATCTCCGCGGCGCCGACGTATGGGACAGTTCGACCGTCCAACTTTTCCTTTCGTGGATGAAAAGCCGCTCCGAGGGCACGGTGACATGGCGCAATATGCCGCGCGACATGGTCGGCGACCTCCGCATCATGGGACTTGCGAAACTATTCAACGGGGCTACCAATGAGCAGTAGAACGATCATGATCGTCGACGATTCGGCCACCCTGCGGGCGTCGGTCAATTTCGTCCTGACCGAGGCCGAATACACCGTCATACAGGCCAAAGACGGGCTCGACGGACTCGCTAAACTGCGTGACCTGCAGTCGGCCGGGACCAAGCTCGACATGATCATCACCGATATCAACATGCCCAACCTCGACGGTATCGGCTTCATCAACGAGGTCAAAAAGGGCGAGTACAAATATGTCCCCATCCTGGTCCTCACCACCGAGGCCGAGAACGCTAAGAAGATGGAGGGCAAAGCGGCGGGCGCATCGGGTTGGCTGGTGAAGCCCTTCAAGCCGGAGCAGTTGCTCTGGGTCGTTAAGAAATTCGTGCGCTAGGAGCGGCATGCTCAACAAGGATGGGCTCTACCATATCTTCGTCGAGGAATCGCGCGAGCTTTTGACCGGGCTCGAGGCCGACCTGCTGGAACTCGAGAAGGACCTGCAGAACGCCGAGACCATCAACCGCGTCTTCCGTTCCGTTCACACGCTGAAAGGCAGTTCGGGCATGGTCGAGTTCTCCGTTCTCACCGATTTCACCCACGAGTTCGAGAATGTGCTGTCGCGGGTCCGGTCGGGCGAGTTGCGCGCGACGCAGAAACTCATCTCCATCTTTCTCGAGGCGGTCGACCTCGGCAAACGCCTGCTCGACCAGCGTCCCGACCGCGTCCCCGAGGCCCTGCGCCTCGAAGCGTCGCGCGTCGCCGAGGGGCTCAAACGCTATCAGGGGATCGAGGCGCCGGGCGAGAACGCGGCCAAGAAGGGACCCGATCCGAAAGACGGTTTTAACGAGAAATACATCAACATCGTCCTCAAATTCCGTCCCGACATCTATCGTTCAGGGACCGACCCGCTGATGCTCCTCAAGGAACTGGCCGAACAGGGAGAGATCGTCCGGGTACGATGCGACGTGGGCTCCCTCCCGCCGCTGGACCAGATACAGCACGACAAATTCTACTTGAGCTGGGAACTCGTCCTGAAGACCTCCAAGCCGCTTTCGGCCGTCGAGAACATCTTCATCTTCGTCCGCGACGAGAACACCATCATGCTCGAGGACATCTCCGGACGCTTCAAGGAGGGTGTCGATCTCCAGTACGCCGACAAGAAACTCGGCGAGATACTGGAGGAGGAAGGGATCATCGGCCAGCAAGAACTCGAGGAGGCGATACGGGGGCAGAAACGGGCCGGCGAGATACTGCTGGAGAAGAACAAGGTCGATTCGGAGGTGCTCGACGGGGTCCTGCGCCGCCAGCAGCGTTCAAAGGAACTCAGCCAGACCTCGACCCTGCGCGTCGACACCGGCAAACTCGACAAACTGGTGAACCTCGTGGGCGAAATGGTCATCGGCGTCGCGCGGATGAATCAGATCCTGCAGTCGAGCGCTCTGTCGCACAACCGCGACCTCAACGACACGCTCGACCAGCTGGAACGGATAAGCCGCGATGTGCAGGAGCAGGTCATGCGGGTCCGGATGATCCCCATCGAGGCGACCTTCCGCCGCTTCCAGCGCGTGGTGCGCGACATCGCCAACGACTTGGACAAAAAGATAAATCTCTATATGTCGGGCACCGAGACCGAACTGGACAAGACGGTCATCGAACGGATCGACGACCCGCTCAAACACCTCATCCGCAATGCGGTCGATCACGGCATCGAACGGCCGGAGGAGCGCCTCAAGCGCGGCAAACCGGTCGAAGGCAGCGTCTGGCTGCGCGCCTACCAGCAGGAGGGCAAGATCATCGTCGAGGTCGAAGATGACGGCCACGGCATCGACCGCGACCGCATCCTGCGCAAGGCGGTGGAGGCGGGACTGATCGCCAAAGGGACCGATCTCCCGGCGCAGGAACTCTACGGCATGCTGTTCCTCCCCGGTTTCTCGACGGCAAAAAAGGTGACCGAACTCTCGGGCCGCGGCGTGGGCCTTGATGTGGTGAAGCGCAACATTGAAGCGCTGCGCGGCAGTATCGAGGTCTACTCCGAAAAAGACAACGGCACCCTGTTCCGCATCAAGTTGCCGCTCACGCTGGCCATCATCGACGGAATGCGCGTGGCGGTCGGCACCGAGATACTCACCCTGCCGCTCCTTTCCATCATCGAGGCGGTGCGCCCCGGGCCCGACAGCATCAAGACCATCGAGGGCAAAGGCGAACTGATGGAGTTCCGCGGCGAATATCTGCCGCTCATCCGGCTCTACGAACTGCTCGGCTTCGAAACGGCGGTCACCGACCCGGAAGAGGCGATCGTCATCATCCTTGAGGCGAGCACCCGCAAGATCGCCCTCATGGTCGACGATGTCATCGGCCAGCATCAGGCGGTCATCAAGAGTCTCGACACCAACTACCGGCGCATCGAAGGTACCTCCGGCGCCACGATACTGGGCGACGGCCGCGTCTCGATCATACTCGATGTGCACGGCATAGAGACGCTCGCCTTCGGCCGCCGCCGCGTCAGGGAGGGAACCGCATGAGCCCGCTTTCGAGCAAACTCTTCAAAAAAGAGACCGAGGTCCGCTCGGAACAGCCGTCGCAGTTCATCTCCTTCAATGTCGGCGAAGAGATCTACGCCACCGACATTCTCAAGATACACGAGATAACCAGTTACCGCGACCTGACCCGCATCCCCTCTCTGCCCGCCTTCGTCAAAGGGGTGCTGAATCTCAAGGGGATGGGCATTCCGGTGATGGACCTGCGCGAGAAGTTCGGACTTCCGGCGCAGCCCTATACGAAATTCTCGGTCATCATGGTGGTCGATGTATCGGGCCGCATCATGGGGGTCATCGTCGACAGCGTCGCCGACGTGCTCCATGTGATCCGCCGCGACATCCAGCCGGCGCCCAAGTTCTCGGCAGCGGTCAAAGCGGAGTTCATCAAAGGGATGATCAAGCGGGGCGACGGCAAGTTCATCATTCTGCTCGATATGGACCGCATTCTTTCGGACCGCGAACTCGACATCGTCGAATCGATATGACAGGGACGATATGAGCGCAATGAACGACTTTCTCGAACTCATCCCCGAATTCCTTGACGAGGCGCGCGATCACCTCACCTCCATCGAGGCCGATCTGGTGCAGGTGGAGACGGCGCTCACCGACCGCCGCACCGTCGAACCCGAAACGCTCCAACGCCTGTTCCGCGCCGCACACGCGATCAAAGGCGGCTCCGAGTTCGTGGGACTCGAGGCTATCGAGGAGATCGCGCTGGCGCTCGAGACGCTCTTCAACTTCATGCGCAACGGCGACATCACGCCCGACGCCGAACTGGTGACCGCGGCGCTCGCCGCCATAGACCGTCTCAAAACGCTGGCCACCGACCCTTCGGCCGTCGCCTCGGGCGAACTGGAAGGATCGGCCGCGGCGATACGCGACCTCGCCGACGCGCGGCTCGCCGACCGGACACGCCGCAGCGCCGCCACGGTCCTGCCGACCAACGGGCTGTTCGACGGTATCGGCTTCACCGTTTCAGAATACACCATGGAACGGAAAACGCGCCGCGGCAATCTTTTCATCATCACGGCCGATATCGGCGCCTACACGGAGCAGACCGGCGGCACCGCCATAGAACTTTCGGCCCTCCTGAGCGGACTGGGCGAGGTACTCGACACGGTGACCGCGGCCGACCCGGGCGACCGGCACATCGTCCATTTTCTCTACCATACGCTGCTCCGGGATGATGCGCTCCGTCTCTCGCTCCCCTTCCTTCCGCCGGAGAATTTCAGACAGGTGCCGCGCGAACAACTGGAAAAACTCACCGGCGGCCGCAAAAGCACAGAACCCCGGACCGACCGGCGCGATCCGCGTACGCCGCCCCGCGCCGCCGCGAAGGAACCCGCCGCCGCCCCCGCGGAGCTCGCCCCCGAACCCGCCGGCAACCCCGCCGATCCGGCCTGGGAACTCTGCACCGAGTTCGTCACCTTCTTCCTCGAACAGGAACTCTACGCCGTGCCCATATTCCTCGTCCACGACATCAAGGAGATGCTTCCCTACTCCCGCCTTCCCAACCAGCCCCCCTTCGTGTTCGGCGTGGTCAATCTGCGCGGCAACGTGGTGCCGGTCTTCGATCTGCGCCGCATTCTCGGACTGCCCGCCCGCCCCTTCGACCGCAAGACGGTCATCCTGATACTCGATATCGGCGGCAAGATCACCGGGCTGGTGGTCGACGCGATCAGCGATGTGGTGACGCTCGAACATCAGCATAAGCAGTCGACCCCGCTCCTCGGCCGCGACATAACCGCCGACTATGTCCGCTTCATCGGGAAGGACAAGAAAAGCGAAGCCTTCCTCATCGTGCTCGACATCGAGAAGATGCTGCCGGACTGACATGATAGAAATAAAGAAATTCACCCTGAGCGACGAAGAATTCAACAAACTCCGTCGGCTCGTTTTCGACGCGGCCGGCATCAGCCTCTCCGACGCGAAGCGGGAACTGGTCATATCGCGCTTCTCGCGCCGCCTGCGGGCGCTCAATCTCTCGACCTTCGGCGAATATTACAACTTCGTCATATCGCCCGACGGCCAGTCCGAGATGCAGAATTTCGTCAATTCCATCACCACCAACAAGACCGACTTCTTCCGGGAACCGCACCATTTCGACTTTCTGCGCGATCACTTCGTCCCCGAATGCCTCCGTCTCGGCCGCCGCGAGGTCCGCGTCTGGTCGGCCGGCTGTTCGACCGGCGAAGAGCCCTACTCCGCCGCGATGACGCTCCATACGCACCTCACCGAACCGCACGGCATCCGCGTCAAGGTGCTGGCGACCGACATCGACACGAGCGTGCTGGACGCGGCGCGCAACGGCATCTATGACGAACGCCAGATAAAACCGATCCCCGAAGAGATGCTCCGCAAATATTTCCTGCGCGGCAAAGAGGATAGCGCCGGACTCTACAAGGTCAAAGACGTGCTCCGCGAGATCGTCACCTTCCGTCAACTCAACTTCATCGCCGAGAACTATCCGATCTCCGCGGTCTTCGATGTCGTCTTCTGCCGCAATGTCATCATCTACTTCAGCGCGGAGACCAAAAAACGCGTTCTGACCCGCCTTTCCGGCTACCTGACGCGCGGCGGGTACTTCATCATCGGCCACAGCGAGACGCTGTTCGACATGGTCGACGGACTCACCTATCTCAAGAACACCATTTACCGCAAGGATTAAACGTGTACCGATCGTTCAACCGCAGATTCGACCGCGAGATCGTCATCATCCAGCCGGGAGAATACTATGTCACCGATTCGGCGGCCGAAGGGATCGCGACGGTACTCGGCTCCTGCGTCGCGGTCTGTCTGATGGACAGCCGGTCGCGTATCCGCGGGATGAATCATTTCATGCTCCCGGGCGACTTCCGCAACGAAGAGATATACCAGAGCCGCAGCGGCCGCTACGGCATGTTCGCCATGGAGAGCCTCATCAACGAGATGATGAAACGCGGCGCGAAACGCGAGAACCTCGCCGCCAAGATCTTCGGCGGCGCCCACGTCCTCAACTTCCGGCGCAGCGACGGCAATATCCCCGACGCGAACATCCTGTTCGCCAGGACCTATCTCGCCTTCGAGGAGATAAAACTCGCCGCCTCCGATGTCGGCGGTTCGACGGGGCGCAAGATCATCTTCTTCGACGACGCGGACGGCCGGGTGCTGGTCAAAAGGCTCGCCCCCGACAGCGTGGTCGAGTTCCTCGACGAGGAGAACCGCTACAAGGCGACGATGCTCAAAAAGAAAAAGGAGGAGATGAGCGGCGGCGTAACGCTGTTCGACAAGTAGGATGGTAGAGGTACGCAACGACAGGATCAAAGTGCTCGTCATCGACGATTCGGTGACGGTGCGCCGCGCGCTCGAAGAGATCATCAACACCGCCCCCGATATGCAGGTCATCGGCAGCGCCGCCGACGCCTACGAGGCGCGGGAACTGATGCGGACCGCCATGCCCGACGTCATCACGCTCGATGTCGAGATGCCGCGCATGGACGGACTCACCTTCCTCGACAAACTGATGCGCGCCGTTCCGGTCCCGGTGGTGATGATCAGTTCGCTCACGCAGGAGAACGCCCTCATCACGCTCCGCTCGCTCGAACTCGGCGCGGTCGACTATATCGCCAAACCGGCGAAGGGGCTCTTCATCCGGCTGGAGGACCTCGCCGACGAGATACTGGAAAAGATCCGCGCCGCCAACGGCGTGCCGCGCTCGTGGCTCGAACGGCACCGGTTCCGCGAGAAGATGACGCTCTCCCCCGAACAGGTGCTCGAGGCCGACGAGACCGACATCGTGCAGGGCGCCGCGCGCTTCACCAAGCCGTTCCCGCTCATCGCGCTGGGCGCCTCGACCGGCGGCACCATCGCCATCGAACAGTTCCTGCGCCGCCTCGACGCGAAACTCATGCCGCCCATCGTGATAGTCCAGCACATACCGCCCTTCTTCTCGCGCTCGTTCGCCGAGAGGCTCGACGCCCTGTTCGATTTCAGCGTCAGCGAAGCGGTCACGGGACACGAACTCAAACCGGGCGACGTGGTGGTCGCCGAAGGGGGCAGACACCTGTTGGTCGAACGGACGCCGTCCGGCTACACCGTCATCAGCCGCGACGGCCCGCGCGTGAACCGTCACCGGCCGTCGGTCGACGTCCTGTTCCGGTCGGTCGCCGCCGCCGCACGCGACAGCGCCATCGGTATCATCCTCACCGGCATGGGCAACGACGGCGCCAAGGGGATGCTGGAGATGCAGATCGGCGGCGCGCTCACCTTCGCCCAACGCAAAGAGGGGTGCCCCGTCTACAGCATGCCGCGCGCCGCGGTCGAGATGGGGGCGGTCCGCATCCAACTTTCGGTCGAAGGGATCGCGACCTATCTCAACCGCATCTTCGAGGGAGGCCCCGCGTGAACCTCCTGCTGACCCGCGAATACCGCATCGGCAACGAACTGGACCGGCTGGCGGCCACGGTCGGCGACCTGCTTGCCGCCGCGCGGCCCTACCTGCCCGTCAACGGCCAATTGGAGGTGGCGCTTTACGAAGCGCTCTACAACGCGGTGGAGCACGGCAACCTCGGCCTTTCCTGCGCCGAGAAGAAACAACTCATCGAGAACGGCCGGTACGATGAATTCATCGCCCGGCGGCAGCGGCAGATCCCCTACGCCGACCGCACCGTCGCTCTCTTATTACAGATAACCGAGCAGGAGGCCGTCATAACGATAACCGATCAGGGCGCCGGTTTCGACTGGCGCGAACGTCTGGCCGCGGGACACGACGAGGCTTCGCTGCTTGAAGTGAACGGGCGCGGCATACGGATCATGCAGAGCGTCTTCGACGAGGTGCGCTACAACCGCACCGGCAACACCGTGACCCTCATCAAGAAACGGGAGACCGCCTGATGCAGAAAGCCAACGCCGCGAGCGACCAGAAACGGATACTCATCGTCGATGCCGACGAGCAGGTGACGGCGGTACTCGCGCTCAAACTGCGCCAACTCAAATACGAGGTGATGACGCTGGCGAGCACCGTCAATGCGCTTGCCGCCATCCGCGAATTCCTGCCGCATCTCATCATATCGGAGATGGTCCTGCCCGAACTGTCGGGGGTCGACTTCCTCAAACGGATCAAGATGAACCCCGAAACGGCGCACATTCCCTTCATTTTCCTGTCGAGTTCACGCAATGTCGAAGACAAGATCATCGCTCATGAAATGGGCGCCGAGGCCTTTTTCGCCAAACCGATCTTCATCAAGGTGCTCATCAATCGCATCACCGACTTCTTCGAGGAGCGCGACTTCAAGGATATCCTCTCTTCCTCGGGCGAACAGGAACAGTTCACCGGTCTGCTCCAGAACATATCGGTCATCGACCTGCTGAACATCATCCGCGAGAACCGGCGTAGCGGCGTCATCACCCTGACCGCGGCCGGCGGCGAGACGGGCGCCATCCATTTCTCCGACGGCGCGCTCATCCGCATCGAGAAAGAGGGCTCCGAAAATAAGGGGGGAGAGGAATTGCTCTACACCTTCCTCCCGTGGATGGACGGCTCTTTCCGCATCGTCTACGGCGAGGTGTCGGCCGAACCGAACATCACCGAACCCTTCGACCGCCTCATCGTCAACGCAATGAACTGGCTGGCCGAATATCAGTCGGAGTTGAGCGAGATGCCGGCGCTCGATGTCACTATCCATCTTCAGTTCCCCGCCTTCATCGAACAACTCGCCAAACTTCCCGACACTATCGGGACACTGTTGCGGGAAGTGCCCGACGAAGGCATTCGCGTAGGGGAACTGATCGAACGGACGGGCGACGACCGGAAACGGGCCATCGAATACATCAAAAAACTGATATCGCTCGGCATCCTCGGCTACGAACCCTGTAGCGCTCCCTACCATCCGGCCGCCGTTCCGGCATGGTTCGACGGCGATCCTCACTCCCCGCGCCGCGCCGCGCCGCAGGTAGCCCCCTCCCCCGCCCTGCCGGGAGATGACGGAGACATCCGGCGGGCGAAGGTCGCGCCGGCGCCCGTCACGATACTGCAACAACCCGCTCCGTCCGTTCCGGCCACCCCCGCGCCGGGACCGGTCCCGGTGCCTGCACCGCCGCCCCCCGCACCGATCCATCGGGAAACGGTTAAACTGAACGAAGATGAAGAGCGGCGCGCCCTCATCGCCGCGCTGGAAGAGGAGCCCGCCCCCGCGCGACAGGGACACGGACGGACGCTGTTGATCTTCGCGATATTGGTATCGCTGGCCGCGGCAGGCTTCGCACTCTGGTATTTCCTCTTCCGCCCGGCGAACGCCCCGCTCCCGCTGGAACCGCCTGTCGAGACGGTAGCCGCCCCGGAACCGCCGCCGCCTCCCGCGCCGGTAAAGCCGAAGGATCCGTACGAGGGAAAAAACGCCGACGAATTGCTGGCGCTCGGCGCCGCCGCGCACGGAGCGGAGAAATATGCCGACGCGGTAGCGCTCTATCGGGCGGCGCTCAACAAAGTACCCGCCGGAGATACCGCCCTCGCGCAAGCCTCCAAGATACAGAAGAACCTTGCCATCGCCTACTACGACGCCAGCGACTACCCGAACGCCCTCGCGGCGATCGAACAGGCGCTGGCGGGCGGTCTTGAGCCGGAAAAGATAGAACTCAAGGCGGCGATACTCGAGGAGATGAAACGGTTCGACGACGCGATGAACACCTACCGCGCCCACCTGAAGAAAAAGGAATTCAAGCCCAAGGTGACCTACTGGATCAACGAGATCATGCGGCTTAAAAAGGAAAAGAAGAAGGCAGGAGCGGCGAAGTGAGAGTACTTATCGACGAAACGGCCATTCAGCGCCGCGTCGCCGAAATGGCGGCCGACATCCGGACCTGCTACGGCGACGAACCGTTCCTCTTCCTCGTGGTGCTCAAAGGGGCCTTCATGTTCGCCGCCGACCTCTTCCGCCGCATCGGCGCGCCCGACATGCGGATAGACTTCATCCGTCTTTCGAGTTACCGCGGTACCTGCTCCAGCGGGAAGGTATCGCTGCCGGAATGCGAACTGGCCCGCTTCGCCGGACAGAATATCCTCATCGTCGAGGATATCGTCGACACCGGGCTCACGCTCGAGGTCTTCACCAAAGCGCTCCGCGATGCCGGCGCCCGGTCGGTACGCATCTGCTCGTTCCTTGAAAAAACGACCGTCAACAACGGCCGCGTCAAGATCGACTTCCTCGGCTTCCCGATACCCGACAAGTTCGTCGTCGGCTACGGACTCGACTGCGACGAACTCCACCGCGATCTGCCGCATGTCGCGGTATTCAACGAGGAGTAGCGCGGTGCAGCAGATCCGTCCCGGTATCGAATTACCCCTCCACGAGATAGCGGATCATCCGTTCGACTTCGCCGCCCTCTTCCCGGGGTGCGACCGGATCGAGTGCGAAGTGGGGGTCTGCTCGGCGATATTCCTGACCGAATACGCCAACCGCAATCCCCGGACCGGCATCCTCGGCATCGAGAAGAAGCACGCCTACTTCCTGCGCGGTCTGCATAACCTTGAACGGAAGATCAAACAGGACAATGTCAAGGCGGTCGAGTTCGACGCGCGGCCCCTCATCGAGATGCTCATCCCGCCGGGGTCGCTCGACATACTGCACATCTACTTCCCCGACCCGTGGCCGAAGAAGCGGCATATCTCCAAACGGATGCTCAACCGTGAGAATCTCCGGATGTTCCATGAGAAGTTGAAACCGGGCGGCCGCATCTCGTTCGCGACCGATCACCCCGGCTATGCCGAATTCATCGACGCGGAGCTTCCCTTCGTCGCCGATCTCTACACCCGGCTCCCCTTCGGACGGGAAGACCGCACCGTCATGACCAAATGGGAACGCAAACAGACCGATAAAGGCATTCCCATCAATTATTATCTGCTTGAAAAGAAGACCCTCCCATGACGCTCATTCTGGCGCTCGGCGCCTTCCCGGGGATACTTTTCGCGCTGATCAAGGTGCTTAAAAAGAACGAAGAGGTGAGCAACCGGGTCCTCGGCTTCGCCCTCTTTTTCTATTCCGCGATGCTCCTGCTCGTGTTCCTCGGGAAGTATAGTTATCTGAACTACTCCAAAGAATTCATCGTCGTCGCCAACACCGTCACCTGCATCGCCTGGCCGCTCTTCTACCTCTATATTCTGCTCATCACCGGCGCCACCGACACCCTCTCGCGGAAACATGCGCCCCACTTCGCCGCCTTGGCGGGCTACACCGCGCTCTTCGTAGTCCCCGTCGTTTTGACGAGCGACCTGCCCGACCTCTTCTTCCGCCTCTCCTTCTATTACTCGCTGACCGTTTCATCCGCCTATTCGATCCTGATGCTGATGCGGCTCCGCGCCTACAAGAACACGCGCCTTCACTACAATTCAGAGGATGAACCCACCTTTTCGTGGCTACAGGCATCGGTCCTGCTCTGGCTGTTCATCGACGCCCTGCAGGGTATCTTCGTCCCCTTACGGAACTATCTTCTCGCCTGCTGTCCCCTCCTTCCGGCCATTCATGAATTCATTCTGAATGTCGCTTCGATCTCGTGGATCTATATTTTTGTCTATTTCGCCCTCTCGCACCCCGACATCTTCTCCCAGTCCCGCAAGATGGCATCCTCTCTGCAAGAGGAAAAAGCGCCCCCCTCACCCCTCAACGAGGAGTACGCGCAGACCATCGCTTCGAGATTGGAAAAGGTCATGAAAGAGCGAAAACCCTATCTCGATCTTGACCTCACTATCGCCACGCTGGCGGACCTGATCCATGTCCCCCCCTACCTTTTGGGCCGCTACCTCAACCTGCGATTGGGCAAGAACTTTATGACCTACATCAACGAACTGCGCGTTGAAGAGGTGAAGTCGCGATTCATGGACCCCAACCTCGACAATACAACGATATTGGAGATCTCCCTGCAGGCGGGTTTCCGTACGAAATCGGCCTTCAACAACTTCTTTAAAAGATCGACGGGCATGACCCCGACGGAATACCGGAGATCGATGAAAGACCAGCGGAAATAGACCGTTAAGGATCGGAAGCGGCGTTCTCATTCCCGAATCGGAACGCTCACCGCGCGAAAAACAAGTACTCTTTTACAAAATCTCGGGATCAAGGACGAATTTCTGCGCAACGCGCATTACTAGTACTTTGATGCCTGTTTTTTTCACTTACGGAGGTTGCCGATGAGATCATGTGCGGGGATTTTTGTTCTCTTGAGTTTTCTGCTGATCGTCTCCTGCGGAGACAACGATGTGAGTACCGTCGACCAAGCATCCGAAACAGAGAAGGAGGTCGTGGTCGATGAGGATATCGTTACCGGGGAAGAGGTCGTCACGGTCGATGATGCGCCGGTCAGCGGGACCGATGATGAAGTGACCGATGAACTTGCGGTCGACGATCAGGAACCTGTTGACCAGACACCCGATGAGACGCCGGATGAGACCCCGGACGATATTTCCGATGACACCGAACTGCCCGATGAGGAGATGACCGAAGATATCCTCATGGACCGCGTGGTCGGTCGTTATGCCCACTACGACATCGTCGCCTACTACTCCGACATGGGGCTGATGGGGGTGTTCAAGAACCTCATCATCTCGTACGGCTTCACCACCTTCGAGAAAGAGAACGACACACTGAAGATAACCGACCGCTTCTGCCATTCGGAACAGATATCGAACCAGAATTTCACCGCGATAGTGCCCGATGCGATGACCCGGGCGATCATTCCCGACTCCACCTTCATAGAGATAAAAAAGGACGCGAACGGCGACCTGTTCCTCTACCGGCCGGAAACGCCGACCCTTGTAGGCATCGACTACGAGGATCCCTATAACAATCCGCTTCCCGACTCCATAGAACCGGACGATCCGCGGCTGGTCGACGCCGACTTCGACGGGAAACCGGGGGTCACCGTGTTCATCGACATGTTCAATAAGATGGAAGAGTTATATATCGCCCGCAGAGAGGTGTTCGCCTTTGAGGCCTCTCTCACCGAAAGCGGGAATATCGAGGGGATCGTGCTGGACGAATCGGAACAACTGCTCATTGACGCAACGAACTTTCTTCTGAAGAATCAGAATGGGGAATGGTTGCAATACCGCGGCCCCAACGGCGACGATTACAGCCTCAGTCCGATCATCCTCGTTCCGATCGACGATAGTTATGACTGCGATACCCTGATGCAGGAAAGAGACGCCTTTTTCCCGCCCAATCCCACGGTCTGGGAAGACTGATCTTTTCGTTATTATCTGCCTGAAAAGCGCTGAACGGGAATTAAAAGAGTGGTGCCGGGAACAGGAATCGAACCTGCACGGAGTTGCCCCCACTGGAACCTGAATCCAGCGCGTCTGCCAATTTCACCATCCCGGCACTCAGCTGTCAAAAAGCCGTTGCCGATTATACACGGCGGCGGCTATTGTCAAGAAATATTTGGCCGATGACCGCGCATCTGCTATAGTGGATTGCACAACGGAGGACCGGATGCTGATCTCACTACTGCTGTTCACACTCACCGAATACGACCTTTTGCAAAAGGCCACCGCCGAGGGCTTCCTCTACCGCAATGTCGCCATCGAAACGACCGAGAAGTGCCCCGATAAAGATTTCTGCGCGATCGTTGACGGAGCGCGCTACCACTTCAAACGGCTCGACGCGACCGCCGTCACGCTCGAAAAGAGCGCCGACGGCTTCACGCTGACCATCTCCCCCGACAAGAACTTCACCAACTACCGCCTCTTCATCCGCGAAGGACTCACCGCGCGCCGCATCGAAGCGACGCAGAAACGGATAGCGGTGATCGACAAAGGGGCGCTCACCGCCCTGCAACTGGTCGGCGTCGGCGCCCGCGGCCCGGTGGTCATCTGGCAGAAAGATATCCGCCCCGCCGCCGTCGAACCCTTCACCGGCGACCTCCTCGGCTCGATGAACGCGCTCCGTAAAAAAGCGGGACTGCCGCCGCTCGCGCTCGACAAGGCACTCGCCCCCGCCGCCGACAACGCGATGAAGCGGATGAAGAACGGCGAACTGGCCCACTATTCGGGCGACGAAGGGAGCGTCAAACACGCCGGGGTCCGCGCCGGATCGCTCGGCGAGAATCTCTTTACCGCGACCGGCGTCGAGAAGGCATGGCTCATGATGACCGCCTCGCCGTCGCACCTCTTCAATATCGTTTCTCCCGCCTTCCGCCGCTGCTGGGTGGAAAACAAGAACGCCGCCGACGGATCGGTGACCGGCGTGGTGATATTCGCCGACTGATCGCCGCGCTCTTATTGCCCTAAAACTCTTGCATTTATTTCCCGTTTTGTTATGTTTTTGCAACCTATCTGCTTGGGTGGAGGCATCATGGTTCGCTACCTTATTACTATTATTGCGGCGCTGTTCCTTTTTGCCGCCTGCTCCTCGAACGAGGCGGGCGGCATCCGGCTCCACTACGCGTGGACCGACGAAGAGGGGAACGCGGTGACGCCGCCCAAGATGGCGCAACTCTACGCATGGGCGGAACTGACCTACGC
>CALMRE010000064.1 GCA_937871295.1 uncultured bacterium | reverse complement strand
TTGGAGGAACGGGTGACCCCGAAACATATCATCATCGCCGGCGCATTGATCATTCTACTGCTGTCAGGCATCCTTCTGGTGGATTACATGGCCCACTTCCAGCTGGCCGACACCGGGGTACGCTACGAACGACCCCTCTATTTCGGCAACAACACCCTCCATTATTACTATCTTTCACGCACCTATCCCGCAAGCGACGATATCATCCGGATGTGCATCGAGGAACGCGGAAGTACCGACTACGGGATAGATTATTCGTGGAAACGACCGGCGGCGCGAGCGACGACAACCTATGCCGCCTATCTCTCCTCTTCCGCTTTCGCCGCCAAACTGCGCGCCGACACCGCCCAGATACTTGACATGCTCCGCGCGCGACAGGAACGGGAAAGAACTCGATCGGGCCTCTATGCCGACGGCCCTGAAAAAGATCGCGGCGACCTCCTGCCGATCGCGGAAAGTCTGCCGGCGGCGCTCCTGTACCGCTACCAGTACCGGAACGACCCCGCCTGCGTCGCCGCCCTTATCGCCGAGGACACCGGCGTGATCCCTTCCGCTCTTCGCAATCTGTGCATCACTGAAGCGGGTGCCGTGGTTATTTTATCTGATACGCCTGCACGGTGAGTTCGACTATCCGCGGATCGAACTGCTTGCCCGAATTCTCGCGCAGTTCATGCAGCGCCATCTGCCAGTCGCGCTTGCGATGGTATATCCGTTCGGAGGTCATCGCCTCGAAGGCGTCCGCCGCGCGCAGGATGCGCGACGCCATCGGTATCTTGTCGCCCGACAGTCCCTCGGGATAGCCCGAACCGTCGTAGTTCTCGTGATGGTGCAGGACATAGAAAGCGATCTCCTGCATCCCCGACACGGCGTTGAGCATCTCATAACTTTTCTCGGAATGACCGCGGATCGCACGCCATTCTATATCGGAAAGTTTGTCCGATTTGGTATAGATCGCGCGATTGCCGACCACCTTGCCGATGTCATGGAGAAGGGCCGCCCACCGCACCTGCAGTATCTGGTTCTGTTCGAGCGCGAGCGCGAGCGCGATCTGTTCGGCGAACTCGGCGACCCGCTGGGAATGTTGTTTATCGACCGTTGTAACATTGTCTATGAGCGCCGCGACCGTCTCGAAAAAACGATTGAGCGAATCGGAGGCGGCGAAATAATACTGGTCCTTCATCTGCGCGCGCACTTCGCGGAAAAGCTCCCGCGCGGCGCGGTCGTCGACCAGCACCGGCAGAAGAGCCCGCGCCTCGAGCATCGTAAGAAATCGTTCGTAGATGGCGGGGTCGAACTCCTCGCCCGATATGATATTGAGGAAACTGTTGAGTTCGGCCGGTTCGCGGATGTCATGCAGCCGCAGGATTATATCGGTCGTGTCGGCGATGCGGATGATGCGCGACAAAAGCGGGATATCCTCTCCCTTGAGTCCCTGCGGAAAGCCGGAGCCATCGTAGAATTCATGGTGGGTATAGACCACTTCGGCTATCTTGCGGAGCGTCGGGAAACGGTTGAGTATCGCATAGCCGCGCGCCGAATGGGAAAATATCTGGAAATCGGTCTTCTGGCCGAAGATATCGGGTATCTCGGTCAGTTTACGCGATATGTGCCCTTCCTTGGAGATGCCGCCGATATCGTGGAGCACCGACGCAAAGAACAGTTCCTTGAGCGTCTCCTGCGGCAGCTGCATCTCGACGCCGAGGTAGTGGGAAAGCAGCGCCACACGCAGGCTGTGTCCCATCTGCGGCGTTCCCTCGCGCTCGAAGGCGGCGACGAGCTCCGTGACGAAATCGGCCGCGAAGGATGCGGGCAGATTAAGATCGTGCAGCGATACGAGCGTGAGCCGCGCGCGGGAGGAAGGATGACGGGTCACGGTCAGATGGCCCCCGACTCGGTGAGCACCTTTTTCCAACGGTCGAGTTTCTGAACCGACAGATCGACCACTTTGTTGAGTTCCTCGATATTGTCGAACGGCTTCAGAAGGAAATCGTTCGCGCCGTTCTCGAGCGCCGAGACGATGCGGTCTATGGTGCTGTAGGCGCTCATCATGATGACCTGCGTCAGCCCGCTGATCTCTTTGACGATATTGAGCACCGTGATGCCGTCCATGTTGGGCATCAGGATATCGAGGAGCGCCACATGGACGATGTTATTACGGATATACTCGATGGCATCTTCGGGTTTCGATTTGGTGACGACGGTATACCCGTGCGCCTCGATGACCCGCTTGAGTGATGCGAGGATATTCTCTTCGTCGTCGAGAATAAGTATCTTTATATTCTTCTTGTTCATGGCCTTTCCCCTCTAAATATTGAAGAACTCTTTGACGATGTCACGCGAATTGATCATCTTGAGTATCGTCTTGTAGTTGTTCCAGAAGTAGTTGCGATCCACGAACTCGACCACGTCGTTCTCGTTGAGATTGAGCGTATCGATGACCTTTATCTGCACATTGAAGCCGGTCTTCTCGAAGATGTATTCCTTCATCTCGGGAACCGACAGGGTGTGGGCGATGAGCGTGAGCACCACGTCGCTGCGCAGATAGGTCACGAAGCCGGCCAGCGTCTTGGGGGCGTACTCCTCTATGTAGGAAGAGGCGGTCTTCATGATCTTGCTGATGGTCCGCTCCTCCTCCTTGAAGAGATTGAGGATAGCCTCATACAAAATGTGATTCTCATTGAGCCGGTAGTGATAGGCGTTCCCGATGTGTTCGCGGATCACCAGTCCCGTGTCGAGCAGAAAATCGAGCGCCTTCTTATTGGAGTTCGGGTTGGTGCTCGACAGCGTCGCGATCTTGCGGCCGGTGTAGTTCTGTTTGCTCACGAGGATCCTGAGGATATCGACCTTCGCGCGCGACCCGAGCAGGTACGAAAGCGGCAGATACGTCATGCGTTCCTCCTTTTCACCACACAATAAGTTAAACGAGTATAGCGCAACTAAAACAAAAGTCCACAAAATATATACAACATTCCCTCCTTATCTCCTGTTTTGACCTCCATGGCCCCAGAAACAGGTCGTTTATCCGCGTTTCATGGCATTTTTTGCCTTCGAAAGAGCGGCGGCGCAACCTTTTCCGAAAAGTTTGTGTTTCGTCGCGCTTTTTATTATCATCGGGTTCCGTAACCGAAGTAGGGAGATGGCTATGGTATCCAAAAAGGGCGCCGGAAAGGCCGGCAAGCAACTGGACGCGAAGCAACTCGGCGAGAAACTGTTCCACAAGAGAAAATCGGGCTGGGACGGCGTCAACGCCGCCGCAGAGCGCGAGATGATGGCCTTTGCCGAGGACTACAAGCGGTTCCTCGACGACAGCAAGACCGAGCGCGAAGCGGTCGCCACCATCGGCCGTATCGCCCGCCGGAGCGGCTATTGCCCCATCGGCGAAGCAACGAAAAAGGACACCAAACTGTTCCTCAACTTCCACGGCGTCTCCTGTGTGCTCGCCTCCATCGCCGACCCGAAAAAGTTCGCGCAGGGCTTCCTCATGGTCGGCGCCCATATCGACACCCCGCGACTCGACCTCAAGGGCTTCCCTCTCTACGAAGCCGAGGACATGGCCTATATGAAGACCCATTACTACGGCGGCATTAAGAAATATCAGTGGGTCACCCGGCCGCTGGCAATGCACGGCGTGGTGTTCCTCGAGAGCGGCAAGAAGGTCGAGGTGCTGATCGGCGAAGAGGCCGACGAACCGGTCTTCACGATCAACGATCTCCTGCCGCACCTCGCGCAGGATCAGATGGAAAAGAACGCCCGCAAGGTGATCGAGGGGGAGAACCTCAACATCCTCGTCGGTTCGATCCCCTACAACTTCAAACCCGAAGCGAACGCGATAAAGGTGAACATCCTCAAGATGCTCCACGATAAGTACGGCTTCGCGGAGGAGGATTTCGTGTCGGCCGAGCTCCAGCTCGTCCCGGCGGGCACCGCGCGCGATGTCGGGCTCGACCGCTCGTTCATCGGCTCGCACGGACAGGACGACCGCATCTGCGCTTTTGCCGGTATGCGGGCCATGCTCGATCTGCCCAAGAGCGACAAGAACATCGTCATGGTCTTCTTCGATAAAGAGGAGATCGGTTCGAAGGGCAACGCCGGCGCCAACTCCAATCTGCTCGAACTCGCCGTCGCCGAGATACTCGAACATTTCGGCGTGACCGACTACGCGACGGTCCTCAAGGCGCTGCGCAACTCGAAGTTCCTTTCGGCCGATGTCAACGCCGGCATCGATCCCGAATGGACCGGCGTGACCGAGAAGATGAACTCGGCCAAGATCGGTTTCGGCGTCTGTCTGACCAAGTTCACCGGCTCGGGCGGCAAATCGAACTCCTCCGAGGCGCACGCCGAATTCGTCGCCGAGGTCCGCAAGGCCTTCAACAAGGACGGCGCGCTGTGGCAGGCGGCCGAACTGGGCAAGGTCGATCAGGGCGGCGGCGGCACCATCGCCATGTACATCGCCGAATACGGGATGGAGGTGCTCGATGTCGGCACCGCGCTCCTGTCGATGCACTCCCCGTTCGAGGTCGCCTCGAAGGCCGACCTCTACCACACCTACAAGGCCTACAAAGCCTTCTACAAGTACTGCTGAATATGACCTACGCAGCGTTGGAGCCCATCCGCGAGGCGGCCCAGTTCATCGGAGAGAAACTTGCCGGGGAAGGACTCGAAAGCGGGCGGCTGGCTATCGTTCTCGGATCGGGACTCGGCAAGTTCGCCGACTCGGTCGAGGTACGCATGGCCATCCCCTACCGCGAGATACCGAACTTCCCCGTCTCGACCGTGGCGGGCCATTCGGGGCGGCTCCTGCTCGCCGCTCTTCCGAAAAGCGGCGAACCGTTCTGGGTCATGCAGGGCCGCGTCCACTACTACGAGGGCTACACCCCGGCGCAGGTCGTTTTCCCGCTCCGCGTCCTGCGTCTGCTGGGCGTACAGACGATGCTCCTCACTAATGCGGCGGGCGGCATCCGGCGCGATCTGACCGCCGGATCGTTCATGCTGCTGACCGACCATGTCAATCTTATGGGGATGAACCCGCTCATCGGGCCGAACCTTGAGGAACTGGGGACCCGCTTCCCCGATATGACCGATGCGTACGATCCTTCACTGCGCCGCCGGATACACGACGCGGCCGTAGCGCAGAACATCCCGCTCACCGACGGTGTCTACGCGGGCCTTTCGGGCCCGACCTTCGAGACGCCCGCCGAGATACGGATGCTGGAGCGGCTCGGCGCCGACGCGGTCGGGATGTCGACCGTCCCCGAGACGATAGCGGCGCGCCACGCCGGGATGACGGTCGCGGCGGTGTCATTCATCGCCAACAAGGCGGCCGGCATCAGCGAAGGGAAACTCTCGCACGAAGAGGTCTTCGAGAACGCAAAGGCGGCCGAGGGGCGCTTCACCGCCCTCATGCTCGGCGCCGTCAACAAATTACTGGAGGGCGATGCGTAAGGAACTGATACAGAAGGCGGTCGCCGCCGCGCTCAAAGCGCGGAAGAACGCCTATGCCCCCTACTCCGGCTTCATGGTCGGGGCGGCGGTCATCACCAAAAATGGACGCGTCTTCCCCGGCGTCAATGTCGAGAACTCGAGCTTCGGCGCCACCGTGTGCGCCGAGCGGACCGCGCTCTTCTCGGCGATCACGGCGGGACAGGGCGACATCGCGGCGGTCGTCGTCGCGGCGGCCCTCGACGGCCATGCGGTGAGTCCCTGCGGCATCTGCCGCCAGACGCTCGCCGACTTCAACCCGGATATGAAGGTCATCCTCGTCAACGCCGAGAGCGGCAAGATAGAAAAAGAAACGACCGTCGCGGCGCTGTTGCCCGACCGGTTCACCTTCGACAGTCCAAACCTATAACCCATACCGGAGGTACTCACCCATGTACGAGATCATCGAAGTAAGATCACGCGAGATCCTTGATTCACGCGGCAACCCCACCGTCGAGGTAGAGGTCGAACTCGAATCGGGCGATGTCGGCGTCGCCATGGTGCCGTCGGGAGCCAGCACCGGCGTCCACGAGGCGCTCGAACTGCGCGACGGCGATAAAAAACGCTATCTCGGCAAAGGGGTTCTCGCGGCGGTCGAAAATGTCCAGAAGGCGGCCCCCGAGGTCATCGGCATATCGGCGCTTGAACAGCGACTCATCGACATGACCCTCATCGAACTCGACGGCACCGACAATAAGGCGACCCTCGGCGCGAACGCCATCCTCGGCATCTCGATGGCCTCCGCCCGCGCCGCCTCCCATGCCCTGCGCCTGCCGCTTTTCCGCTATCTGGGCGGCGTGGTGAGCGACACCCTGCCGGTCCCGCTGTCCAACATACTCAACGGCGGCGCCCACGCCGACAACACCGTCGACATACAGGAATTCATGGTCGCCCCCATCGGAGCCAGTTCCTTCCGCGAAGCGATCCGCTGGAACGCCGAGGTGTTCCACACCCTCAAGAAGATACTGAAGGACAAAGGACTCGCGACCAATGTCGGCGACGAAGGAGGCTTCGCGCCGAATCTCAAATCGGACGAAGAGGCGCTCGCGGTCATCGTCACGGCCATCGAGAAGGCGGGCTTCAAGCCGGGGACCGACATCGTTCTCGCGCTCGATACGGCGGCCAGCGGCATGTACGAGAACGGCGTTTATACCTTCCTCAAATCGAGCGGCAAGAAGAAGACGAGCGCCCAGATGGTCGATTTTTACGAAAAACTGGTCAAGAACTTCCCCATTTTTTCCATCGAGGACGGCATGGCCGAGGATGACTGGGAAGGCTGGAAGATGCTCACCGACCGCCTCGGCGACAAGACCCAGATCGTCGGCGACGACCTGTTCGTGACCAACATCGAACGGCTTCAGCGCGGCATCACCGAAGGGAGCGCCAATTCCATCCTCATCAAACTCAACCAGATCGGCACGGTGACCGAGACGCTCGACACCATCGCCCACGCACACCGTCATGGCTACACCACCGTCATCTCCCACCGCTCGGGAGAGACCGAGGACACCTTCATCGCCGACCTCGCCGTCGCGGTGAACGCCGGCCAGATAAAGACCGGATCGCTCTGCCGCAGTGAGCGGATCGCGAAGTACAACCAGCTCCTGCGCATCGAGGAATTCCTCGGCGACATGGCCTTCTATCCGGGCGACAGCATCCGGTAATATCCTCCGGGAGGGGACCCCATGACCGATAAGAAAAAACCGGCCGACAAGGGTTTCGGCATGGTCCGCGCCGTCGCGCTGGGCGCCTTCGTGATCTTCGCCGCCTTCTTCCTCCACTTCGCCGCGAAGCCGGAGGGAAGTCGCAATATGTACATGCTCGAGATGCTCCTCTACGACGCGCAGGTCAAGATGCTGCCGGACGGAGAGGCGTCGACGAAGTTCGCCATCGCGGCGGCCGACGACAAGGCGCTCCAGAAATACGGCCGCTGGCCGTGGGACCGCGGCGTCATCGCCGATCTCATCGAAACGATGATGCAGCGCGGCTCGAAAGGGGTCGTCTTCGATATGACCTTTTCCGAACGGGTCAACCGCGACCTCGAGGCGAAGATAGCGGCGCTCGACCCCGCGTGGGTAACGGGCGACGCGAAACTCACGGCGACGCTCGACAAGTATGGCCGCAAGGTGGTGCTCGGCTCCATCCTGCAGCCGCCCGTCGAGGTGACCGATCCGGCGACGGCCGAGACGGCCATAAAGGTCGCGCAGACCAAATCGAACTTCATGCTCAAGCCCGCCGAGGCGGCGGCACAGGGAAAACCGCCGGTGCTCCACAGTTACGCGGGACTTACCTTGCCGCTCGCCGAATTCGTCGGAACCGGCGCCGATCTCGCCTTCTTCAACACCGTTCCCGATCTCGACGGTCCCATCCGCAACTACCTGCTCATCGGCTCGGTGCGGCAGGGCGACGGGGAATGGGTGCTTCTCCCGTCGCTCGCGCTCGCCGCGACGCAGATCTATTTCGACAAGGTGGCGAAGGTCACTTATTCCACCAACGGCGTCGAGGCGGTGAATGTCGGCGATCTCGCCATCCCGACGAACTACGACGGCATCACCCTCATCAACTACTACGCGAAAAGCGACAAATTCCACGCCTTCTCCATCGCCGACATGGCCTCCGCCGATGTCAAGGACAAGGTGGTCTTCGTCGCCAATACGGCGCTCGGGACCTGGGATCAGCGCGTCACCCCGCTTGAGGAATTCATCCCCGGCATCTTCGTCCACGCCGCGATGATGAACAACATC
Organism: uncultured bacterium; assembly: GCA_937871295.1. Lineage (GTDB taxonomy): Bacteria > UBP6 > UBA1177 > UBA1177 > JAKLFG01 > CALMRE01. The sequence continues at coordinate 352 of CALMRE010000064.1, read as the reverse complement.
CTCGAAGGGCGCTTCATCACCGCGCCGGCGTGGTCATACTTCATCTCGTTCCTCTTCGTCCTTATCCCGCTGTTCTTCATCCGGTTCCTCTTCCACCGCGTTCCGCTCTGGCAGGGGATCACCGGCACCGTCCTCTATTCGGTCGCCTTTTTCCTGTTCGGCTACTTCGCCCACAAGTCGGGCGTACTCATCTACATGGCAACGCCGCTCCTGTTCCTGTGGTTCCTGATACTGGTGGTCTACATCGGCAAGTATTTCTTCGTCGACAAGCAGACCTCGTTCATGCGCAACGCCTTCTCGAAGTATCTCGACCCGAAATTGCTCTCCCAGCTCACCGGCGATCCCGACCAGA
>CALMRE010000063.1 GCA_937871295.1 uncultured bacterium | reverse complement strand
TGGCGGCGTCGTTGATGAGGCCCGACATCTTCATGGTGAAGAAGGCGGTCCATTCTTCCGGCTGAGCCTCGAAGAAGGTGTCTTCGAGTTTGCAGGCGACCGGTTCGGCGCCGTCGGTGTCGGGTTCTTCTTCGGTAACGGTCTCATCGGTCGGGGTGGTGGCGTCATCGGGGGTCACGGTGTCGTCGACCTCGGGTTCGTTGTCCACCGGATCCTCTTTCTCGTCGCCGCAGCTGACGATCAGCATGGCGAACATGAAAGCAAGCATGAGAAGGAAAAGCTTTTTCATCTCTGTTTTACCTCCAGAGACAGGTTAATAAAAGCCAAGGAACACAAAAAATGTTAATGGGCATGGTAACACCAAACGTGCGGTTGTCAAGTTTGCTCTCAAAAAAGTTCACCGACAGTAGGTGACCCGCCTGCGCAAACCCTATTCACTTTTTTTGAAGCCGGAAAAAAAAGTTTGACATCGCCCCCCCACTGTGTATATTCTGCCTGCTTTTAAGGTTTTTTGACAACCGAAGAGACACGCACGCTAGCGTAGCTCAATTGGCAGAGCCACCGATTTGTAATCGGTAGGTTGCGGGTTCGAGTCCCATCGCTAGCTCCATATTATGTATATATGTGGAGAGGTTCCCGAGTGGCTAAAGGGGGCAGACTGTAAATCTGTTGTCATACGACTACGGAGGTTCGAAACCTCCCCTCTCCACCATCCGTTTTCTGTTTTTCTGCGCGGGAATAGCTCAGCTGGCTAGAGCATTAGCCTTCCAAGCTAAGGGTCGCGGGTTCGAATCCCGTTTCCCGCTCCATGTTACGAGCCCTCGTAGCTCAGGCGGCTAGAGCGCGTCCTTGGTAAGGACGAGGTCGTCGGTTCGAGTCCGACCGTGGGCTCCATGTTTTTTGAAAGAGGAAAAGTATACAGGCAAGAGGCAACGCTAACAACCTTAAGAAGGAGGCGGAGAGATGGCGAAGGAGAAATTCAACAGGACGAAGCCCCATGTGAACGTGGGAACGATCGGCCACATAGACCACGGCAAGACGACGCTGACGGCGGCGATCACGAAGACACTTGCGGCGAAAGGCAAGGCGAAATTCGTGTCGTTCGATCAGATAGACAAAGCGCCGGAAGAACGGGAACGCGGTATCACGATAGCGACGGCGCACGTGGAATACGAGACGGAGAAGCGGCACTACGCGCACGTCGACTGTCCGGGCCACGCGGACTACATAAAGAACATGATAACGGGCGCGGCGCAGATGGACGGAGCGATACTGGTCGTCGCGGCGACCGACGGCCCGATGCCGCAGACGCGCGAACATGTGTTGCTTGCGTATCAGGTCGGCGTGCCGTACATGGTGGTCTTCCTGAACAAGGTGGATCTGGTGGACGATCCGGAACTGATCGAACTGGTGGAAATGGAGCTGCGCGAACTGCTGACGGGGTACAAATTCCCGGGGAACGACATCCCGATAATCCGGGGAAGCGCGCTCAAAGCGCTGAACACGGACAACCCGGACGGCGACGACGCGAAATGCATCCATGACCTGATGGCGGCGGTGGACAGCTACGTACCCGATCCGGTGCGTGCGGTGGACAAACCGTTCCTGATGCCGATCGAGGACGTCTTCTCGATATCGGGCCGCGGAACGGTGGTAACGGGCCGTATCGAGCGCGGCGTTATCCACGTAGCGGACAAAGCGGAGATCGTGGGTATCACCGTGACGCAGGAGACAGTGGTGACGGGAGTGGAAATGTTCCGGAAACTGCTGGACGAAGGACAGGCGGGCGACAACGTAGGGTGCCTGCTGCGCGGTATCAAGAAAGAGGACGTGGAACGCGGTCAGGTACTGGCGAAGCCGGGCTCGATCACGCCGCACAAGAAATTCACGGCGGAGATATATGTTCTGTCGAAGGAAGAAGGCGGCCGTCACACGCCGTTCTTTGACGGCTACCGTCCGCAGTTCTACTTCAGAACGACCGATGTGACGGGCGTGCTTAATCTGCCCGAAGGGGTGAAGATGATCATGCCGGGCGACAACATCAAGATCACGGTGGAACTGATATGCCCGATCGCGATGGAGGAAGGCCTCCGTTTCGCGATCCGTGAAGGCGGCCGCACGGTGGGCGCCGGCGTTGTGACCAAGATCGTAGAATAAAAAAGAGAGAGTGAACCATGGCTTCTAAAAAGAAAGGCGGCAACCGGATAAAGATCACGCTGGTCTGTTCGGAGTGCAAACGGAAGAACTATACGACCACCAAGAACAAGAAGAACACGGCCGACAAGGTCGAGATCAGCAAGTATTGTTCGCACGACCGCAAACACACCCCGCACAAAGAGGGGAAGGTATAATCCATGTCGGCATGCATGCAGGTCAGTAGCTCAACTGGTAGAGCATCGGTCTCCAAAACCGAGGGCTGCGGGTTCAAGTCCTGCCTGGCCTGCCATTTCTGTTTATAAAGGATAACCGGAGCGACCATAGATGAAGAACGGGAAACTTATCCTTATCGCCTATGCGGTGTTTTTCGCCGCAGTCACTTATTTCGCCGTCTCGATGGCCGACGCGGTGCTGGGCATCCGCCGGATCGATCTGGCCGATTACCAGCTGGCCGGCTTCCTGCCGCTCAAGGCGCTCGTCGGCCTGTTCCTATCGGCGGCGATCACATGGTTCCTGTGGGCCGGCAAGAAGGGGCACTACCGGGCCGAACTCGACGAGGTGATAGAGGAGATCAAAAAAGTGACCACGCCGACCAAGGACGAGACGCGGGTAACGACCATATCGGTCTTCGTCTTCGTCGGTATCATGGTGGTCGTCTTCTTCGTGCTCGACCTCATCTGGTCGAACTTCACGCTTCTCATTTACTGATGGACAGGGGTGGCAGGTAACGGCATGAAGTGGTACGCGATCCATACGCAATCGGGTCAGGAGAACAAACTCCGCACGGCTATCCTCAAGATAGTCGAGGACCGCAAGATGCAGGCCCATTTCGGCGAGATCATCGTTCCCGAGATAGAGATAGAGGAAAAGAAGGGAGAAAAGAAACGCAAGGTCAAGAAGAACCTTTACCCGGGGTATGTCTTCATCCAGATGGAATACTCCGACGATGCGTGGTTGCTCATCAAGAGCGTCGCCTTCATCCGCAAACCGGCTTTCGTCGGCGAACGGAAGCGTTTCGACAAGGATGCCGGCGTCAAGCCGACCCCGATAACGGCGCTCGAGATCGAGCGCATCCGCAAGATGATGCTGGACGGCGAGATCAAGACCGCCAGAGAGATAACCTTCGAAAAGGGCGAGATGATCCTGATAAAGGACGGGGCCTTCGCGGGTTTCAAGGCGGTCATCGACGATGTCAAGGAAGGCAAGGAAAGGTTAGATGTTCTGGTGAATATATTTGGGCGTTCAACACCCGTCGAACTGAGCTTCTCGCAAGTCGAGAAGATCGAGGATTAACGTAAGGAGAAGGTCATGGCTAAAAAGGTCATCGCAAGTATCAAACTGCAAATTCCTGCCGGCCAGGCGAACCCTGCTCCGCCCGTTGGTCCCGCGCTCGGTCAGCACGGCGTCAACATCATGGAGTTCTGTAAGCAGTACAATGCAAAGACACAGGCTCAGAAGGGCTTCATCATCCCCGTGGTCATCACGGTGTATGCCGATCGTTCCTTCTCGTTTGTGACCAAGACTCCTCCGACGTCGCAGCTGCTGCTCAAGGCGGCCAACAAGGAGAAGGGATCCGGGGAGCCCAACAAGAAGAAGGTCGGAACGGTCTCCGTCAAAGCGGTCGAAGAGATCGCGAGAACAAAACTGGAGGACCTGAACACGACCGATCTTGAGGCTGCCAAGAGGTCCGTAGCGGGAACTGCCAAAAGCATGGGCATCACGGTCGAGTAACAAAGGGAGTTCTGTTATGGCGCATCTTGCAAAAAGGCTCGCGGACACCGTCAAGCTGTATGACAGCGCGAAAAAGTACCGCTTTGAGGAGGCCTTCGGTTTCATGACCAAGGGTGCCTCCAAGAAATTCGACGAAACGGTCGATCTGGCGATAAATCTCGGTATTGATCCGAAAAAGTCCGACCAGATGGTTCGCGGCACCTGCGTCTACCCGCACGGTCTGGGTAAAGTGGTCCGCGTGCTGGCGATCGTCCCCCCCGACAAGGTCGAGGAGGCCAAAGCCGCCGGCGCCGACTTCGCAGGCGGCGATGAAATGATCGAAAAGATCGAAAAGGAAAGCTGGGTCGATTACGACAAACTGTTGACGACCCCCGCCATGATGGGCAAGGTCGGCAAACTCGGCAAGATCCTCGGGCGCCGCGGCCTTATGCCCAACCCGAAGGTCGGCACCGTCACCAACGACATCGCCGGCGCGGTGAAACTGGCGAAAGCGGGCAAGGGCGAGTTCAAGGTCAGCAAGACCGGCGTTCTGTGCGTCCCGATCGGCAAGGTGAGCTTCGGTTCGCAGAAGCTGTACGAAAACGCGCTGGAATTGTTCCGGAATCTGGTGAAGTTGAAGCCTTCGACCGCGAAGGGTTCCTTCATCAGAAAGATATCGATGTCGAGCACCATGGGGCCCGGCGTCAAACTGGATGAGACGGAGATCCTGGATCAGGCAAAATAGGAGTTGAAACGGTTCTGGTCTGAGAAGGCGGGTGCCGATTAGGTCGGCTTAATCTCCTGCCGGAGACATGTCGCTTCTGTCTTCGCGGGCCAGCAGAATTAAGGAGAGAAGTTGATGGAAAGAGTCAAGAAAGAACAGGTGGTCGCAGAGATCAAGAAGCTTCTTTCGGGCGCTTCCTCATGCATCGCCATGGACTTCGGCAAGGTTCCGATGACGACCTTCACGCCCATCCGTAAGGAGTGCGCGAAGAGCGGCGTCAAGATCCTTGTCGTAAAGAACACCCTTGCAAAGATCGCCCTGCAGGAGACCCAGTATGCCGGCATGGCGAAACTTTTCAAGGGGATGACATCGCTTGTCGTAACGACGTTGGACGACCAGACGGTCGGCGCCAAGATCTTGAAAAAGTACGTCGAGAAGGACAAGGGTTTCGTCGTCAAGGGCGGCATGATCGACGGAAGATTACTCACGGCAAGTGACGTGAAGATGCTTTCGGAGATGCCCGGAAAGCCTGAACTGCAGGCCAAGCTGCTCGGCACGATGCAGGCGGTACCGCAGAAGTTCGTGTGCCTGCTTGCGGCGGTGCCGCAGTCGTTCCTGCGGGTGCTCGCGGCGTACAAGGACAAGAAGGAACAAGGGAACTGAGCCAACAACCTAATCAGAGAGGAGAAAGACATGGCTACCAAAGCAGAAGTGAAGGAATTCATCAAGGGTATGACCGTTCTCGAGCTCGCCGAGCTCATCAAGGAACTTGAGACCGAACTGGGTGTCAGCGCGGCGGCTCCGGTGGCCGTTGCGGCGGCGGCGGCTCCGGCGGCGGCGGTTGAGGAAAAGACCGAATTCGACGTCATCCTCAAGGCGGCGGGCGCGAAGAAGCTCGAGGTCATCAAGGAGATACGCACCATCACGAATCTGGGGCTGAAGGAGGCCAAGGATCTCGTTGACGGCGCGCCGAAGACCGTGAAAGAGGGCGTCAACAAGGAAGAAGCGAATAAAATAAAGGAAAAGCTGGTCGCAGCGGGCGCCGAGGTCGAGATCAAGTAATCGGCTCCGGTCCTTTGTACAGTTTGCGTTGATCGTAGGTAAGGCAGTAGGTTTATACTGCCTTACCCGTTTTTCGTTGTATTGGGTAGAAGGTAGCGGCAACCAACATAAGAGAGGTCGCAATGGGTATCCTTGGTCAGGCCAATTTCAGGACACGGCGGTGGTTCGGGAAGATCACCAAACAGGTCGAGGCGGTGCCCGATCTGCTGCAGGTCCAGAAAAATTCGTTCGTCCAGTTCCTGCAACGGGACGCGGCTCCGTCTGACCGGACCGTGACCGGGCTTGAATCGGCGTTCAAGGCGGTGTTCCCGATCACCAGCTTCAACAATGCCATCGAACTCACCTTCGGCGGCTACACGCTCGGCGAACCGCTCTACGATGTCGAGGAGTGCAAACTGCGCGGTGCGACCTATGAACTGCCGCTCAAGATAAAGGTGGCGCTCGCCTCCTATGAGATAGATCAGACCGGGGCCCGCAAGGGACTTAACGATATCAAGGAGCAGGACATCCATTTCGGCTCTATTCCCCATATGACCGAATACGGCACCTTCATCATCAACGGCACCGAACGGGTCATCGTCAATCAGCTCCACCGTTCGCCCGGCACCTTCTTCGATTACGACAAGACCCGCTCATCCACCGGGTCCGATATCTTCATGTCGCGCCTTATCCCGTACCATGGATCGTGGCTTGATCTGGAGTTCGACTCGAAGAATCTGCTGTATGTCAAGATAGATCGCAAAAAGAAGTTCCCCGCTACGATCTTCCTGAAAGCGTGGGGCTACACGAAAGAGGATATAATCTCAAGTTACTATATATCGGAAAAGTTCGCGTTCACCAAGCGCGGCGCCGTCAAGGTGCTCGATCATGAGAAAGATGTCGAAAGTCTCAAGAACCAGAAGATCCCGGTCGATATACTCGACAAGGACGGCGCCATCATCGCCCACGAGGGGAAGGTGTTTCAGACCGGCGTTCTGGCCCGGCTCAAGAAACTGGGTATCGACGAGATACTGGTCGATCCGGAACATCTCGTCGGAAAACGGCTCTATCGCGCGGTATTCGACAAGAGCGGCGCGTTGCTGGCCGATGTGAACGACGAGATCACGGCGACCCTGCTCGATGATCTATCGAAAAAGGCGGCCGGCCCCATCGAGACCATCTACATCGAGAACATGAAGTATTCGTCGCATCTGTCCGATACCCTCAAGGTCGACAAGGTCAAGACCCGCGAAGAGGCCTATGTCGAGATATACAAGATCATGGTCCCCTCCAACCCGGTCAATCTCGAAGTGGCCGAGAATTATTTCAAGAATCTGTTCCTCAACCCGGAGAACTACGATCTCAGTTCGGTCGGTCGGCTCCGGATGAACCATAAATTCGGCGAGAACGTCGACCTCGGATATCGTCTGCTGCGTCGAGAGGATGTGTTCAACACGGTCCTTTACCTGCTCAATCTGAGCGATGGTCGCGGTGTGGCCGACGACATCGACCATCTCGGCAACCGCCGCGTCCGTCTGGTGGGAGAACTGCTGGAGGATGTCTTCAAGACCGGTCTTTTGCGCATGGCGCACAGCATCAAGGAGAAACTCGCCGGTTCGGCCATCGAGACGCTGACCCCCTATGAGGTCATCAGTTACAAGCAGGTGACCGCGGTTCTCAAGGAATTCTTCGCCGGCGGCCAGTTGTCGCAATTCATGGATCAGACCAACCTGCTGTCGGAGATGACCCACAAACGGCGTCTGTCGGCGCTCGGTCCCGGCGGCTTGGCGCGTGAACACGCCAGTTTCGAAGTGCGCGATGTCCACAAGACCCATTACGGCCGCATCTGTCCGGTCGAGACGCCGGAAGGTCCGAACGTCGGTCTTATCGTATCGTTGACCACTTTCGCCCGCATCAATGAATTCGGGTATATAGAGACCCCCTACCGGGTCGTCGAGAAGAATAAACTGACCTCCAAAATAGTCTACCTTGATGCCATCGAAGAGCAGAAGCACAAGATCGCTCCCTCCTCCACGGTGGTCGAGAAGAACCTGCTGAAGGATGAATATCTCAATGCTCGCGAGAGAGGCGATATCGTGCGCCTTCCCCGCGAAGAGGTGACGCTGATGGATCTCACCCCGGTGCAGATCGTGTCGGTCTCCGCGGCGCTCATCCCATTCCTTGAGCATGATGACGCCAACCGCGCGCTGATGGGTTCGAATATGCAGCGTCAGGCGGTTCCTCTGATACGCACCGATGCGCCGCTGATCGGATCAGGCATGGAACGGTACGTCGCCCGCGATTCGGGCTACACGATATATGCGAAACGGAGCGGCGAAGTGGTCAAGGTCGACGCGACCCGCGTCGTGATAAAGGTGGATGAGGCGGAGACCGATGAAATGGTTGATGTCGATATCTACAATCTGGTCAAGCACCGTCGTTCGAACCAGAACACGGAAGTGGACCAGCGGCCCGTGGTGAATGTGGGAGACCGCGTGGCGAAGGGCGATACGCTGGCCGATGGTCCCGCCATAAATCGCGGCGAATTGGCGCTCGGCCGCAATATTCTCATCGCCTTCATGCCGTGGAGCGGCTATAACTTCGAGGATTCGATACTCGTCAACGAACGGCTTCTGAAGGAGGACACCTTCACCTCCGTCCATATAGAGGAATTCGTCTGCGAGGCGCGCGACACCAAGCGCGGGCCGGAGGAGATAACGGCCGATATCCCGAACGCCCCCGACGAGGTGCTCCGCAAACTCGACGAGTCGGGCATCATCCGCATCGGCCAGAAGGTCAAGGCGGGCGATATCCTCATCGGTAAAGTGACGCCCAAGGGAGAGACGGTGCTTTCTCCCGAAGAAAAACTGCTTCGCGCCATCTTCGGCGAGAAGGCGGGCGATGTGAAGGATAGTTCGCTGTATGTGCCGCCGGGGGTCGAGGGGGTCGTCATCGACGCCCGCATCTTTGCCCGCAAGGGGACCAAGAAGGACGGCCGGATGAAGGAGCAGGAAAAGGAACAGCTCGATATTCTCAAGCGGAATCGCGACGACGAGATCCGCATCATAGAGGTCTACACATACGACATCATCCGTAAATTGATCACCGGCAAGACCACCGATGCGGAGCTGAAGCACGACAAGGGACAGTCTCTTCTCAAGAAAGGGGAGAAATTGACCGCCGACAGCGTCGCGAAGATACCCGAAACCTATCTGGACCGGGTCAGCGTCGCCGACCGCAATACGATGAAACAGGTAAAGGAGCACCTGCTGTCTCTGCGTCGTAAACTGGAAACGATCCGCCGGATATACGACAACAAGATGAAGCAGGTGACCAAGAACGACGATCTCGCCCCCGGCGTCATCAAGTCGGTCAAGGTCTTCGTCGCCATCAAGCGTAAACTGTCGGTAGGCGACAAGATGTCGGGCCGTCACGGCAATAAGGGCGTCGTGTCGCTCCTGCTGCCCGAAGAGGATATGCCCTATATGCAGGACGGCCGTACGGTAGACATAGTCCTCAATCCGCTCGGCGTCCCCTCACGCATGAACATCGGCCAGATCCTCGAGGTCCATCTGGGACTCGCGGCGCGCCGTATCGGTGAAAAGATAAACAAGTATGTCGAACAGAACTGGTCGGGCGCCAAGCTCCGGGCCGAGTTGAAAAAGATACTTGCACCGTCGGCGGCGGTATCCAAACTCATCGACGAGGCCGACGACGACGATGTCCACTCGTTCATCAAATCGATGAAAGGCGGCGTTTATATGGCCTCTCCGGTCTTCGACGGCGCGAAGGAAGAGGATATCCGTGAATTGCTTACTTACGCCGACCAGCCGGAGCAGGGCAAGGTAACGCTGTTCGACGGACGGACGGGCGATACTTTTGAATCGGATGTCACGGTGGGGATCATGTATTTCCTGAAGCTCCACCATCTGGTCGACGAGAAGGTCCACGCCCGCAGCACCGGGCCCTACTCGCTGGTCACGCAGCAGCCGCTCGGCGGCAAGGCGCAGTTCGGCGGTCAGCGGCTGGGCGAGATGGAGGTCTGGGCGCTCGAGGCCTACGGCGCGGCTTACTGTCTGCAGGAGTTCCTGACGGTGAAGTCGGACGATGTCGAGGGGCGCAAGAAACTCTACGAGGCGATCGTGCGCGGCAAGCACAAATACGATATCGGCGTGCCGGCCTCGTTCTCGGTCCTCGTGAAGGAGATGCAGAGTCTGTGTCTCGATGTGACCCTGGTCGAAGAGAATCAGCAGTAAAGGGAGGCTCCCGTGGTGAAAGATATCTTCAAGATCTTCGAGAAACCGAAGAGCAGCTTCGATTTCAAGGCGATGGAGGTCGCGCTTGCCTCCCCGGAAAAGATCCTCGAGTGGTCCTACGGCGAGGTGAAGAAGCCCGAAACGCTCAACCATCGCACCTTCAAACCGGAAAAGGACGGCCTGTTCTGCGCCAAGATATTCGGGCCGGTCAACGACTTCGAATGCCTGTGCGGCAAGTACAAACGGATGAAGTACAAGGGAATGGTGTGCGAAAAGTGCGGCGTCGAGGTCATCGAATCGAAGGTCCGGCGCGACCGCATGGGACACATCACGCTGGCCTCGCCGGTCGCTCACATCTGGTATGTCAAGACCTCTCCGTTCTATGTCAGCACCGTGCTGGGGATCAGCAACGCCAATCTCAACTCGGTCATCTACTGCGAAGGGTATCTGGTACTCGAGTCGACCATCAACGGCGTCAAGAAGGGCGACTATATCGACGAGGAGTCCTACCATGAACTCCTTGAAAAGTTCGGCGAAGGCTCCATCGTCGCCGAGACCGGCGCCGCGCCGATACGGAAACTGCTTGAAGAGATGGATGTGATCGCGGTACGGGCGGAACTCGAGGCGAGTATGGCGCAGACCGGCGACAAGAGTCTTGCCGCCAAGCAGCAGAAGCGTATCAACGTCCTCAACAAGTTCATGCGATCGAATGTGCGGCCGCTCAACATGATACTCACCATCCTTCCGGTCCTGCCGCCCGATCTGCGGCCGCTGGTGCCGCTCGATGGCGGGCGTTTCGCGACGAGCGATCTGAACGACCTCTACCGTCGCGTCATCAACCGGAACAATCGCCTCAAGAAACTGATGGATCTCGGCGCGCCCGATGTCATCATCAAGAACGAGAAGCGGATGTTGCAGGAGGCGGTCGACGCCCTGTTCGACAATACCAAGGTTCACCGGCCGATACAGGGTCCCAACGGTCGCCCCTATAAATCGCTTTCCGATATGCTGCGCGGCAAACAGGGGCGGTTCCGCCAGAACCTGCTCGGTAAGCGAGTCGACTACTCCGGTCGTTCGGTCATCACCATCGGTCCCGAATTAAAACTGCACCAGTGCGGGCTGCCCAAGATCATGGCGCTTGAACTGTTCAAGCCCTTCATCTACAACAAACTGCAGGATCGCGGTCTGGTCTCCACCGTCAAGGGGGCCAAACAGATGGTCGAAAGCGGCGAGGATGTGGTGTGGGAACTGCTGGAAGAAGCGGTCCGCGAACATCCGGTGATACTCAACCGCGCCCCGACACTCCACCGTTTGGGCATGCAGGCGTTCGAACCGATACTCATCGAATCGAAGGCGCTGCGGCTCCATCCGCTGGTCTGCACCGCATTCAACGCCGACTTCGACGGCGACCAGATGGCGGTCCATGTGCCGCTGTCGGTCGAGGCGCAGCTCGAGGCGCGCGTTCTGATGATGTCGACCAACAATATCCTTTCCCCCGCCTCCGGCGCGCCGATCATCGTGCCGTCGCAGGATATCGTCCTCGGTCTCTACTACCTTACCACCGAGAGGCCCTACGCGAAAGGCGAGGGGAAGCATTTCTATTCGGAGAAAGAGGTGCTCATGGCGCGCGATGCCGGCGTGCTGGAATGGCAGTCGATCATCTTCGTCCGTATCGACGGCACCCTGCACAAAACGACCCCGGGCCGCATCCTGCTGTGGCAGGTGACCCCGCGCGAACTCGGCTTCCCCATGATCAACAAGCAGTTCAAGAAGAGCAACTGGTCCGATATCCTCGATCTCAGTTACCGGAAGTCGGGCGGCAAGGCGACCGTCATCTTCGCCGACAAACTCAAGAACCTCGGTTATGAGTTCTCGACCAAGGCGGCCTATTCCATAGCGCTCTCCGACATCAAGGTTCCTGCGGAAAAATGGGATATCATCCGCGAGACCGAAAAGGAGATACGCGAGATAGAGGACAACTACAATGTCGGTAAATTAAGCCGCGGCGAACGGTACAACCAGATAGTCGATCTGTGGGACCGGGCCAATGAACGGGTCACCGTGAAGATGATGGATCAGTTGAAGGAAAAAGAGGTCATGCACGAAAAGTGGGGCAAGGTGACCATCCCCTCCGACAATCCCATCTATGTCATGGCCGACTCCAAGGCGCGCGGCAGCAAGGATCAGATCCGTCAGTTGGGCGGTATGCGCGGTCTGATGGCCAAGCCTTCGGGCGAGATCATCGAGACGCCCATTCTCGCGAACTTCAAGGAAGGTCTCGATTCGCTCGACTATTTCATATCGACCCACGGCGCCCGCAAGGGTTCGGCCGATACGGCGCTCAAGACCGCGAACTCGGGTTACCTGACCCGCCGTCTGGTCGATGTCGCGCAGGATGTGGTCGTGGTCGAGGACGACTGCGGCACCACCATCGGCATCTGGGCCGAGGCGCTGCTGAACGACTCGGGTGAAGAGATCGCGCCGCTCAAGGAACGCGTGCTCGGCCGTATTGTGATGGATGATGTCGAGGATCCCGAGACGGGCGAGATCATCATCGAATCGGGCGAGATGATAGACGAAGAGAGATCGGAGAAGATAAAAACGCTCGGCATCGACGCCATCTACATCCGCTCGGCGCTTACCTGCCGTTCCAAGTACGGCGTCTGCGCAAAATGCTACGGTCGCGACCTGTCGCGCGGTCATCTCATCAACGTCGGCGAAGCGGCGGGCATCATCGCCGCCCAGTCGATCGGCGAACCGGGGACCCAGTTGACGATGCGTACCTTCCACGTCGGCGGCGTCGCGTCGCGCACCACGGAAAAATCGTCGCACGAAGCGAAGCGCAGCGGCATCATCCGCTTCAAGGATATCAAACTGCTCACCAAGCACTACGAAGGAAAGCCGTCCGCCGCGACCCTGCGCACCGAAGGGGTCTATGTGGTCATGAACCGCAACGGCCGCGTGATCATCACCGACGAAAAAGGGCGCGAGCGCGAGAAGTATCCGGTCAGTTACGGTACCACGCTGTTCGTCAAGGACGGCGAGAAGGTCGAGAAGGACCGCGTACTGGCAGAGTGGGACCCCTACAATACCCCCATCATCGCCGAAACCGACGGTTTCGTGAAGTATGAGGATATCGAGAACGGCATCACGGTCCGCGAGGAACTGGACCTGCAGACCGGTCTTTCCAAAACGGTCGTCATCAACTCCCGCGACCCGAAGAAGGCACCGAAGATACTCATCACCGACTCCTCCAAGAAAAAAGCCAAGAAAATAGACCGCGGCGAGGCGCTTTATCATCTGCCGGTCAACGTCTATATCGAGGTCAAGAACGGTGACGAGGTCACTATGGGCAAGATACTCGCCAAGGTGCCGCGCGAGGCGCGCAAGACCAAGGACATCACCGGCGGTCTGCCGCGCATATCCGACCTTTTCGAGGCGCGCCGGCCGAAGGTCCCGGCCATCGTCAGCGAGATCGAGGGGCACATCACCATCTCGACCGAGACCAAAGGGGTCAAGAACAAGACCATGATCACCGTCACCCCCGAAACGGGCGACCAGCGCATCTACCTCGTCCCGAAAGAAAAGCACATCAACGTTCATGACGGCGACTTCATCGAGGCGGGCGAATCGCTCATCGACGGGTCCATCGATCCGCATGACGTACTGCGCATCAAGGGCGAGATAGAGGTGGCCAAGTTCCTCGTGCAGGAGGTCCAGAAGGTCTACAAACTGCAGGGCGTCCCGATCAACGACAAGCACATAGAGGTCATCGTCCGGCAGATGCTCCGCAAGGTTCGCATCGTCGATTCGGGCGACACGGCGCTCATGAAAGGCGAACTGATAGAAAAGGAGATCCTTGACGCGGTCAATGCGAACGCCGAGAAAGAGGGAAAGAAGCAGGCGAACTGGGAAACGGCACTGCTCGGCATCACCAAGGCGTCGCTCAATACCGAGTCCTTCATCTCCGCCGCTTCGTTCCAGGAGACCACCAAGGTGCTCACCAACGCGAGCGTCGAGAGGAAGGTGGATACGCTCCGCGGCCTCAAGGAGAACATCATCATCGGCAAGCGGATACCGGCCGGTACCGGCTTCCCGAAATACCATGAAGGGAACTATGAGGCGTCGCTCGCCGAGGAGCTTCCCGGCGGTCAGGAGCCGGACGAGACGGACGAACCGAAGAAGTGAGCGGGCCCCGAAAAGGGCGATTCATCCTATGGCGGCGCCTCCGGGCGCCGCTTTTTTTTTCCTCTGATTATCAGCTGTTATCTCCACTAGGGAAAAAATCTTTGACAGCCGAAGACCCTACACTACAATCGGCCACGTTTTTTTGCTCAGTCTATAACAGGAGAGACAAGGGGAGAACAAGGATGCCGACGATCAACCAGTTGGTCAGAAAAGGAAGAGAGGCGATCAAGTACAAGAGCAAGTGTCCCGCGCTGGTCTCGTGCCCTCAGCGCAAGGGGGTATGTGTCCGCGTCTACACCACGACGCCGAAAAAACCCAACTCGGCGCTGCGTAAAGTGGCCCGTGTGCGGCTGACAAGCGGCTTCGAGGTCACCTGCTACATCCCCGGCGAGGGCCACAACCTGCAGGAGCACAGCGTCGTCCTCGTGAGAGGCGGCCGCGTCAAGGACCTTCCCGGCGTTCGCTATCACATCGTCCGCGGCACGTTCGACACTTCAGGGGTCGATGGCCGTCGTCAGAGCCGTTCGAAGTACGGCGCGAAGAGACCTAAGTAAAGAGGGGGAAAGTCATGCCGAGAAAAGCGTTCATATCGCACAGAGAGATACTTCCCGATTCGAAGTACGGCGAAGTGCTCATCCAGAAATTCATCAACAAGGTCATGCTGAAAGGCGAGAAGTCGGTTGCCGAGAGTATCGTCTACGGCGCGCTTGAAAAGGCGGCCAAGGGCAAGAACGACGGCCCCGTCGAGCTGTTCCGCCGCGCCCTCGAGAACATCCGGCCGAAGGTCATGGTCAAATCGACCCGTATCGGCGGCGCCAACTATCAGGTGCCCACCGAGGTCACGCTCGAGAAGAGCCAGTCGATCGGGATGAAATGGATACTCACCGCGGCCCGCAACCGTTCCGAGAAAGGGATAATCGAGCGGCTCTCTTCGGAGCTGGACGACGCCTTCAACAAACGAGGCAACGCATTCAAGAAGATGGATGAGACCCACAAGATGGCCGAAGCCAATAAAGCCTTCGCCCACTTCAAGTGGTAGTGGAGAGATAGTGTCCCCATGGCGGTGAAGGAAAAGAACATAGCGCTCGCCGATATCCGGAACATCGGGATAGCGGCGCACATCGACGCGGGCAAGACCACGACGACCGAGCGCATCCTCTTCTACACCGGCGTTTCGTACAAGATGGGCGAGGTCCACGAAGGGACCGCCGTCATGGATTGGATGGATCAGGAACAGGAGCGCGGCATCACCATCACCAGCGCCGCGACCACCTGCCACTGGAAAGAAAAACGCATCAATATCATCGATACCCCCGGTCATGTCGACTTCACCGTCGAGGTGGAACGGTCGCTGCGGGTGCTCGACGGTGCGGTGGCGGTCTTCTGCGCCGTCGCCGGCGTTCAGCCGCAGTCCGAAACGGTCTGGCGTCAGGCCGACCGCTACAATGTACCGCGCATCGCCTTTGTCAACAAGATGGACCGTACCGGCGCCGATTTCGACAATGTCGTGTCGATGATGCGTGAACGGCTCGGCGCGAACGCAGTGGCGATACAGCTCCCCATCGGCGCAGAGGAGAACTTTCTCGGCATAATCGATGTGGTCGAGCGGGTCGCTTACTACTATGATAACGACATGCTCGGCGCGAAGTATCGTCTCGAAACGGAGATACCGTCGGCGCTCATCGAAAAGACCGGGCAGGCGCGCGAGAAGCTCATCGAGGCGGTCTCGGAGTTCGACGACGCCATCATGAAAGGGTTCCTTGAGGGCCACGATCCCGACGCGGCGACGCTCAAGGCGGCGCTCCGCAAGGGAGTGGTCAGTTCCGCGATATTCCCGGTCCTCTGCGGCTCGGCCTTCAAGAACAAGGGGATTCAGCCGCTTCTCGACGCGGTCATCGATTATCTTCCCGCGCCCGACGATGTGCCGCCCGCCAAGGGGATCCATCCGAAGACCGGCGCCGATATACTGCGCCGTCCCGAGGACAAGGAACTGGGTGCCTACATATTCAAGATCATGAGCGACCCGTATGTCGGTGAGCTCAACTATGTCCGCGTCTATTCGGGCGAACTGCAGAACGGTCAGCTCGTCTACAACGCGACGGCCGATCAGCAGGAACGCATCGGCAGACTGCTCCGCATGCACGCCAACAAGCGCGAGGATGTCGATGTCATCCGCGCCGGCAACATCGGTGCGATAGTCGGCCTTAAATACGGAACCACCGGCTCGACGCTGTGCGAGAAGGCCAAGCCGGTCGTTTTCGAGCCGATGAATTTCCCCGATCCGGTCATCTCGGTCGCGATAGAACCGAAGACCAAAGCGGACGAGGAGAAACTCGGTTATTCGCTTCAAAAACTTTCGAAGGAAGACCCGAGCTTCAAGGTCCGCACCGATCAGGAGACGGGCCAGACGATCATCTCGGGCATGGGCGAGTTGCACCTTGAGGTGCTCGTGGAACGGCTCCGCCGCGAATTCAAGGTCGACGCGAATGTCGGCAAGCCGCAGGTGAGCTACCGCGAGACCATCACAAAAGCGGTCCGCCACGAATACAAGCATGTCAAGCAGACCGGCGGCCGGGGCCAGTACGCTCATGTCGTTTTCTCGCTCGAACCGCTCGCGCCCGGTAGCGGCATGCAGTTCGAGGAAAAGACGAAGGGCGGGGTCATTCCCAACGAGTATTTCAGTTCGATAAAGAAGGGTGTCGAGGCGGCCTCCACGAGCGGAAAACACGGGTTCCCGGTGGTTGATGTGAAGGTGACGCTGGTCGACGGTTCGTCCCACGAGGTCGATTCGTCAGACATCGCGTTCCGCGTTGCCGCCTCCACCTGTTTCCGCGAGGCGCTGGAAAAAGGGGCGCCGCGCATACTTGAACCGGTCATGGATGTCGAGATAACGACTCCCGACGATTACCTCGGCGATGTGCTCGGCGATCTGCGGAGCCGTCGCGGCGAAGTGGTCGGCATGAACGAAGGCCGTGGCGCGAAGGCGAAGATAGTCCGCGCGCAGGTCCCGCTTTCGGAGATGTTCGGCTATTCGACCGACCTCCGTTCCCGTTCGCAGGGCCGCGCCACCTACACGATGCAGTTCGCGTTCTATCGGGAGCTACCCGAGAGTATAAGGTCTCAGCTGTTCGCATATTATTAAGAGAAGGAGGCGGAGAGATGGCGAAGGAGAAATTCAACAGGACGAAGCCCCATGTGAACGTGGGAACGATCGGCCACATAGACCACGGCAAGACGACGCTGACGGCGGCGATCACGAAGACACTTGCGGCGAAAGGCAAGGCGAAATTCGTGTCGTTCGATCAGATAGACAAAGCGCCGGAAGAACGGGAACGCGGTATCACGATAGCGACGGCGCACGTGGAATACGAGACGGAGAAGCGGCACTACGCGCACGTCGACTGTCCGGGCCACGCGGACTACATAAAGAACATGATAACGGGCGCGGCGCAGATGGACGGAGCGATACTGGTCGTCGCGGCGACCGACGGCCCGATGCCGCAGACGCGCGAACATGTGTTGCTTGCGTATCAGGTCGGCGTGCCGTACATGGTGGTCTTCCTGAACAAGGTGGATCTGGTGGACGATCCGGAACTGATCGAACTGGTGGAAATGGAGCTGCGCGAACTGCTGACGGGGTACAAATTCCCGGGGAACGACATCCCGATAATCCGGGGAAGCGCGCTCAAAGCGCTGAACACGGACAACCCGGACGGCGACGACGCGAAATGCATCCATGACCTGATGGCGGCGGTGGACAGCTACGTACCCGATCCGGTGCGTGCGGTGGACAAACCGTTCCTGATGCCGATCGAGGACGTCTTCTCGATATCGGGCCGCGGAACGGTGGTAACGGGCCGTATCGAGCGCGGCGTTATCCACGTAGCGGACAAAGCGGAGATCGTGGGTATCACCGTGACGCAGGAGACAGTGGTGACGGGAGTGGAAATGTTCCGGAAACTGCTGGACGAAGGACAGGCGGGCGACAACGTAGGGTGCCTGCTGCGCGGTATCAAGAAAGAGGACGTGGAACGCGGTCAGGTACTGGCGAAGCCGGGCTCGATCACGCCGCACAAGAAATTCACGGCGGAGATATATGTTCTGTCGAAGGAAGAAGGCGGCCGTCACACGCCGTTCTTTGACGGCTACCGTCCGCAGTTCTACTTCAGAACGACCGATGTGACGGGCGTGCTTAATCTGCCCGAAGGGGTGAAGATGATCATGCCGGGCGACAACATCAAGATCACGGTGGAACTGATATGCCCGATCGCGATGGAGGAAGGCCTCCGTTTCGCGATCCGTGAAGGCGGCCGCACGGTGGGCGCCGGCGTTGTGACCAAGATCGTAGAATAACCAGATAGAGAGGTGTATCGTGAGTGACAGGATCAGGATCAAGCTGAAGGCGTTCGACCACAAGCTGCTGGACGGCTCGGTCAACGAGATCATCGATACGGTCACCCGGACGGGCGCCCGGATCGCCGGTCCCATACCGCTGCCCACGAAGATCCATAAGTACTGCGTCCTCCGTTCGCCGCATGTCGACAAGAAGTCGCGCGAGCAGTTCGAGATGCGCGTACACCGCCGGATACTCGACATCCTCAATCCCACTTCGCAGACCATGGACGAACTGATGAAGACCGACCTGTCGGCCGGGGTGGAGATCGAGATCAAGACCAACTAGGGTGCCCGAAAAGAGAGTTTAAACGGAGAGGGATACCATGACCGCAGGACTAATTGGAAAAAAGGTCGGGATGACACAGATCTTCAGCGAAGACGGCGTGTCGATACCCGTGACCGTGATCGAGGCCGGCCCCTGCTTCATCATACAGAAGAAAAGCATGGACAAGGACGGCTACTCGGCGGTCCAGCTCGGTTTCGAAAAGAAGGAAAAGAATGTGCTGAAGCCGGAGGCGGGGCACTTCAAGGCAGCCGGGAAGGGGATATACCGGCGGCTCAAGGAATTCCGTGTGAGCGACGCCGATCTGGGCGCGCTCAATCTCGGCGACGAACTGAAGGCCGATCTGTTCAAGGTCGGCGAAAAGGTCAAGATCACCGGTTTCACGAAAGGCCGCGGCTTCACCGGCGTGGTGAAACGCTGGAACTTCTCCGGCGGGTGCGATGCCCACGGTTCGAAATTCCACCGCAAGGGCGGTTCGGTCGGTCAGAATGTCCACCCGGGCAAAATATGGAAGGGCAAGCATATGGCCGGCAGGTACGGCAACGAGCAGGTGACGGTGAAAAATCTCGAGGTGGTCAAGATCTACCCCGAGAAGAACCTCATTCTCGTGAAAGGTGCCGTTCCCGGCGCGGCCGGCGGCGTAGTATACATCAAGAGAAGCAAGTAACGGAGGCCGAGATGCCCGTAATAGATGTGTTCGATCGCGACAAGAAAAAAGTCGGCAGCCTTGAGCTGAACGACAAAGTATTCTCGATCGCGTGGAAGGAAAAGCAGGTCGCGGTCTACGAGGTCGTCCGCATGCAGACCGCCGGCTGGCGTTCCGGCACCCATGCGACCAAGACCTCTTCCACCGTGTCGGGCGGCGGCGCCAAGCCGTTCAAGCAAAAAGGTACCGGCCGCGCCCGTCGCGGCACTACCCGTGCCGGCATCTGCCGCGGCGGTTACGTCATCCTCGGTCCTCAGCCGCGCGATTATTCCTATACGGTGCCGACCAAGAAGCGTCGTCTGGCGGTCAAGGCGGTCCTTTCGGAACGCCTCGAGAGCGGGAACCTGTTCGTCGTGAAGGGCTTCAACTTCGAGAAAATCCAGACCAGAGCGGCATCCACGCTCCTTAAAAAGACATGGAACATCCCCGAGGCGATCATTCTCACCGGCGACGGCGAGGACAACTTCGTCATGAGCGTGCGCAATATCCCCGAATATCTGGTGCTGCATTTCACGCAGGTCAACCTGTATGACATAGTCGCCTACAAGACCATCATCATGACCGAAGAGGCGGCGGCTTACATCAACGAGGTCTACGCGTCATGAAAAAACTACAGTATTTCGGCATCGTCAAGCGCCCCATCATCACCGAGAAATCGACGGCGCTCTCGCGCGGCGAGGACAAGGGGTATCTCTTCGAAGTGGCCATCGATGCCAACAAGGAAGAGATAAAAGAGGCGATCGAGAATCTTTTTGATGTAAAGGTCAAAGAGGTCAACACCGTTATCGTGCGGGGCAAGGTCAAGCAGGTGAAGCGGGTCACCGGCAAACGCAACAACCGGAAAAAGGCCTATGTGACCCTGCAGAAGGGCTACAGTATCAACTTTATTCAGGGTGTATAACCACAAGGGGGCATAGCAGATGGGTATCAAGGTCTACAACCCCACATCGGCGGGCCGGCGTAATATGTCGGTGGCCGATCACGCCGAGCTGTCGAGTAAACGTCCGGAGAAGGGGCTGACCCGCTCCATGAAGAAGTCGGGCGGTCGCAATGCTCACGGCCGGATCACCACACGCCATCGCGGCGGCGGCAACAAGCGGCAATACCGTATCATCGATTTCCGGCGCGATAAGATCGACGTTCCCGGCAAGGTGGCGGCGATCGAGTACGATCCGAACCGCAACGCCCGCATCGCGCTCATCAATTATCTCGACGGCGAAAAACGCTACATCATCGCGCCCGAGAAGATCGCTGTCGGCGATATGATCGTCAGTACCGACAAGGAAGCCGATGTCCGTCCGGGCAATGCGATGAAACTTCGCTATGTGCCGGTGGGCACCTTCATCCACAATGTCGAACTCAAGATCGGCAAAGGCGGCCAGATCGCGCGTGCCGCGGCGGCCGGGTTGCAGCTTCTCGGCAAAGAGGGTGACTATGCCACCGTCCGTATGCCGTCGGGCGAGATCCGGCTCATCAACCTCGAGTGTCGCGCCACGATCGGACAGGTCGGCAACAGCGAAGCGGCGAACACCCGTATCGGAAAAGCAGGCAAGACCCGCTGGCTCGGCCGGCGGCCGAAGGTCCGCGGCGTGGTCATGAACCCGATCGACCATCCGCACGGCGGCGGTGAAGGCAAGACCGCGGGCGGCCGCCACCCGGTAACGCCGTGGGGCGTGCCGACCAGAGGCTACAAGACGCGCAACAGCAAGCGGACCGACCGCTTCCGGATCCGTCGGCGTGGAAAAAAGTAATACAATAGGATAAACCGCGAGAACGAGGGAGGATACATGCCGCGCTCAATCAAAAAGGGGCCGTTCGTTGACGAACACCTCTGGAAAAAGGTCGTCAAATCGATCGATTCGGGAGACCGGAAACCGATAAAGACCTGGTCGCGCCGTTCGACGATAGTACCCGAGATGGTGGGACTCACCTTCGCCGTGCATAACGGGCAGAAGTTCATTCCGGTCTTCGTCACCGAGGAGATGGTCGGGTTCAAACTGGGCGAGTTCTCTCCCACGCGGACCTTCCGGAGCCATGCCGGTGCGCAGAAAAAATAAGTTGCAAAACTGAGGAAAATGAATAGAGTACCCCCGCTTTATTTCTTGCGAGCTGGAGAGAGGCAATGGAAACAAAAGTCGTAAAGGCCACCTTGAAATATTACCGGATGAGCCCGCGCCGCGTCCGGGAAGTAGCCGATATCATTCGCGGCAAACGGGCAGAGGAGGCACAGAACCTCCTTGATTTCACTAATCGTCGCGCCGCCGTCGCGCTGAAAAAACTCCTCAATTCGGCTATCGCCAACGCGGAGAATAATTTCAGCCTTGACCCGGACAAACTGTACGTCACCGTGATCGCGGTCGATGAGGGTCCCATGTGGAAGCGTTTCGTCACCAAGTCGCACGGTCGCGCGAGTCGTATCGTCAAGCGGACCAGCCACGTGACGATCGAACTGGGCGAAAAGAGCGAAAAAGTAGCATAACAGGAGGTGTCGCTTGGGTCAGAAAGTCAATCCCGTCGGTCTGCGGCTCGGTATCACGAGAACGTGGAATTCGGTGTGGTATTCGCACCGGAACTACGCGAAGTGGCTTCACGAGGATCTCAAGATCCGCACGGCGATCAAGAAGGAATTCTACGCCGCCGGACTTTCAAATCTCAACATCGAGCGTTCGGGCGATAAACTGAAGGTCACGCTGTTCGCCGCCAAGCCGGGGATCATCGTGGGCAAACAGGGGGCGGGCATCGAGAAGATAAAGCAGATCGTCGCCAAGCTCGCCAAGGGTTCGCAGGAGATATTCGTGCAGCCCGAAGAGGTCAAGAAGCCTGAGATCGACGCGCAGCTCGTTTCCGAGAGCATTGCCGAGCAGATCGAAAAGCGGGCCCACTTCCGCCGCGTCATGAAGCGCGCCATGGGCAACGCGATCAAAAGCGGCATCGAGGGGATCAAGGTGCAGGTCGGCGGCCGTCTGGGCGGCAACGAGATCGCGCGGGTCGAGCGTTATCACGAGGGCCGCACCCCGCTCCATACCCTGCGCGCCAACATCGAATACGGACACGCGGTCGCCCGTACCACCTACGGCACGATCGGCATCAAGGTCTGGATATACAAAGGCGAGGTCTCGAAACGGTTCGAGGCCAAGCGGAAAGGCGCCAAGAAGAATTAACCTGAAGCGATAGGTAACCGTCATGTTGATGCCGAACAAGGTAAAATATAGGAAGATGATGAAAGGCCGCATGGCCGGCATCTCGACCTCCTGCAATGCCATAGATTTCGGTGAATACGCGCTCAAGGCGCTCGAGAGCGGCTGGCTCACCAGCCGTCAGATCGAGGCGGCGCGTGTCGCCATCATGCGTATCGCCCGAAAAGGCGGCCGCATGTGGATAAGGGTGTTCCCCGACAAACCGATCACCAAGAAGCCGCAGGAAACCAGAATGGGCAAAGGTAAGGGCAACCCCGAAGAGTGGGTCTGCGTGGTCAAGCCGGGCCGTATCCTGTTCGAACTCGGCGATCTGGATGATGCCGCCGCCAAGGAGGCGTTGCGCCTCGCCGCCTATAAGCTTCCGGTCAGGACCAAGGTCGTTGCGAAGGGAGACGAGATAAAATGAAGACAACGGAACTGAAGAAAAAGAACGCGGAGGAGCTCAAGGAGATGCTCCACACTCTGGAGGAGGAGCATTTCAACCTGCGCGTCCAGAAGGCCATGGGCCAGCTCCAGAACTCATCCCGCATCAGGCTGGTCAGGAAGGACATCGCCCGCGTCCATACCTTCCTCACCGAGAACACGGCTACGGATAAGAGGTAGGAACGATGAAAACAAGCCATAAAAGGATACTGACGGGCGTGGTGGTGAGCGACAAGGCCGACAAGACCGTGACCGTCATGGTAACGCGCCGCTACAAGCACCCGCTCTATAAGAAAATGGTCACCGCGCGCAAGAAATACATGGCGCACGACGAACAGAACCTCTGCAAGAGCGGCGACCGTGTCCGCATCAGCGAATGCGCTCCGGTCAGCGCGCGGAAGCGGTGGCTCGTCGTCAGCAAGATCGAGCGTGAGGGGGGCAAGTCATGATACAGGAACAGACCAGACTGGCGGTCGCCGACAATTCGGGCGCCAAAGAGGCGCAGTGCATCAAGGTGTACGGCGGCTCCAAGCGGCGCTATGCCGGCATCGGCGATATCATAGTCGTTTCCATCAAGGACGCCGAACCGAAAGGCAAGGTGAAAAAGGGCGAAGTGAAACGGGCGGTCATCGTGCGGCAGGCCAAGGAGCTCAAGCGCGAGGATGGTTCGTACATTCGCTTTGACGATAACGCGGTGGTCATTCTCGATGACTACTATGAACCGGTTGGCACCCGTGTTTTCGGCCCGGTGGCGCGCGAACTCCGGACGAAGGGTTTTATGAAGATCATCTCGCTCGCGCCCGAGGTCCTGTAGGGAGAATACCATGACTACGATGGCGAATATCAAGAAGAACGACACGGTCCGCGTCCTCACCGGCAAGGACAAGGGGAAGGCCGGTAAGGTCCTCCGCGTCCTCACCAAGAACGAGAAAGTGGTCGTCGAGAACATCAATGTGTACAAGAAGCACCAGAAGCAGGGGCCGAACCGCGAGGCGGGGATCGTCGACAAGGCGATGCCCATCCATATCTCGAACGTGCGGGCCATCTGTCCCAAGTGCTCCGAAGCGACCTCGTTCCGGCGCAAAGAACTCGGCGACGGCAAACGGGTCCGCTTCTGCCGCAAATGCGGCGAAACCATAGAATAGTGGAGACGATCAATGGCTGAGAAGCAGCAGAAAGAGGCCAAGGAAAAGAAGGCCCCGGCGGCCGAGAAACAGCAGAAGGCGCCGAAGGAAAAAGCGGCCCCGGCGGCCGAGAAACAGCCGAAGTACGTCAGCCGGATGCGCACCTACTATGAACAGGAGGTCCGCCCCGCGCTCGCGAAGGAACTGAACATCACCAATCCGATGGCCATCCCGCGCGTCGAGAAGATCGTCCTGAATATGGGCGTCGGCGAGGCGATAACCAATAAGAAGATACTGGAGGATGCGGTCAAGGAACTCACCGCCATCGCCGGCCAGAAGCCGGTCATCAACAAGGCGCGCAAGTCGATCGCGACCTTCAAACTCCGGGAAGGGATGCCCATCGGTACTTCGGTCATCCTCCGCAAGGACCGGATGTACGATTTCCTCGACCGGCTGATATCGGTTGCGCTTCCCCGCGTCAAGGACTTCCGCGGCATCTCCGGGAAGGCGTTCGACGGCCGCGGCAACTACACGCTCGGCATCAAGGACTTCATGATATTCCCCGAGATCGATTTCAACAAGGTCGAAACGACCAAGGGACTTAACGTCACGATCTGCACCACCGCCCGCAACGATCAGGAGGCGAAGGCGCTGCTCAAGATGTTCAACATGCCTTTCAACAACTGAAGGAACGATATTTTTAAGGAGGACGATCAGTGGCCAGATTGACGATGAGGCTCAAGGCGGTCAAAAAGCCGGCGTTCCCGACGCGGTTCCATAATCGCTGTCCGCTGTGCGGCCGTGCCCGCGCCTACATTAGGAAATTCGACATGTGCCGGCTCTGTTTCCGCAAGCTGGCGACCAACGGGCTTATCCCCGGCGTCACCAAGTCGAGCTGGTAAGGGAGGAATACATGAACGATCTGATATCCAATTATCTCACCCGGATACGCAACGCGATGCGGGCCCAGCACGAAACGGTCGTCGGTATCCCGTCGTCCCGTATCGTCGAGGGGATCAGCCAGGTGCTCAAGGATGAGGGCTACATCAGCGATTTCCGGGTCACCATGGTCGGCGCCAAGAAAACGATCGCGGTCGATATCCGCTATCATCGCGGGAAGCCGGTCATATCGCATGTCGAGCGGGTCAGCAAGCCGGGGTGCCGTGTCTATATGCCGGCAAAGGAGATCCCGCACGTCCGCTCGGGGCTCGGTGTCTGCGTCGTGTCGACCTCCAAGGGGATATTGACCGACAAAAAGGCGCGTGAACTCAATATCGGCGGCGAACTGCTTTGTAACGTCTGGTAGCATAAGGAGGACAACCGTGTCGAGAATAGGCAAAAGACCGATACCCTTTGACAGCAAGGTCGAGGTATCGCTGAAGGGGGATGTGCTCCGGGTCAAGGGCCCGAAAGGCACCCTCGAACGGACGGTGCATCCGAAAATTTCGGTGCGCATAGAGAACAACACCATCATCGTGGAACGCAAAGACGAAGAAAAGGAAAGCAAGGCATTGCACGGTCTGTTCCGCATGCTCCTCAGCAACATGGTCGTCGGTGTCACCACCGGCTTCACCAAAGTGCTCGACGTGAAGGGGACCGGCTACAAGTTTGAACTGAAGGGGAACAAGCTCGCTTTTGCGCTCGGGTTCTCTCATCCGGTGGAGATGGAACTGCCGAAGGGGATCACCGCCGAGGTGAAACCCAACGAACTTACCCTGACCGCTGCCGACAAGCAGCAGCTCGGCGATTTTGCGGCAAAGGTAAAGGCGCTGCGTCCGGTGGAGCCCTACAAAGGCAAGGGCGTCAGTTACCGCGGGCAGGTCATCAGACGGAAGGCCGGCAAGGCTGCCGGTAAGTAAGGGAGGAACCCGATATGAACAGCAAGAGAAAGATAGAACGGCACGACAAACGGAAGTCATCGATCCGCAAAAAGATAGAAGGCTCCGGCGCGCGGCCCCGCATGACGGTGTTCCGCAGCGGCAAGAATATCTATGCGCAGGTCATCGACGATGTGCTGGGTAAAACGCTGGTGTCCGCCTCGACCTTGGGCAAGGATTACCACGACGGCGAAGGCGACAAAAAAGCCGACGCCGCACGGGTGGGCGAACTCATCGCGATGAAATGCAAGGCCAAAGGGATCACGACGGTCGTGTTCGACAGGAACGGATACCTGTACCACGGCCGCGTCAAGGCGCTTGCCGAGGCGGCGCGCAAGGGCGGACTGGAATTTTAACGAAGAACGATACGAGGCAGCAGGATGAAAGAGAAGCATACGCCGATCAATCCGGACGGATTGGATCTTCACGAAAAACTCATCTTCGTGAACCGCGTCGCGAAGGTCGTCAAGGGCGGCAAGAACTTCAGTTTCGCCGCGCTGATGGTTGTCGGTGACGGTCACGGTCATGTCGGGCTGGGGCTCGGCAAAGCGCGCGAGGTTCCCGAAGCGATCAAGAAAGGTATCGCCCGCGCCCGGAAGAACCTGTGTCACATCACCCTCACCGGCGGCACCATTCCTCATGAGGTTATGGGCGAATTCGGCGCCGGCCGCGTCTTCCTGCGCCCCGCCGCGAATGGCACCGGCGTCATCGCCGGCTCGGCGGTCCGCTCGGTCCTTGAAGTGATCGGAGTGACCGACATCCTGACCAAGAGCATCGGCTCGAGCAACCCGCACAATATGGCCAAGGCGACATTGCAGGCGCTCCTTTCGATGGAAACGCTGGACGATGTGCAGGCGAAAAGGAATATCACGGTAACCGACTATCAGTTGAAAAAATAGGGAGTAGCACATGCGTCTCCATGCATTGAAAAAACCCGAAGGACTCAGATCGAAGAAAATAATCGGCCGCGGCGCCGGTTCGGGACATGGCCGCACCTCGACCAAGGGACACAAGGGTCAACGTTCGCGCGCCGGTCGTTCGGTCCGCAGAGGCTTCGAAGGCGGCCAGATGCCGCTGGTCAGACGGCTTCCCAAGAGAGGCTTCTTCAATATATTCCGCACCGAGGTTGCCGAGGTCAACATCCGTTATCTCGAGAAACTGGCGGCGGGCACCACGGTCGATATCGCGAAGCTCACCGAAATGGGCCTTTGCAAGGGGACCGAGGCGTGCGTCAAGATCATCGGTCGTATCGAACTGAAACATCCGCTCACGGTGATCGTCCACAAGTTCACCAAAGGGGCGAAAGAGTCGATCGAGAAAAGCGGCGGCAAAGCGGAGGAACTGAAGCTTGATTAGCAGGATACTCTCGAACATCTTCAAAATACCCGATCTCCGGGAGCGCGTGGTGTTCTCCCTGTTCATTCTCGCCGTGTACCGGCTCGGTATCTACGTGACCACCCCGGGTGTCGACAAGAACATCATGGCCGACATCATGGCGACCAAAGGCTCGACCACTATCCTCGGTCTGTTCAATATGTTCTCGGGCGGCGCGCTGGAACAGCTCTCTATTTTCGCGCTCGGGATCATGCCCTACATCAGCTCTTCCATCATATTCTCCCTGCTTGCGGTCGTCATCCCGCAGATAGGGGAGATGCAGAAGGACGGCGATCAGGGGCAGAAGAAGATCACCCAGTACACCCGCTACGGCACGGTGCTCCTGTGTGTCTTCCAGGGTCTTATGATGGCGAAATTCCTCGAAAGTCTCACCGGCCGCGCCGGCGAGGTGGTGGTGCAGGACCCGGGCTGGTTCTTCCGCATCACGACGGTCATCACGCTGACCACCGGCACCATGTTCCTGATGTGGCTCGGCGAACAGATATCGGAACGGGGCATCGGCAACGGCATATCGCTCCTCATCTTCGCCTCGATCGTCGCGCGGTTCCCCTCCATGTTCGCGCAACTGGTGCAATATCTCAACGAAGAGATGATCAAGCCGTTCCATCTGGTCATTTTCCTGCTGGTCCTTGTCCTTGCCTTCACCGTCATCGTCTTCGTCGAAAGTTCGCGCCGCAAGATACCGATACAATACGCGCGCCGCACCAGCGGCGGTCGCTCGCTACAGAACAGTTATCTGCCGCTCAAGATAAACACCTCCGGCGTCATCCCGCCGATCTTCGCCTCCGCACTGCTCGTGTTCCCCGCGACCATCGGCGGCTTCATGAACGCCGAGTGGATGGGGACCCTGCAGGCGATGCTCAACCCGGGCGGCTGGCTCTACGAACTGCTCTACATCTTCCTCATCATATTCTTTGCCTTCTTCTACACCTTCGTGCAGTTCAAGACCGAGGATGTCGCCGAGAACTTGAACAAGAACGGCGGCTACATACCGGGCATCCGTCCCGGCAAGGAGACGGTCGACTATATCAACAAGGTGCTCACCAAGATCACCTTCGGCGGCGCCATCTATCTGTCGGCCATCTGCATGATACCTGACCTGCTCCGGCTCAAGATGGGTCTGCCGTTCTACATGGGCGGCACCTCGATACTCATCGTCGTCGGCGTCGCGATGGACACCGCCTCGCAGATAGAGTCGTACCTCATCAGCAACAACTATGAGGGTTTCTCCATCGGCGGCAAGGGCTCGCTCGTCAAAAGCAGAAGCCGATAACCCCGCAATGACGCAGAACAGTATGCATCGATTCTTTTTTCTTCTCGGTAAGCCGGCATCGGGTAAAGGGACGCAGATACGGCGCATCCTCGACACCTTTGAGGGGCGCTCCTTCTCGACCGGCGATGCCTTGAAGTACCATATCGCCCGCCGGACCGAGCTCGGCACACAGGTCAAGGCGCTTATCGATGCGGGGAAACTCGTTTCGGACGATATCGTGATGGCTCTGTTCCGCGACAGCGCCGAGCATCTGGGGGATACTACCGGGACGACACTTTTTCTCGTGGACGGCTTTCCGCGGACCGTCGGTCAGTATGAGATGGTCAAACGCTATCTCGCCGAAAAGGCGATAACGCATTCGTTCCTTTATTTTTCTGTCGCCGATGACCATATCCTGCGCCGCTTCACCGGTCGACTCACCTGCAACACCTGCTTCACCCCCTTTTCGACGCTCGCCGGGGATGTTGTCGAGAACGATCCCTGCCCGCAGTGTAAAAAAGGGAAATTGATACGCCGTTCCGACGATAACGAAACGGTCGTCCGCAACCGGCTCGCCGAGTACCGCGCCGCGACCGCGCCGATGGTCGAACATATCGCCGCGCACGAAAAAGGGAATTTCGTCGAGATCGAAGCCTCCCGCGCGGAGGATGATATTTTCAACGATGTCAAAGAGTTGCTGATAAGCGCTAAAATCAGTTTGAAAAAACCATGAAGATGGGTAGATTCCCCGTGCTTTGTTGAGGACATAGAATGGCGAAGGAAGAAGGGATAGTTCTTGAAGGGACGATAGTGGAAACGTTGCCCAATGCCATGTTCCGCGTTGAACTGGAGAACAAGCATCAGGTGCTTGCGCATGTTTCGGGCAAGATGCGCAAATACTTCATCCGGATACTGCCGGGCGACCGTGTACAGGTCGAGTTGTCGCCGTACGACCTGACTCGCGGCCGGATAACCCATCGCATGAAAGCGAACATAGACTAGAGGTGAAGAGATGAAAGTCAGGGCTTCGGTCAAGAAGATCTGCACCAAGTGCAAGATCATCAAACGGAACGGGATACTGCGGGTCATCTGCGAAAATCCCAAGCACAAACAGAGACAGGGATAGTTTTAATAGGAGGTGCACCTTGGTTCGTATCGCGGGAGTCGATCTGCCCCGGAACAAGCGGATGGAGATCGCGCTGACCTACATCTACGGGCTTGGCCGTTCCAGCGCCCGTGCGATCCTCGATAAAGCGGGGATCGATGTCAACACCAAGTCCGACGGTGTGACGGAAGCGCAGGCGGTGAGGATCAGAGAGATCATCGAACAGGACCATACCGTTGAGGGCGATCTCCGGAAGGAGACCATCATGAACATCAAGCGGCTCATGGACCTCGGCAATTACCGCGGCCTGCGGCACAGGAAGGGGCTCCCGGTGAGGGGCCAGCGGACGCATACCAACGCCCGCACCCGCAAGGGACCGCGCCGCAACATGATGAAAAAGAAGTAAGCGGGGGACGCCATGGCCGAACTGAAGAAGAAGAAGGTCCGGAAAAATATTCAGACGGGGCTGGCCTACATCCAGTGCTCGTTCAACAACACGATCGTCACCATCACCGACGTGTCGGGCAATGTGCTCGGCTGGTCGAGCGCGGGACTCAAGGGTTTCCGCGGCTCGAAGAAGTCGACCCCGTACGCCGCGCAGATGGCGGCCGAGGATGCGGGCAAAAAGGCCAAGGAATACGGCCTGCGCACCCTCAGCGTGTATGTGAAGGGTCCCGGCAACGGTCGCGAAGCGGCCATCCGCGGACTCGGGAACGCCGGGTATAACATCATGCTGCTCCGCGACATCACGCCGATCCCGCACAACGGGTGCCGGCCGTCGAAGCGGAGAAGAGTGTAATAAACTCGAAGCGTAAACTTTTGTCGTAAAAGGAGGAAGCTTTGGCCAAGTACAAGGACAGTAGTTGCAAGGTCTGCCGTCGGGAAGGGGCGAAACTCTTCCTGAAAGGCGAGCGGTGTCATTCCGAGAAGTGCGCCTATGATCGCCGCCCGTTCGGCCCCGGCCAGCACGGCAAGGACAAGAAACGCACCACCGACTACCGTGTGCAGCTGCGTGAGAAACAGAAAGTGAAATTCATGTACGGTCTGCTGGAAAGCCAGTTCCGGCTGTTCTATGACCGCGCCAACAAGAAGAGGGGCGCCACCGGCGAGAACCTGCTCAACCTGCTTGAACGCCGCCTCGACAACGTCATCTACCGTCTCGGCATGGCGTCGAGCCGTTCGCAGGCGCGTCAGCTCATCAACCACCGGCATTTCCTCATCAACGGTAAGACCACCGATATCCCGTCGTATATCCTCAAGCAGGGCGACGTGATAGAGATAAAGGAACGCAGCCGTACGAGTCCCGTGTTCAAGGCGTCCCTCGAGTACGCCGGCGAACGGACCCAGATACCGACATGGCTCCAGCTCGAGAAAGAGACATTCAAAGGGACGGTGCTCCGCGAGCCCGAGCGCTCCGATGTCTCCGCCGACATCAAGGAGAACCTCATCGTCGAGCTTTATTCAAAGTAAACTAAGAGGTGCGAGGGATGTATCGTTCGAACTGGAAAACGCTCATTATGCCCAAGGAAGTGAAGGTGGTGGAGCAGAACGAGGCCGGCACCTACGCCCGCTTCGTGTGCGACCCGCTCATGAAGGGGTACGGTACCACGCTCGGCAATTCGCTGCGGCGGATAATGCTCTCCTCGATCCGCGGTTCGGCGGTCATCGCCGTCAAGATCAAAGGGGTCGAGCACGAATTCTCCACGATCCCGGGCGTCAAGGAGGATGTGGTCAACGTCTTCCTGAACCTGAAACAGATCCGCTTCGTGGGTCACGAGGACAAGATGCACCATCTGGTGGTGCGCCGTAAGGGAAAAGGCAAAGTGACCGCCGGCGATATCCCGGAGACCGCCGCCATCAAGGTACTCAACAAGGACCTCCACCTCTTCGAGATGGATGAGAACATCGAAGTAGAGATGGAACTGCTCGTCATGTCGGGCCGCGGCTACGTCTCTTCGGAAGACCATGAACCGTCGCTTTACAGCGAAGGCTTCATCCCGGTCGATTCGTTCTTCTCGCCGGTCGTCCGCGTCAACTACGCCATCACCGGCGCCCGCGTGAAGAACAACTTCAACTACGATAAACTCACCCTTGAGGTCGAGACCGACGGCTCGGTGACACCGCGCGACGCGCTCGCCTATGCCGCGATGATCCTGCGGGAACATACCCGCTTCTTCATCAACTTCGCCATCGAGGAGGAGTCGGAGGATCGCGCCGGCACCGACGCCGAGGACACCAACTGGAACTTCTACAAGACCATCGACGACCTCGACCTGTCGGTCCGTTCCTACAACTGCCTGAAGAACGCCAATATCCGTTACGTGGGCGAACTGGTCAAGAAGAGCGAGGCCGAGATGCTGAAGACCAAGAACTTCGGTCGCAAGTCGCTCAACGAGATCAAACTGATACTGCTCAACATGGGCTTGTATTTCGGCATGGAACTGCCCAATTTCCCCGACCAGAAGGTCATCGATCAGATCGAAAAGAAGAAAGAGAACAAGTAGGAGACCGTTATGAGACATAAGAAAGACAACAAGCGGCTTGGCCGTCCGACCGCCCACCGCGAGGCGATGCTCACCAACCTGTTGCAGTCGCTTATCAAGCACGGCCGCATCACCACGACGCTCGTCCGCGCCAAGGAACTCCAGCGGCTCGCCGACCGCATCGTGACCATCGCGAAGCGCCGCACCGCGGCCGCCTACGCACAGTTGACCAAGTACATCAAATCGGAGCGCGAGATCCTCATCCCGAAACTGGTGGAAGAGATCGCCCCGAAGTTCGCCGAACGCAACGGCGGCTACACCCGCGTGGTGAAACTGGGCTTCCGCCGCGGCGACGCGGCCCCGACCGCCATCATTGAATACCTCTCCGAAGTGATCGTGGGCAAGCCGGTCGCGGAAGAGACCTCGGCCGAAGAGAAACCGGCCAAGGAGAAGAAGCCGGCGGCCAAGAAGGCGCCCGCCAAGAAAGAGGCGGCCCCCAAGAAGGAGCCTGCCAAGAAGAAGAGCGCCAAGAAAAAAGAAGAATGATCCGCGATAGCGCGACAGCCTTTCCGACGGGGGATCGCAAGTCCCCCGTCTTTTTTTTGAGGTAGGCTATGGTCGATCTCATCTGTACCCTGATATTCGTCGGAGCGATGCTTGCCGGTTATCTGGCGGGCGGGTTCCGCGAGATACTCAGGGTGACCGCCATGATCGGGCTGATGATCCTCTTCATGCTGCCGTCGGTCAAGACCTTCTTCCTGCAGTTCGGACCCGCCGCCAACGGCATCTTCATCGTGGCGTTCATCGCGGTCTATTTCACGCTCAATATCCTTGTGGCATGGATGCTCAAAGGTATCATTGAAACAAAGGACGGAGTGCTCGGGAGCATGAACAAGGGTATCGGCGTCATCGTCGGCTTCGTGAAGGCGACGCTGCTCATGGTGTTCGCCGCCTACATCACCCGGTTCCTCTGGTCCAAGCAGATGCTCTCTGAGGCCAAACGGCACCTCGACGACTCCTTCATCTTCTCGGTGGCCAACGCCATCCTCGATTTCCTCGTCTAATTGCCTCAAAAATGCTGGTTTTTCGCAGGACCGTTTTACGATACATCGGAAATTGGTCCCGTTTTTTCGGGGCGATTTTTTCTCTCTTCATCGCTGTTGACTTGTCCGTCGGCAAAAAGTAGAATGGGATGCTCATTCGGGAGGATGGTGTGAACCTGTTATTCGAGGCGGCGGCCGATATCGGCCGGTTTTTCGACAGCAAAGGCTGGCGTTACTGTATCATCGGCGGACTTGCTGTTCAGAGATGGGGCGAACCGCGCACCACACAGGATGTCGATCTGACGCTTCTGACCGGTTTTGGCAATGAGGAAACTTTTGCGCGGGAGATACTGACCCACTACGCTCCCCGCATATCAACCGCGCTTGAATTTTCCCTGCGAAGCCGGGTTTTACTCATCACCATGCCTAACGGTGCCGCTGTCGATGTCGCCTTCGGTGCGCTGTCGTTCGAAGAAGAGATGTTGGCTCGGGCCGTGAATTTCGAGTTCGCTCCCGGCCTGATTCTACCGATGTGCACCGCCGAAGATCTGCTCGTATCAAAGGCATTCGCGGGACGGCCCCACGATTGGAGCGATATCGAAGGGATCATCAAGCGGCAGGGCAAGCGACTTGACCATCCCTATATCTTCCGTCAGTTGGAACTACTCTGCGCCTTGAAAGAGGATGACGAGATCATTCCGCGTGTCAAGGGCTTATTGAAGGTGAAAAAATGAGCACCATTACCCGGGAACAGGAGCGTCAGGTCGTCCAGCAGTGGGTAAAGGCGGGTCCCGAACTTCAGCGTATACGCGACGAAGAATTAGCGAATCGGCCCTACGACTGGCGTATCGTCGATGCGTTGCTCGATATGGGAATGCGTTTCAAGCAGCCGAAATCGGAGAGGAGTCTAGTGCTCATGCAGGCGCGGTTCATCAAGTTCGCCGACAAGTTGGGACTGAACCGACAATAGCAACCGTAAGGCAAAAACCTAAGCGAAAGTTAAGAACCGTTTTACGATACATCGGAAATTGGTCCTGTGTTTTTCGGGGCGATTTTTTCTCTTTTCGTCGCTGTTGACTTGTCCGACGGCAAAAAGTAGAATGAGGAGTCTGAAGGGAAGGGGCATGACCATGATGAACAACGCTGACAAAAAACTTTCTGTTTCCCTTGCCACCGCTTCATTTCTCCTGCTTGCTTTTCTTATGCATACCACCGGATGCGAAGAAAAAGACCCTGAGAAGATAGAACTTCGACAACACATTAAAGAAACCAAAGAAATAGGCATATATGAAAAAATTAAGGGGCTCATCGATAATGACGAGGTTTCAATCCCGTGCAAAAATTTGATGATTCAAGCATTCATCGTAAGAGAAAAGAACTTGTCTTGCGTAAGAGATGAAGATTGTATCTTGGTAACTATTGACTCGTTTGATGTGAGAGAGGTCAACCGAAAAGCTGAAGAAGAAATAAAAAAAATAATAAGCAAAAACAGAAAATGCTTTGATTTTGATCACATGGTTCATTTTTGTCTCGAAAAGAAATATGCGGCAAGATGTCGCGAAAATAAGTGCGTAGTAGATTGTCGCAAGTAATCACCTCTTTTCGGTGTTTCCCTTTTTTACAATTTTCCTTCTCATTTCTTGCGCTTAAAAATTTCCGGCGCTATACTGCACCGTCATTGAACTCACACGGGGGGAGCCCATGGAGATGCGCTGGAGCCTGAAAGAATTGTATCCGTCGTTCGCCGCACCCGCCTTCAAGAAGGACATGGCGCGACTCGCCGCCGAGATCGTCACCCTGCGCCGCTGGACGCTCACGCGGCTCGGTAAGGGCAAAAATCCGGTCACGACCATCGAAGAATACCTGAAGCAGCGCATCGCGCTAACGACGCTGAACGAGAAACTCGGCGTCTTCGCCAACCTCTCGTTCGCCGTCAACACCTCCGACGACACCGCCAAGATGGCGCTCGAAGCGATCGACCGGATGCTCGCCGAAACGGCCGAGGACCGCGTGAAGTTCGCCCAGTGGCTCGCCGGGGTGAAGAACCTCGACGCGCTGGCGCAGAAGTCCGACCTCATCGGCGAACATCTCTTCTACCTCCGCGAGATACAGGAGAACACCAAACACATGCTCTCGGAGCGCGAAGAGGTGCTCATCGCCAAGATGCGGATGACCGGCTCCACCGCGTGGGGCTCGCTCCAGAACACCCTCACCTCGACCCTCATGGTCCCGGTGAAGATAGGGAACAAGACCGAGGAACTGCCGCTTCCGGCGGCGCGCAACCTCGCCTACGACGGCGACCGGAAGGTCCGCAAGGCGGCCTTCGAGGCCGAACTCGCCGCCTACGCGAAGGTCGAAGAATCGTCGGCCGCGTGCCTCAACGCGATAAAGGGAGAGGTCATCACCACCGCCGCCCTGCGCGGGTTCGACAGCCCGCTCGCCATGACGCTTCACCATGCGCGGATGGACAAAAAGACGCTTGACGCGCTCCTCACGGCGATGCGCGAAAGCCTGCCGCAGTTCCGTACATATCTCCGCAAAAAGGCGAAACTGCTCGGCCACAAAGGCGGCTTGCCGTTCTACGATCTCTTCGCCCCGGTGGCAAAAAGCGACCTCCAGTTCACCTACGACACGGCGCATGCCTTCATCGTGCGGAACTTCTCGTCGTTCAGCCCCGAGCTGGGCAAATTCGCCGACAATGCCTTCAAAAAACACTGGATAGACGCCGAACCGCGCAAAGGCAAAGTGGGCGGCGCCTTCTGCTATAACATCCATCCCATCGGCGAGAGCCGGATACTGTCGAACTTCAGCGGCAGTTTCACCAATGTCACCACCATCGCCCATGAACTGGGCCACGCCTACCACGGGCACTGCCTGACGGGCGAATCGTTCCTCAACAGCGACTATCCGATGCCGCTGGCCGAGACCGCATCGATCTTCTGCGAGACCATCATCACGCAGGCGGCGGTACAGAGCGCCAAGAAGGCCGACGCGGCGGCGATACTCGAAAGCCAGTTGCAGGGGGCCACGCAGGTCATCGTCGATATCTACAGCCGCTTCCTCTTTGAGACGGCGCTCTTCGAGAACCGCGCCGGGTCGTCGGTGCCGGTGGCCGCCCTCAAAGAGTTGATGCTGAACGCCCAGAAGGAGGCCTACGGCGACGGACTCGACAAGGATACGCTCCATCCCTACATGTGGCTCTGCAAACCGCACTACTACGACCCCGACCACAACTTCTACAACTTCCCCTACGCCTTCGGACTGCTCTTCGCCAAGGGGCTCTACGCCGAATATCTGAAGCGCGGCGACCGCTTCGTGAAGGAATATGACCGGCTCTTGCAGGAAACGGGAAAGAACGATATCGCCACCGTCGCGAAACTGATGAAGATCGATGTCCGCAAGCCCGATTTCTGGCGTGGATCGCTCGCCATCGTCGGCAAGGATATCGATACCTTCTGCGCGCTGTAGCATGACCGAACATCTGAAAAAATTCATCGCCACCGGCGGCTACATGGGACTTCTGCCGCTCGCGCCGGGTTCGTTCGGGGCGCTCTGGGGCGTCGTACTGCACCTCGTAGGCTGGTATTTTCTGCCGTGGGAACTGCTCGTTCCGTGGCTCGTCGCGTGTCTCCTCATCGTTTCGTGGCTCAACCACATCCTGACGCCGTGGGCGGTCGAATTCTGGCGCGGCAAGGCGCGGAAGGCCGACGATCCGGGGCAGTTCATCCTCGACGAGATCGCCGGATACCTTATGGTCCCCATCGTCTTTCAGGGCGACCCATTCGTCGCGGCGACCTTCGGATTTCTTCTGTTCCGCGTCCTCGACATCATCAAGATACAACCGGCTCGCTGGATAGATCGCAACCTGCACGGTTCATGGGGCATTCTGCTCGACGATCTGGTGAGCGGCGCCTATGCGGGATGTGTGCTGTGGGCGGTCCAACTGGCCGCGCCGGGATGGCTCGCGGGGCTGATCTCCTAGTTCCGGCTTACTGCCGCGTACCGTAAGTGTAACAGGTACCATAGCCGCCGGTATACGGTTCGACATTTGGATCCGAAGTAACCCATGTCTCGAATGCGTTCCAGTCCCAGATTGGGGCGTTATGACAGTATTCTATCAAAAACTGACACACTTTTTGGTGCGTCGCCGGCGCATTTGCGACGACCGCATCGCCCGACCACTGGCCACTTTTGGATTGATCCCAACTGATGAGATTGACCGCAACCCACTCAAAAGGCCGGATAATGAATTCCTTTCTCGTCAATGTTGCTTCGTCCTTTCCTTCGCGCGGTACCCGGACACCGTCGACGAAAATATCGATTCGGGCATGGGCATTGTAGTTCGCGCCTCCTTCCACACAGTCGGCTTCCGATCCTCCTTCTTCCAAATTTTGACAATAGTTGTAATTGACCAGAAGTAGGTAGTCGTCGGTGAAGGGATTCACATCGGGCTGTCCGTCCTTCGGATCGATGTCGTCTATCGGACCGAGGTCTATCGTTTCGGGGCTCGTATAATCACCACCGCCCCACATATTGCCCAGGTCAAGCGCCGCGTGCCAAGAAATGGTTTTGAAATCGCTGTCGCAGTTAGCCCATGAATAGCCGCCATTGTCCCCGACATCATTGAAATGGCAGTCATCATGGGTCGCCGTTCCCGCCCCGGGAAACAATGGTGTTTCCATCGCCGTACAGAGAAGTCCATCGGTTCCCGATTCGACCGCACAGAAATCCATTCCCTTCTTTTTGATCAAATGCAGGTCGAGATCGACTCTGAATCCTTCCTGTCGATCGAGCTGGGAGCGGTTCTGCAAGCCCTCTTTCCAAGTCAACTGAACCATCACGCGGGCATTAGGAATGATGTTAGGCGCATCGATCTTTGCCACGATATCGCTCTCGACGCCGGTCAACCGATCGACGGTCGCCGCCTCTATCTGCACCTTGTACTCCTTTCCCTCGGCGGTCGGCGTCAGCATGTGAGCCTTGAAAAAGGCTAACGTCGGATCCTGTCCATCGCAGGTCGTGTACCAAACTCCCTCTTCGGCACCGGCAATGTTCTTCAACTGGATGCGGGTCTCGGCGGTATAAGGGGTCGGCGTTTCGATCGTCGCCCAGCGAAATTTGAGGCAATACTTCTCTTTCCAATCCGAGGCACAGCATTGCTGAACAAAACTGTTCTCCGTCAGAGTGTTCTCTGCGGTCGCCGCATCAACGATCAAGCTGTCCCGGCATTTCTTTTCGGTCGCCGCATCAAGATTCTCTTTCATCGGACATGTGGCGGAAACCATGATCGCGATATTGTCCTTTATGACCCGATGGGTTTTAATACCATCTAACGGGTTCTGGTAGCGAAGGGCCACGACCGGCACCGGCGGCTTGTCAAGGCATATTGCCGTGGTGTCGATCCCTTCGTAATAGCAGGCCTTGTCGTTTTTTGTGCAGTCCTCGACTATCGCCAGTTTTCCTGATTTGCAGGCATACGCCGTGTTGTCGCGACAGAAGGAGAGTCCTTTGCTGCACTTATCGCCGACGGCAAGCGGCGCTGTGGTCCGCACACAATGGGTCTTATGGCGTTGGTCATACCAGTTGAGTTCGTCATAGTAGACCTCTCCTGTGGCAAAATCGACGAGCCAAACCATATCCTCGCCGTCGGAAACCTCCGAGGAACTCAAGAAAACGAAGTCATTATCCTCTTCGTTCCAGAACGCCTTGTCGGCACCGGGATCCCAATAATATCCATCGATGCCCGGTCCATTCTTGTTGTTGCAATAATCGCACAAATCACCGCATGTTTCCCCCAGACAATCGGGATCGGCGACTTCACAATCGCCGCTGGTCGCTGTACTAGCGCAACCGTGGATAAGTGTCCTTAGTTCTGTTATCGTCGGCAAACGCCAGTCACCAAAATTCTCCAATACGAGTCCTTCGCAATAATTCTTCGCAGCATCCATATATGACTCGTCCTCGGATCCCGCACCTTCCCACATCAGTCCGGTCACCGGATCGGTATAGGTCGCCGCCTGTTTGTCTTCCGTATCGTCATAGGAGACGGTGCAGGCAACCAAAAATGTCACCACGAAAATGATTGCCAAGATGTTCTTCCGCATGGGCCCCTCCCCGCTATGAATAACAACTTGAAAAAGCGCGTTACTCGGCCGTTATCGTGACGTCGTCCATCGCGATGCCGAAATTGTTCCCCATGTAGTCGCTGATGAACAGGAAACTGATCGATACCGTCTTGCCCGCGTAGGCCGAAAGATCGGCCGAGAAGAGGGCATAAGTGTCGGCGGCGCTGTGGCCGCGGATGCCGGTCTTTGAGACATAACCGCCCGCGGAGGGGACTTTAAATACATCGACCAGCGATGCTACATTCGATTCGAGCATCGGATCGTCGAGCTTGGTCCCGTCCTCATACAACTCGACGATCATCCCGTCATACCACGCGTTCTGGGTGGGGTCGGAAGTGGAGGTGTAGTATTCGGTGTAAACATAAGCGCGGAACATGAGGGTCGTCGTTTTGCCGGTCGGTATCGTTATCGAATTTGCGATAATGGCCGCTTCGGTGTAACCGGACCCTTGCGCTCCGGCGAGGGTGTACGGACCGGTGAGGTTGGTGGCGAGCACATTTGCGCCGCTGTAGGCACCGGTTATCGATTCGGTGACGCTCACGGTATAATTGGGCGACCCTATCTGCCAGTCCTTTTCGAGGAGCCATTTCGACTCGCCGTTCTCGAACGAATCATAGAAGAGCGTGCCGCTCGAATTCTCTTCGCAGGTGACGATGTCGTAGCCGGAACAGTCGTCGAGGCAGTAGGCCTTGCCGCCGCTGTAGGAGAAGGGATCTATGTCGACGCAGTCTTCCAGCGTCCCCTCCTCGCAGACCTCGGTCCCCTCGACCGTGCCGTCGCCGCAGACCGACTGGATGACCACGCAGGAGGTCGTATCGTAGCCGCTGCACCACTGGTTGCACGGCGCGTTACCGCTTTCGTAGAGCCCCGGATTGATGTCGGTGCAGGCCTTCGCGTCGCCGTCGCAGAATTCGGTCTCGCTCTTCATGCCGTCGCCGCAGTAGTCGCCCGTACTTTCGCAGGTCTCGGTATCCCAGCCGGAACAGTCCTCCTTGCAGCGCGCCTTACCCGCCGCGAAGATGAACGGATCGATGTCGACGCAGTTGTCGATGGTCCCGTCGCACAACTCGGGCGACTCGACGATGCCGTTGCCGCAGACCGACGGATTCTCGTCGCAGGTGATCGTGTCGTAGCCGGTGCAGGTCTCGTTGCACTTCGCCTTCCCGCCGGTATATTTCACCGGATCGATGGCGGTGCAGTTGACCATGTTACCGTCGCACGGCTCGCCGTTGTTGATCGCACCATCGCCGCAACTTTCGGCGAAATCGGCGTCGACCGGGGCGAAATCGCTACCCGCCGTGTCATCATCGCCGACGACGGTGGTATCGTCGCCCGCCGTATCGTTGTCCTTGACCGTCTTGACCGTGTTCCCCTCGCAGGCGGCCAACAGCAGGGCCGCCGCCGTCAAGAGCATCCATAAACGCATCATCGTCCTCCTCCCTTTGGGAAGTTACCGGCCTAGTGTGCCAGAAATCGGCCGTGGGGTCAATTTTCCTCGCCCACTGACA
>CALMRE010000062.1 GCA_937871295.1 uncultured bacterium | reverse complement strand
CCACTGGTCCTTCGCAAAGGCGTAACGGTGTATCGCCGAGAAACGGCCGATGACCGAAAAACGCAAAACGGCGTAAGAGACCTTGGCGAACAGCGCCTGCTCGAAGTGTTCGTTGCAGGCCTCCAGCGCGATGTAGCCCGATTCGGCCAGCCCCGCGATATCGTACAGACCCGCCTCTTCGCGGAGCGACACCCCGGCGCGGTAGCCGCCGCCCAGCGTCCCGGCATCGTCGTCGAAATACCAGCGCACCGCCCCCTGCAGGAAGATATCGGGACCGCGGAGATAGCTGACATCGGCGCGCAGGCCGTGTTGATAAGAGGCGGTGAGCGTCACCAGCCACTCCAGCGTCTCTCCGTACGGTATCACCAGTTCGGCGTAGAGGTCGAAAGAACCGAAATAGGGTTCCGGTGCAAAACGGTCGATGAGCGAGATGCCTCCCGCCGCGCCCAGATCGAGTTCGACCGGGCCGAGATCGCGGTACCAGTCGGCGGTCGCCTCGAGCGCCATCCGGGTATAGCGGCCGTCGTAGGCCGGCAGAAGATCGTAGAGGAACGAAGCGCCGAGCGTCGCCTCTTTGAAAAGGGTCATCTCCCCCTGCGCATCGACCAGCAGGTCGGCCGCCCCCAGACGGTCGCCGACAACGCCCTGCGCGCGCGCCACATCACTTTCATAACCGCCCCCCAGCGCCACCGAACCGGCGAAATAAAGAGCCGCGACCTCTTCTTCCGGATCCTCCGCCTCCTCCCCGGCAACGCACAGGAACGGCGCAAGGATAAGGAACAACGCCGTCAGACCTTGCATTTGCCCTTACCCGATTTCTGCTTTTTCTTGTTTCGTTCCTCTTTGCGCTCCTTCTTGCGCTCCTCGCGCCGTTTCTCCTCCTTTTCCTTGTCGGCGGGCGCCGTGTCGAGCACCACCTCGTCGGCGGCGGGCGACGCGGGCGGCCTCACCGGCGGTTTCACCACATCGGCGTCGCTACCGCGCACACAGAACGGGAGGAGAAGCAGAAAAAAGATCGCCCGACGCATCACTGTCCTTCCTTGAACGAATCGAACGCGATGACATCGGTGCGTAGCGGCGCCGGGGTCTTGGAGGTGATGGTGCGGATGAGG
This sequence comes from uncultured bacterium, assembly GCA_937871295.1. Classification (GTDB taxonomy): domain Bacteria; phylum UBP6; class UBA1177; order UBA1177; family JAKLFG01; genus CALMRE01. The sequence continues at coordinate 10,290 of CALMRE010000062.1, read as the reverse complement.
AACACCGCCGCTTCGGGGAAGTGCTCCTTGAATGCGTTGGCATTCCCCGGTTCGTTCTCGAATATCGCCACGACCGTGCGGCCAAGCTTCTTGATGTCGGCGAAAGCGTCGAGTTTGAACAGGAAGTCATCCATCTCAAAGGCGGGCTTCAGGTGCATGACGGTGCGGTCGCCCATCGGAAAGTTGTGCTTGGCGAACGAGGCGCGGGTCCCCTTCCCCATCCCCGGTTCGTCCCGGCCCGACAGGTAGTATATCGTCGCCCCTGCCGCATGGAGATCATAGACATAGTCGGCCGCGCCGGGATAGGGCTCGTCGTACAACACATATTCGTCGGTGAAGAAACGGACCTTCCAGAATTCGTTCATCTTGCCGAGCACCTCGTCGTTGGCATAACCTGCGCGCCGCAGATCATCCATGATGGTGTAGCCCATGTCGCAGTGGCAGAGTTTCGCGACGAACGGCCCCATATCGGGATAGGTCAGCACCGCCTCCTGCAGGATCCGGTAGTTACGCTGCGCCGTATTCATGAGCGTCGAATCGATATCGAACACGCACAGCGGCCGTTCGACCGTCCGGACGATATCAAAGACCTGTCGTATCGTCATGGGCATCAGTGACCTCCCGCCCGACCGGGCTTCGCGTTCCATATCCGGAGAAGCAACAGGGTCCCCGCCACCCCGAACGGCAGGAGGAAGACCGGCCAGAAGGCCCAGTCGCGGGTCGTTATGTAGCCGAGCGACAGCGACTGGAGCCCGGTGCCGAGATAGACGAAGCCGTCGATCACCCCCACCGCCGTCGCCGCCCCCTTCCGTCCGCCGAAATCCATCGTCGCGGTCCCCGACAGGAGTCCGTGCGTCCCGATGACGGCGACCGACATCATGAAGACGAGCGCCCCGAGGAGCCAGCCGTTCATAAGCGCAACGATCATGACGCCGGTGCAGAGGATGAGCGTGCCGTAGAGGAACACCGCCGCCGGCGCGCGCCGCGACTGGAAGAACTTATCCGACACGATACCCGCCACATTGCCGCCGATGATGCCCGCGATCATGAGGAGCAGGCCCCAGTGATCGAGCATGAAGCCGAACCCGGCCGTCACCCCCGCTGTTATCTGTTCCTTGGCGTATATCGGGAACCAGTGCATGACGCCGTTGCGCAGGACGCCGGTGCAGAACTCTATCGCCGCGATGGTGAGTATCACCGGATGGGTCAGTATCCGCTTGTACAGTTGAAGCGGCGAGAGCTTCTCGTCGAGATTCTCCCCGGCGCTCGCGTCGCCCGTCTCGAAATCGCTGAAGCCCGCCTGTGCCGGACGGTCGCGCAGAAGGAACCATTCTATGACGAAGATGACGGTCAGCAGGGTCGCCGGCGAAAGGAATACCCACCACAGCGCGTCGCCGCCGCCGAACCCCTGCCCCGCGACCAGCGGCGAGGCGATGATGGCGGCCGTGACATCGAAGGCAAGGTAGATGCCCGAGGCGATCATGATGCCGAAGATGCCCGAGAAGGTACCGCGCTCGGTGAGACCGAACCAGTTCGCGTTCACCTTGACTATCGAGACGGCGCCGTAACTCTGGAAATACATGTTGACCGCATAGAGCACGATATAAACGTTGCGCAGCGGCGCCGCCGCCGGATCGGGCAGTCCCAGCACATACCACAGATAGAGCCCCATCAAAAGGTTCGCCGCAGCCGCCCCCGCCACGCCGATGAGCATCCCGCGCTTGCCGCCGATGCGGTCCACCAGCGGCCCGTTGAGAAGGAACGAGAAAGCGTAGACCACCGCGCCGATGCCGAAGATATCGCCGAAGTCGGCCTTGGTCATCAGGTCGCCCAGCGCATTCTTGGAGACGGTCAGGTTGTAGCGCCCCATGTAGAGCAGGGCGTAGGCGAGTCCCAACGGGAACCAGTTGAAGAACCGCCGCCGCCGGAACGCCGGACTGTGGGATACTGCGCTACTCACGGGACCTCTATCGTATGGTAGTAGATGCGGCCGGTCGCCTTGATGTCAGCCGTTATCGACGGATCGACCGAGATGTTGATGCGGTACTCGATCCCGTTCTGGCCCGGCTCGTTCTTGGCCGCCTCATCGACAAAGGCGTAGTAGAACCGGTAGCCCTTGCCGTTGTCCTCCGGATGGAAGATAGATATCGGCGATTCGGTGAACTGGTGCGGGAAATAGTAGATACTGCCGGTGTCGAACACGACGGTGACATTCGGATAGCCGGGCATCTGCGGGGTCTTGGCCATCTCATCGCCCGCCCAGCGGATCTCCAGCAGCATCTTGGCATGCGTCATCTTGTCGGCGTCGTACTTGCCCGCCACATCGTAGGTCGAGAGCGTCCAGACCGGCTTCCGGTCACTCACCACGCCCGACCGCTGAATGGTGCGGTATTCGCCGTCCGTGTCGTCGACATCCCACGACTCTTCGTAGCTCCAGTCGACCCCGAGCACCGGGATGCGCGCCTTCACCACGCCGAACGACTCGTGGAACCAGAATTCGCCGGTGAGCGGGATATCCTTCACGATAGCGGGCAGGCCGTCGCCCGTCAGCGTTCCCGCCGCCGTGACATGGGTGCACTGATTCACGGTCCCCGCCTGCGTCGCGACGCTTTCGTCGTGCGAAACGATCTTATAGGTACCCTGCACCGCGACGGTGTAGTTCCCGGCGACATCGGGCAGGGTGCCGGTATAGGTCGTATCGACCGGCTGTTCCTCGCCGATGGGCGCCTCCATGTCAATGGTGAAAGCGGGCGTGACCGTTCCCGCAATGCGGCTGTCGTGATAGTTGCCGCCCGCGATGGTCACCTTTCCGTCCTTTCCCATCGGGAAGGGAGAGACCCAGAGTTCGGTGTTAGTCGCCGCGATGTTGTCGGGCTGGTTCTCCGTATTGGCATGACTTATGAGGTAGCGCTGATATTCGGTGCCGTTCACCGTGGTCGTTCCCACGATGCGGCCGATGACCGACTTCACATTCATGCCGCTGTCGCCGGAATAAAGCATGCGGGTGAAGACATTTTTGGTCGGCTTGCCGTAGGGCTGTTTGACATCGCTCTTCGAAGCGCCGCCGTCGTCACAGCCGGCGATGAAAAGAAGGAGCGCAAGGATAAAAAGAGAAGAAATGCGTCGCATGACGACCTCCATATATAGTAAGGATGTGGTTACGGCATCGCCCAGATCGGGGCGGCGACGAGGATCTCACCGTCGGTCTCCACCGCGCGGGCGACGACATAGGTGGGCATCGTCACGGTCAGTTCGAACGAGAGCTCACAGTTCTGCGCCGCGGCGCAATCCTTCGTGGCGATGACATTCTTCTGCGGATCATACAGTTCAATGGTCGCTATGGTATCGCCTTGGTCGGGATCGCTCACCTCTATCTTCAGCGAATACTCGGACAGACCCGAGAGGCGCGAACCCATCCAGCACTCATCTTCGGCCATCAGGCGGATGACGGCGTTCTTATCGTTGGCCGCGAAGGTGCGCCGCTGGGCGAAGGCGTTGTAGAGCGACGGCATGTCGAGCGCCGCCAGGAACACGCCGGTCCGCTGATCGTTCGCGGTGCCCCAGTTCGCTGAGTGGTTATCCTGATTGAACATCGGAGAAAGCCACCAACCGTTGGTGAGCGCCGTGAAAAAGAGATCCCACACCGGCCCGTTGCCGTTGAACTCGAAAAGGGCCATCTGGAAGAAGATGCTCTGGTCGAACTCGAAATCACCGAAGGTCTGGGTGGGGTCCTCATCGCCCGGATGGTTGAACTGCGTGATGATGTTCGGAAGCGCGGCGACCGAGTCGTAGTAATCGTGGAAATCGGTCTGCACCATCGGCAGGAGTTCCGGATTGAAGAACACGTTGCTGTGACCGGCCGACTGGATTAGGTCGGGCATCCGGGCGCTGCCGTATTCGTAGCCGCACAGCGCAAGGAAGGTGGAATTCGATACCGCGGCGGCCGTCTCGATGCATTCCGGATACTCGTCATCCGGTATGCCGACATAATAAAGGTACAACTGTTCGAGGTGGTCGGTCACCGCGAGGATGTCCAGACCGCCGGTGTCGCGGCCGTAGGCGAACGCCGCGGCGGGATCCTGCTCGCCGTCGGAGTTGCCGGTATGGGAATGGAAATTGCCGAAGTAGGCGGTGAATTCACCCGTCAGACAACCATTCGGGATGAGCGGCTGCTGGTCGAGATCGGGCAATTCCACGTCGGTATCGACCGCGAGCGCATCATCGTCGGACAGCAGACCGTCGTCTCCGATCTCTTCTTCCCCATCGTCCGTTATCTCTTTTTCGTCCGTTAGGTCCTTTTCCTCAACGTCGGCCACCTCATCGTCGGAAAGTATCGGCTGATCGACATCGATCGCCGTATCGGCATCACCAATGGCCAAGTCATCCTTCGACGGATTGGTCTTTCCGGCATCGCAGGCGACGGTCAGCAGAACAAAAAAGAGCGACAGCACATATGTTCTCAAGGGAACCTCCGCGTCTCAAGTGCGCTTTATTCTACCTCTCGATGACGGGAAGTCAAACGGACAGGAGACTTCAAGATAAAAAAATAACTTGCTTTTATCGGTGATATGGACATAATGCCCTTGTTTTGGCTCCTTGTTCGGGTGAACGAGGGGTGTGTTTTTATTTTCGTTCAGAAGAGGTACAGGACCATGGCAGTTCAGCTTTATGTGGGCAATCTTTCGTACAGCACCACCGACGAGAGTCTTCGGAGCCTTTTTGCGGAATTCGGCGAAGTGGCTTCCGCGAAGGTCATCATGGACCGCGACACCGGCAGATCGAAGGGCTTCGGCTTCGTCGAGATGGCCGATCAGTCTTCGGCCGACAGCGCGATCAGAGGGCTCGACGGCAAAGATGTCGGCGGCCGCAACATCAAGGTCAACATCGCCAAGCCCAAGAAGTAATACGGCGAACTGTTCCGTTCTTCCCCTCACTTCCTTTTACATTTCTTGACTTGAAAGGGTATATTCCGTTACTCTCGGTCATGATCACGGAGGCCATCCATGTCATCACCTAAACAAACAACCATCGAACAGCGGCTCCTGAAGCGCCTCACCGGCACCGCCCGGCGCGCCGCCGAACTGCTGTGCGGCGATCCGGAACTCAAAAACCTGCAGGAGTACGCCAATACCGTCTCCATAACGCGGCTCAACTTCAACGATCACGGCCCGGTCCACATGCGGACCGTCGCGGTCAACGCAATGAAACTGTTCGATCTGCTCGAAGAGGCGGGGGTCGAATTCAACCTCGCCAAAGAGAATATCGGCGACAACGAGATGAGTCGCGTCGCGGTCCTGCTGGCCGCGCTGATGCACGACATCGGCATGACGGTCGGCCGCGAGGACCACGAACACACCGCGCTCCTGTTCGCCATCCCGATCATCGACCGCCTGCTCGCCGAACTCTATCCCCGCTCGCTCGAGAAACGGATCGTCATCCGGTCGATGGCCGTCGAGGGGATCGTCGGTCACATGGCCCACCAGCGGGTCCATTCGCTCGAGGCGGGGGTGGTGCTGGTCGCCGACGGGCTCGACATGAAGAAAGGGCGTTCGCGCATCCCGATGCTCATCAGTCCCGGCGCGAAGGTGGGCGACATCCACCAGTACAGTTCGGCCTCGATAGACGATGTTCTCATCGACAAGGGCGACGAGCGGCCGGTCCGCATCACCGTAACGATGAGCGAATCGGTCGGCTTCTTTCAGGTCGAATCGGTGCTTTTCACGAAGATCGAGGCCAGTTCGGTCAAACCCTACATCGAACTCTACGCCCTCGTCGAAGGACGCGAACCGAAACGATACCTCTGATCGGAATCTTGCTTTAATTCCCGTCCGCGCTACAATCAGCCGTCATTTCTTTCACCTTAAGCGAGGTGTACCATGAGAAGCGTTCCGGCGACGGTGGTCGCGTTCATCGGCAGTATGTTCATCTCCTTCACGCTGACGGCCCAGAACCTGAATATCAATGTCAACATCGACGACGGCGGCGATGGCGAGGAGGAGGAGGAGGCTCCCGCGCCGAAAACGAAGGCATCGGTATCCTCCAGCGTCAAGGGGAACGACTTCAAACTGAATTACACGACCCATCCGGGCGGCAAGACGCTCATCAAGGTGGTCGAACCGGCGGGCGCCAAGGGACGGCTCCTCAACGGTGCGACCGTCGTCAAGGGCAACACCGATATCCCCTTCACCGCCACGGTCGAAGGCGACAACTTCTATAAGGTCGAGGTGTTCTGTCCCGGCGGCGCATGGAACAAGTCCATCGAGGCCAAGGATGGCATGGAGGCGCGTCTTGAGGTCGCCTGTCCCGCCAATATGTCGATGAACATGAATGTCACCGTCGCCGAGAAGCCGGCCAAGAAGACGGCGCCGGAACCGCAGGAGGCCCCCAAGAAGGTTTCCAAAGCGATGTCGGCGGCCCAGTTCCAGTCGCTGACCGCCGCGATAGACGACGAAGGTTTCTCCGACGGGAAACTCCGCGTGCTCCGGGACGCGGCGCAGGGCAACTTCTTCACCAGCGACATGGTCGGCAAGATCATCGAGCTGTTCGGCTTCGACAAGGACAAGGTCGAAGCGGGCGTCATCTGCTATCCCAAGGTGGTCGACAAGGAGAACTTCTACACCGTCTATTCACACTTCGATTTCGATTCCAGCAAGGATGAACTGAAGAAGAAGATCGAGAAACTCCCCAAATAAACAGATGCGTATCCTCGTCGACGCCGATGCTTGTCCCGGACCGGTCAAAGAGATGCTGTTCCGTGCCTCGGCGCGTAGGAACATCGCGATAGTGCTGGTCGCGAATCGCTGGGCCGAACCGCCGAAAAGCGCGCTCATCTCGGCCGTCGTGGTGCCGCAGGGGCCCGATGTGGCCGACGATCGCATCGTCGAGCTGACCGCGGCGGGCGATCTCATCATCACCGCCGACATACCGCTCGCCGACCGCGTCATCGCCAAGGGGGCAACCGTCATCACGCCCAAGGGACACCTGCTGACCGCATCGAACATCGGCGAACGGTTATCGATGCGCAATGCGATGGATGAGATGCGCGGCGCGGGGATAGATACCGGCGGGCCGTCACCCTATTCGGTCAAGGATAAGCAGCGGTTCGCCGCCGCCTTCGACCGGTTTCTCGCAAAAGCCGTCTGATTTTTCTGGCAAATTACTTCGATCGCGTTATCGTGGGGCGGGTAGAAGGGTTTTGTAGCCATCATAACGGAGGTCATCCCATGAAGAGATTCGCGTGTATCGCGATGCTGTTCCTGTTCATCGTCGCCTGTGACGACGGTAAGAAGACGATAACGCCGCAGGACGCCGATGATGCCGCCGCCGGAGACACCGACGAGGTGGCGGGCGACGACCTGCTGCCCGACGGCGACGAACTGCTTTCCGACAGCGACGAACCGGTCGTGCCCGGTTGCGGCAACGGCGTCATCGACGAGGGCGAAGAATGCGACGGCCCGGCCGCCTGCGCCACGATCGATCCGGAGCGCTACTTCAGCGGCGATGCCTCCTGCATCGACGACTGCACCCGCTACGACACCACCTACTGCCTCCGCCCCTGCGACGACGGCGACCTGCGCTGTAACGCCAATATCATCGAACAGTGCTACGAGAACGAATGGTCGGAACTCGAGAACTGCGACGACACCGAGACCAAGTGCTACAGCAGCATGGGCGTCACCGAATGCCGCGAACTGGGCGAATACATAACCTGCGCCGAGATATACCAGTGTTACCGGACCTGCGAATGGGAGGAGACCTGCATCGACGCGTGCATCGAAGCGGGCGGTCCCAATTCTCAGACCCTGTTCGACCCGTTGCAGGAATGTCTGGAAGAGAACTGCGCCGATGTCCCGGCGGCTCAATTGGGTCAGTGCCTCAACATCTACTGTCGGCCGCTCTATCAGGCCTGCCGCAACGACGAAGGCCCCGTCTGCGGCAACGGCGTGATCGAACCGGGCGAGGTGTGCGACGACGGCAACCTTTCGCCGGGCGACGGCTGCGCTTCGGACTGCACCGCGGAAACGCCCGGTGTCTGCGGCAACGGTACGCTGGAAAGCCCGGAAAAATGCGACGACGGCGCGCTGGTCAATGGCGACGGCTGTTCCGACGGCTGCCTGATCGAATACGGCGACCGGTTCGATTTCACCGGCCCCGATTACGAAGGCGACATCCTGATGGCGATCAACGTCTCGCCCAACGGCGACACCCAGTCTGCGACCGGCACTCTGCCCACGATGCTCGCCCGCCGCGCGGTCATGCCGGCGACCTCGGGGACCGGGCTCAATCTCTTCATCGACCCGCACTTCGGCATCCCCGAAGGGGTCACGCGCGACGACCTGTTCCAGCCCACCGTCCTGATGGCCCCGGCCGAAGGCGACACGCAGACCTTCTGGGTCTCGGGCGACAGCGGGTACGCGCAGGTGACCGCAACGCTCGTGAAACTGGGCGACCATGTCCAGATATGGCTCGACGACACCCAGTCCGATTGGGCGACCGAAGAGGAACTGACCGCTATCGTCACCGAGTTCGACACCGTCATCTATCCGCTGGTAAGCGAGAACTTCTATGAACCGAGCGATGTCAACGGCGACGGCACGATATCGCTGCTGTTCACCGATCTGGGCACCTCCATCGCCGGCTATTTCAGCCCCGGCGACCTCTACTCCGCCAGTCAATACGCCCAGTCCAACGAGCGCGACATGATCTTCGTCAGCATCCGCAACTCGCTCGACAGCGCCGGCGCCTACGCCGTCATCGCCCACGAGTTCCAGCATCTGGTCAACAACAACCGTAATGTCCTCGAAGAGGGCGATATGGGTTCTCTCAACGATCTGGGCAATCTCTGGATGAACGAAGGGCTCTCGATGACCGCGATGCATCTCTACAACGGCGTGCAGACCAACTGGATCGGCGCCTACAACACCGCCGCCGCGATAGCCGAGGGGCAGTCGCTGACCTACTGGGAATACAACGACAACATCAAGGTCTACGGGAACTACGCGCTCGCCTACCTCTTTTTCCAGTACCTTTACGCCCAGGGCGGCAAGGATGCCGCGATGTTCCGCGAGATCATCGAGAGCCAGAGCAACAACTATCTCTGCGTCGAAGAGGCGATACAGAAGTATGTGGCGCCGGGACTCACGATGAGCGACTTCACCACCGACTGGCATATCGCGCTGTTCCTCAACGAGGCGACCGGGGCGTTCGGCTTCGAAGGGGAGACCTTCGAACTCCAGCCGCGGCTCTACACCGGCGCCGGCATCTCCCTGCGCGGCACCGGCGCGATCTTCCGCGAAGTGTCGGCCACCTTCACCGAACCGGCCGATAAGGGTCCGCTCACCCGCTACGTCGGCATCACGACCGACTGAATCCGGTTGGTATTCTGAAAGGCTTCGATGGGCGGCGGTCTAACCGCCGCTCATCAGGTGGATGACCTTGACATCGGCCCCTTCCGGCACCGTCGCTGTCGGCCAGTCGTCCCGTTTGATGTTGCGTCCGTCTATCTGGATGACGAGCAGTTTGAAGGTGTAGTTCATCACCGTGAGCACATCGGACACGGTCATCCCCGCGCGCCAGTCGATGACCTGATCGTTGACCGTTATCTTGCCTTTCATGGTGGTCCTTACTGTAAGGGCTTGACGACCTCGATGACCTCGGGCAGGTCCATCCCTATCTCCTTGAGCCACGCGACGGTGGGCACGCCGTTGCGGGTCCAGCCGCGCCGTTTGTAGACGGCGTCGAGCAGTTTCTCGTAGCGGTCGGTGCGATATTTCCGGTGAGCCGCGATCTTCTCCTCGGTGGTCATCTGGGCGACCGCCTCGGGGGTCATCCCCATCCAGTCGACGAGTTGTTTGTCGTAGCGTTCCTGCCGCGACTCGTATTCCCGTTTGGTCACCGGACCGCAGGCGCGGTAGGGCTGGGCGTCGTGCTGCCGCAGACCGTAGCCGCGACGGATGTTGAAGATGCGCTGGAAGTTATAGACGCGGGCCGACTGAAGGATGAGTTCCTCCTTATCGATGTCGCGGCCGGTGACCGCCTTGAAGACCGTCAGGTAGTTGTCGACATGTTCGGGGACCTTGGCCGCCTCCTTGGGCGGATATTTTTCGCGGTTGTTCTCCGGCTCGACATCGTTCCACGGCAGTTTGCAGAAACCGCACAGGCCGAACCAGGTGCGGAACATCGGGAAGTAGTAGAGCGCCTCGGCCTTGTCCTCGAACGACGGTATCTGGTTGTTGACCATGTCCATGAAGATGAGCCACGCCTCGTCGTGCTGCGGCCCCTTGTTGGTCA
>CALMRE010000061.1 GCA_937871295.1 uncultured bacterium | reverse complement strand
ACCAAATGTCTTGACGTATCTCCTCTCGGTAAGATTTTAGATGTCTTGATTCGCAATCTTGACCTCGGCCCGCTTCTCAGATATACTCCATCAATCCGTAACGGCGGCACAGAGAAATGACGACCACACCGAACAACAGTACACCCGACCTTGAGCGCTATCGCCTGCTCGATCACGGCGACGGCCGCAGGCTCGAATCGTTCGGCGGCATCATTCTCGACCGGCCCGCCCCGCAGTCGGTCGGCCCGCAACTGGCCCCCGCCCTGTGGCCGGAGGCTTTCGCCCGCTTCACCCGCGACGAGACGGGCGGCAGTTGGAAACGCTTCCGCCATATCGAGGAACCGTGGCTGGTGACGGTGGATGATATCCGGTTCGAACTGGCGCTCTCGCCGCAGGGACAGGTGGGGATATTCCCCGAACAGCTCGCCAACTGGCGCTGGCTACGCGATGTCATCGCGATGGCCGATCGCGAACTGTCGCTTCTCAACGCCTTCGCCTACACCGGTGGATCGACGCTGGCGATGATCGCCGCCCCCACCCCGCACCCGATATCGCTCTGTCATCTGGACGGCGCGAAGAGCGCGGTGGCCGCGGCCCGTCGCAATGCCGAACTCAACGGAAAAGGCGACGCGCCGGTCCGCTGGATAGTCGACGATGTGATGACCTTCCTGCGGCGCGAGGTGAAACGGAACCGCCGCTACGACGGCATCGTCATCGACCCGCCCGCCTTCGGCCGCGGGCCCGACGGCAAACGGTGGAAACTGGCCGACGACCTGCCCGACCTGCTGCGGACGGCAAAGGCGCTCCTGTCGGAGAAGCCGCTTTTCCTTTTGTTCTCGTGCCACGACGCGGCGCTCAAGGCGGCCGACATTCGCAGTGAACTTAAACGGACCTTCGGCGCGGTACGGTCACTGGAAAGTCTGTCGCTGCATATTTCGGGTGAGTCGGGAGCGGCGCTCCCGGCGGGACTGACGATGCGGATACTGTTCTAGCCGCAGCAACCGCCGCTGCCGCAGGAGCCATCGCCGCAGGAACCGTCGTGACAGTGTTCGTGCTTCGGCATCTCGCAACCGATCTCCAGAAGCTCTATCTCGAAAACGAGCGTTTCGCCGGCGAGCGGATGGTTGGCGTCGAGCGTGATCTCGTCGCCCGCTATCTCCGACACCACCGCCGGGAGGGCGCGGCCCTGACCGTCGTGCAGATCGAACTGCATCCCGACCTCAAGGTCGGTGCCCTCGGGGAACTGACTCTTGTTGACCTTCAGCACGAAATCGTCGAGGTATTCGCCGTAGCCCTGCGCCGCCGGGATGGTAACGGTCTTTTTGTCGCCGACCGCCATATCGATGAGCGCCGCGTCAAAGCCCGGAATGACCATCTCTTCGCCCGTTTGGAAGATGAACGGTTCGCTCCGTTCGCGGGAGGAGTCGAATATCTCGCCGCTCTCGAACTTGCCGGTATAATGCACTTTTACGACATCGCCCTTCACTACTTTCGCCATCGTTGTCTCCTTTACAACCAATAGAATAAAAGCAGGGTATCCTAACCGCGACCGGCCGAATTGCAACAATTATTTTCCCCGCCCTTGCTTTCGGCCGCGTCCCACCTATAATCGGCCCGGTTTTTTTAATGCGCGAGGTCACCGTGCCGAAGAAGAAAAGAACGCCCACTCCCCTCACCACCGCCGACTGCATCTCCTGCGGGAGCGCCTGCTGCCGCTACATCATCGTCGATCTGCCCAATGAGCCGCGCGGCGAAGAGAGTTTCGAGGAACTGCTCTGGTATCTCTTCAATCCCCACACCAAACTGCTCAAAGAGGGTCGCCTCTGGTCGCTCATGGTGTCGGGCCGCTGCCGGATGCTGGCGGATGACGGACACTGCCGCATCTACGAAGACCGTCCCTTCATCTGCGGCGACTATCCGCAGGTGACCAAGGATGAATGCCACGGCCCCGATCTGCGCGATTTCTCGGGCCGCATTTTCCACAGCGCCGAGGAACTGCTGACCTATCTCGCCGACGAACGGGGCAAAGAGTGGGCGAAACGGCGGTTGAAGAAGATGGCGACTCTGTGCTGAATCGGGCAGCGATGTCTCATTTAATATGCCGATTTCTCCTCTTTTTCTTGACACCACCCCCGTGCGAACGGTATCTTTGTTTCAAATGTTGGATGCGCGACAGATGACATTTTTACGCGAACGGAGGCTCTGATGAGAAGATTTTCTCTGCACGTTATCGCTCTCTTTTCCCTGCTTTTCCTGATCGCCTGCGATGGCGGCGGAAGCAACAATCCGACCGACAACACCGTCACCGGCGACAGCGACACGACGACCGGCGACGATCCACAGTCCGATGACGATTCGCTGACCGGCGACGATCCGCAATCCGATAGCGACGACCCGCAGTACACCATCGCCGGGTTCGTCCAAAAAGGGCCGTTCGTGCAGGGTTCCGAGATCACGATACAGGAACTCGACGGGACGCTCGTCCCGATCGGCACCTCCTACACGACCGACACTATCGACGATTTCGGGGCGTTCGAGATCGCGCGGCAGATGTCTTCGAACTTCGTCGAAGTGACCGCGTCGGGCTTCTACTTCAACGAGGTCGAAGGAAAACTTTCGACAGCCGGGATCAGTTTCCGCGTCGTAGCCGACATCACCGAGGCCAAGCCGGTCAACATCAACATCCTCACCACCATCGAACGCGAACGGATCAAGGAACTCATCGGCACGGGCGACACTTTCGAAGAGGCGCGCGCCAAAGCGGAACAGGAGATACTCGCCGTCTTCAATATCACCGGCTTCGAAACGGCCAATTTCCAAGAGATGGATATCAGTAAGGAGGGCGACGGCAACGCGATACTGCTCGCCATCTCGGCGGTGCTCCAGCAGGGGAACACCGAGGCGGAACTGTCGGAACTCATCTCGAAGATAACGCAGGACATAAAAACCGATGGGACGCTCGACAACGAGACCCAGCGCGCCAAGATCGTCGAGGGCGGCAAGGACCTCGATCTCGCGGCGGTCCGGACCAACATCGAGGCGCGCTACACCGATCTGGGGCTCACCGATCTCACGATACCGCCCTTCGAGGACTTCGTCGACAGCGACGGCGACGGACTCATCAACCGGTTCGACTTCACCGCAGTCTTCCCGCCGGTCGCGAACGCCGACCTCGATGAGACCTACACCTCCAACGCCGTCACGGTGGTGCTTCCCCCCGCCATCGCCGAGGCGACCGCGACGCTCGATACGGGAACGCTTGTGGTGAACGGCACCGAAAGCGGCACGACCGCCACGGTGGCAAACGGCGATACGATCGCGATCCGGCTCAACGCGCCGGATGCCCACGGCGCGACCGCGACGGCCACACTGACCGTCTCCTACGACCCCTACGAGGTCGTCGGGACCTACGCGATAACGGCGAAAAGCGACTATTACTTCACGCTCGAATTCACCGCGGTCGCCGACGCCGACCTCGCGAAGGCCTACACCTCCAACGAACAAACGATAACGCTCCCCGATTCGATACCCGACGCGGCCGCGACGCTCGACAACGGGATACTGCTGGTCAACGGCGTCGATCAGGGACAGTCGGCGACCATCGTGAGCGGCGACAAACTCTCGGTGCGGCTGACGGCCCCCGACACCCACGGCGCGACCGCGACGGCGAACCTCTCTGTCTCCTACGGCGCCAATGAGGTGCCCGGGGTCTACACGATAACGGCGCGGGCCGAGAAATACTTCACGCTCTCCTTCACCGCCAAGAGCGACGCCGATCTCGCTCAGAACTACACCTCCAATGAGCAGACGATAACGCTTCCCGCCACGATAGCGAATGCCGCAGCGACGCTCGATAGCGGCGCGATCATCGTCAACGGCGTCGATCAGGGACAGGCGGCGACCGTCGTTAACGGCGACAAGGTGGCGGTGCGGCTCTCGACGGCCGTTTACGACACGGCGACCGTCGGCACGCTCACGGTAACCTATCTCGGCAACGAGGTGACCGGCGCCTTCTCGGTGACGGCCCCGCGTCTTCTCTGCGGCACGGAGACCTGCGAGGATCGCCTGATCGGTCTTGTCTGGACGAAAGACGAGGCGAACTACGGCGACGATAAAGGATGGGTCGGGGCGCGTGATGCCTGTCTGAAACTTGAACTCGGCGGCAAGAGCGACTGGCGGCTTCCCAAGGTATGGGAGTTCCGCACCATCATCCGCGGCTGTCCCACCGACGCAGAGGCGGGCGGGTCGTGCGGCGTAACCGAAAGTTGTCTGACCGAGAACTGCGAGACCATCGGCACCTGCTCCTGCATGGGAGGCAATACCGTCTTTAACGAACCTTCCTACATCTGGGCGATGAACCAGCCGATGCAGGGCGGGTATTGGACCGGTTCGACCGTAGCGGACGATGTTTCTTTGGCGTGGGTGGCCTATCCGCTGGACGGTCCCGCGATAGGTACCGCCAGTAAAATGAACTCCTATACCCATGCCCGGTGCGTCCGGAGCGACACCGATGTGGACGAGGAGTATTCGGCCATCCACACCGACACCGTCACCGGACTCCAGTGGACACGGGAGGCCGCCTATACCTCAGGGGCGACGAATGTTTCCTACTGCCCCGATCTGGTGCTGGAGGGGAAAGATGACTGGCGTCTCCCGACGATATCGGAACTGCGGACCCTCGTGCTCGGCTGTCCCAATCTCATAACCGGCGGCGCCTGCGTCATAACCGATTCCTGTCTCGATTCTATGAGCTGTGGTCCTGTCGCCGGAACCTGCTATGCCTGCGGCACAGGAGCGGCCGACCCGGCGCCCGAAGACGGTCGCTACTGGGAGCCGGGAATATGGATATATGAGAACACGCCTAAAGAACAATACCTCTCATCCTCTACCGATCCCGTCAGCGGCAATCCGTGGACCATCGATTTCATGATGGGGTACATCCGCGTCAACAACGGCCCCGCCACGGTGGGCGACTTCATGATCCGCTGCGTCCGCGACAACTGAACGGCGATTGGTAAAATTTGCCTCCTCACCGTTTTCCATTACACTCCCTCCCATGAGCATCCGTTTCCTCACAGCATTTCTATGCATATTCTTCACGGGGGTCGCCATGCCCGCGAGCGATAAAGCGCCGGCCGCCGCCGCGCCGGTCAAGGTCTACTTCACCCGCGACCTTTCCCCGGCGGGCCTCATGAAGGCCTTTGAAAAGATACGCCCCGCCGTCACCGGAAAACGGATCGGCCTCAAGGTCCATTTCGGCGAGGATGGCAACGCCTACTACATCAAGCCGCCGCTCATGAAGGAACTGGTCGCGTCGCTGAAACCGAACTTCGTCGAGACCAATGTCCTCTACCCCGGCAAACGGCGCTACACCGAAAGCCACATCGCGCTGGCCAAAGAGCACGGCTTCACCTTCGCCCCCATCGACATACTCGACAGCGAAAGTACGATAGAGTACCCGGCCAAAGGGCTCAAGCACATCAAGAAGGCGATCGTCGGCTCGCACATGGCGAACTACGACACCATCGTCGTCCTGTCGCATTTCAAAGGACACATGGGTTCAGGGTTCGGCGGCGCGATAAAGAATGTCGCGATGGGGCTCGGCGCCGTCGCCGGTAAGATGGCGATGCACGCCTCGACCATTCCGACCGTGAACACCAAGAAGTGTACCAAGTGCGGCCTCTGCGTCCCGCAGTGCGCCGGCAACGCCATCACCATCGAGCCCAAGGTGGTCATCGACCCCGAAAAATGCATCGGCTGTGCCAAGTGCATCGGCGTCTGTCCGACGCGGGTCTACGGAGTCCCGTGGGGATCGACCGACACCCCGGCGTTCATGGAGAAACTGGTCGAGTACGCCAAGATCATCAAAGACAACAAACACATGGTCTATATCAATGTGCTGGCCGACATCTCGCCCGACTGCGACTGCATGGCGGGGGCGCAGAAGCCCTTCACGAAGGACATCGGCATACTTGTATCGACCGACATGCTGGCGATAGACGCCGCCGCGTATGATCTGGTCAACGCGGCGACCCATACTAAGGATGCCTTCGCCAAACATTCGGGCGTCTCGGGAAAACCGCAACTCGAATACGGCGAAAAGATCGGCCTCGGCACCACCCGCTACGAACTCATCGACCTCGATAAGAAATAATGGAAACGAAACCCTTCGACCTCATTCTCGAGCGTCTGCGGCTGATCGAGATACCGGAGCAGTTCGATCTCGTGGTGGCGGTCGCCCGCGGCGGCCTTGTTCCGGCGGCGCTTGTCGCCAACCGGCTCGGCTGTGACCTCGCGACGATCTGGATGAATTTCCGCGACGAGACGCATAGGCCGTGCCGCGAATGTCCGGCGCTCCTGCGGCCGATAACCTTCCCTTACCATGGCAAGCGCGTTCTCATCGTCGATGACCGGTCGCGGACCGGCGCGACGCTGAACGCGGCGAAGGAACTCCTCACCGAAGCAGCGCTCGTCAGAACGCTCGTCGTCAACGGCAAGGCCGATTATTCGCTCTTCGATGAACCCTGCTTCAAGATGCCCTGGCAGGGATGAACTTCATTCGTAAATAAATACAGAATCTTTGAAGTGGTAAAGCCTCCCTTCGCTGAAGGTGACATTCTGATCGATATTAAGAAAATCATCTGCAAGGTCATCATGGAAATCAGCAAAAGGACCTCCAAGATAATTAAAACCAACGAGCAGTCCGCTCTCTATGTCCAGCGAAAACGCCACATGCAGAACATCGCATCCCCAACACCGCTCTTCCTCTCCGACAAAATGCACCATATTTCCCGACACTATCGTTTTGTCTAGGCTGAAATAGCCGGTAGCGTTATAGTCCCAAATGAAACTGCCGTCTTGAACATCAAAGGCATATACCTCATTCCAGTAGGTGGAGACAAGCACCTTGCCATTCGAAACGGTCACATACATAAGATCGGTGTAATAAAGTCCACCCGAAGAATCAGTCCGCCCCCAATCTTCATGGGTCACTTCCCACAGCAAGGCACCTCCCACGCTATCGAATGCCTGCAGTCGAGGCGGGATCATGAGTGTTGTGTTGCCCGCCACCGCGCGAAAGAGGATACCGTCGGATATTGCCTGCGGAGAGACCGGATAATATGTGACCCCGTATCTGCTGAAAAGTTCCGTCCCGAATTCTCCCATCGTATGACGCCTGACCTTTCGGCCGGACGCCATGTCGACAACATACTCCCGTCCGTACAGCAGTTCATTCTCCGTATCGGCAAAAAAAGCGGCGGAGAAGAAATTCCTGGATTTTGGGGGCGAACGGAACAAGCCTTGCTGTCACGTTCATCTCAACGTAAGGTGATAGCCGAACAACAGATGGAATCTCGGAATAAAGTATTGCTTGTGGATGACGATCCAGCTCTGCTGGATACTTATCGCGAGCTGCTGTCCCGCCTGCCAAGCCGGCCGGAGATTCACACGGTGAATTCAGGTGCGCGCGCTCTGGCCCGTCTCGAATCCGAACAGTTTCGACTTCTGATCTGTGATCTAAAGATGCCCAAAATGGATGGGTTGCAGGTTTTGTCCATTG
>CALMRE010000060.1 GCA_937871295.1 uncultured bacterium | reverse complement strand
TCCCGCAAAGCAGTTCGCCGTCGATTTGACCACGCCCGACTGTATCGCCTTCGCCTGCAGTCCGTCGAGATGCGCGAGCGGCGTGTCGAACTGCATCACATAAGTCGCTATCGTCTCGGTGGTATATTCCAACTGACCCGCAAAAAGCGTTAGGAGCGGCGCCACATTATCATACTTGTAGGAGGTCGAGATATTTGCCGTTTCCGCATCCTTGTTGTTCGCGGCATCCTCGGCGTAGAAGCGGAAGTTATAATAGACATTGTTCGCGCCTCCGGAGACCGTGAACGAGGCGACATAACTACTGGACCCGCCATCATAGGTTACCGCTTTTCCGGAAGAGCCGCCGTCACTGCAATACTGCCATGTGGGGGAAGAAGAACTCGACCACTGGCAATAGACCCGGATCACCGAAGTGTTGTCGCCCGTCGTTCCATTATCAGTCATTCTGAGATTGACCGTCACCGGCGATGAATTGCGAACTCCCAGCGCGGGGATCGCGGGGCTTGTCGAGTTAATGACAATGACCGGCATGGTCACATCGTGGAACCATGAAAAGGTCCTGCTCGCCGTATTACCGGCGAGATCGATGCAGTCGGCCTTAATGTTGTTGGTCACATTAGGGAGAAAGTAATTGGTCGCAAGCCCCTTAAGCCAAAGATCCAACTTGGTGGAGTTCTCGGTGATGGATGCGGGGGCGAAAGTAGAAACATCGGTACCGTTCATCGTATAGGTGCAATTCCCGAAATTGGTGTCGCTCGCCGTGAACTGTATGGTGGTCGCCCCTGTCGTTGCAAAGGGATTCCACGGCTTGGTCTTTGATGCCGTCGCGCGAGGAAAGGCGGGGGCCATGTTGTCGATGGTGAAGGTGCGGATGAACTCGGCCGACTTGTTGCCCGCGAGGTCGAACGCATACAACTTGATCGTATAGACGCCATCATTTGCCCCCGCGCCGTCAAAAGGGCAGGAGACCACTTTCGAGGTGTCAAGGTAGGAGGCGTTGCCGCTACAGGTGAGATAAGGATTGCTGGAGAGGAAATATTCGTAGTATATCGTTCCCGGTTCGTTGAGAGAAAGGACGAGGTTGTCGGTCTGATTCAGATAGCGGCCATCCTCTTCGAGATTGGTCCCGAGGTACGGATCGACACCACCATTGAAGAGAGGAGGCGTACAGTCGAACATAACCGAACGGGCTACCGGCCCCGCGAGGTTCCCCGCGAAATCCTCCGCGTAGAACTTGAAACTGTAAGTCCCGTCGGCGATACCACCCGCGCCGCAGGCGAAACTGACCGACTGCGGAACAGCCGACGCGACATCCAACTGCACCTGCGCCCCATCGTTCATCGTGTAATAGACATTGGAGAGATTGCTGTCAGAGGCGGTATAGGTTAACTGATGGCTCGAAACCGCGCCGGTCGGCGAGGCACTTATCGTAAG